>JBEBGN010000003.1:0-66182 GCA_040081395.1 Longimicrobiales bacterium
CCATGCCCCGCCAGGGACTCGAACCCCGAACCTACTGATTAAGAGTCAGTTGCTCTAGCCAGTTGAGCTAGCGAGGCGTCGCGCGGCGGCTCGAAGCCGTTGGAGCGCGAGGGGGGAAAGCTACGGCCGGGCGGGCGAGGGTCAACCTCCCGGGCCGCGCCGCCTCCGGTGCCGCTCGAGGGCATCGATCCGGGCGCCGTGGTCGAGCTGGACGGTCCCGAAATCGACGGCGAATCGATCGAACTGGACCTGAACCCCTACGAGCCCGCGATCGAGCCCGTCGAATCGCTTGCCCTGCTCCTCGAGGCGGGCATCGACCTGGTCGAAGCGCCGGTCATGCTCCTCGAGACGGGCATCGACCTGGTCGAAGCGCCGGTCAAGTTCCTCAAAACGGGCTCGCGTCTCCGCCTGAAACCGGTCGAGGCGCTCGTTGACGCCCGCGACGCCCTCGGCGACCCGACGAAGGTCGTCATGCATGGCCTCTCGCAGCACCTCGGCGCGGCTGAGGCGGGCCTCCAACGCTTCTTGGCGGGCCTCCAACGCTTCCTGGCGTGCCTCGAGGCGGGCCATGCGCTCGTCCATCCTCGCGAAGCGCGTCGCGAGGAAGTCCATCAGCGTGGCGTAGTCTTCCGCGGTCATCGACGGGGAATCTGGAACCCGGGAAGGGACGGCACCATGTCCGGTTGCGCCGACGACACCCATTCCTCCGGCATGCCCGCTTGCCCTTCCACGGCGTTGGCGGACACGACCCGGGCCGGGGGCTGTCCGCGCGGCGGAAGGGCTCCCTATACTCGCCCACCATGGAGCCGAAGCCACACGAGGTCACACGCATCCTGCGCTCGCTCGACCTGTCGGACCGCGAGCAGGGCGAGCGCTTGATGGCGTTGGTCTACGACGAGCTGCGCGAGCTGGCTGCGAGCCACCTGCGCCGGGAGCGCGCGGGGCATACCCTGCGCACGACGGCGCTCGTCCACGAGGCGTACATCAAGCTGGTCGACTCTTCCGAGGTCGGGTTCGCCAACCGGGGCCACTTCTTCGGCTGCGCCGCGCGGGCCATGCGGCAGATCCTGGTGGATCACGCGCGCGAACACGGCGCGCAGAAGCGCGGCGGGGGCTGGGAGCGGGTGACGCTGGATGGCGACATGGGCGAGGTCGATCCATTCGTGGCGGAGATCCTCGATCTGCACCGGGCGCTGGAGAAGCTTTCCGGCCAGCACGAGGACCTGGCGCACTTGGTCGAGTTGCGCTTCTTCGCCGGCCTCACGCTCGATGAGGCAGCGGATGCGCGTGGCGTCTCCCGCCGCAAAGCCGCCAAGGACTGGTCGGTGGCGCGACTCTGGCTCCAGCGCGAACTGACGCGGGGGGACGCATCGTGAACGCCGATCGCTTCCACCGGGTCGTGGAGATCCTCGGCGACGCCATGGAGCGGCCCGCCGCCCAGCGGCGTGCGTTCGTGGAGCGCGCCTGCGGAGACGACCGCGACTTGCTCGCGGAAGCGCTCGACCTGCTCGCCCAGGCGGAGTCGACCTCCCTCGGTGCAGTCACCGAACGGCTGGGTGAACACGTGGCTCGCGCCGCGCGCGCACTCGGCGACCAAGCCCCCCTCCCCGAGCGCATCGGACCGTTCCGCGTGCTGGAGCTGCTCGGCGAGGGAGGCATGGGCACGGTCTACCGCGCGGAGCAGTCGGAGCCGGTGCGGCGCGAGGTCGCGCTCAAGGTCGTGCACGGCGGACTCAGGAGCGCGTCCGCGCGCGCCCGCTTCGACGCGGAGCGCCAGGCGCTCGCGGTCATGGAGCACCCGAACATCGCGCGCATCTTCGATGCAGGGACTACAGAGGATGGCGTCGCGTGGTTCGCCATGGAGCTGGTGCCGGGGACGGCGGTCACGACGTTCGCCGACCTGCACGAGCTCGACGTCGACCAGCGCATCGATCTCGTGGTGGATGTGTGCCGCGGCGTGCAACACGCGCACGCGAAGGGGGTCGTGCATCGCGACCTGAAGCCGTCGAACATCCTGGTCTCGGAGATCGACGGACGGCCGGTGCCGCGCATCATCGACTTCGGCATCGCCAAAGCCGTGGAGGCCTCGGGCGCCGACGCGGCCATGACGGCGCACGGCATGGTGATCGGCACCCTCGAATACATGAGCCCGGAGCAGGCTGCCGGGGGCTCGGCGCCGGTGGACACCCGCTCGGACGTCTACGCGCTCGGCGTGATCCTCTTCGAGATGGTCGCGGGGGCGCTGCCGTTCGACTCGCACACGCTCCGAAGCGTGGGGCCGATCGAGGCGCAGCGCATCATCCGCGACACCGATCCGCCGACGCCGCTCCGGCGGCTCCTGACGGCCGACGACCCCGCGCGGGTCGCGCGTGCCCGCCGCACGGATGCGCGTGCGCTCCAGCGCCGCCTCTCGGGTGACCTCGGCTGGATCGTCATGCGCGCGCTGGAGAAGGACCCCGAGCGTCGCTACGCGTCGGCGAGCGCGCTGGGCGCGGACCTCGAGCGGCTCCGTCGCAACGAGCCCGTCGAAGCGGGACCCACCAGTCGACGCTACCGCGCGGCACGGTTCGCTCGCCGTCACCGCACGGGCGTGGTCGCGGCCTCGGCCGTACTGCTCGCGCTCGTGGTGGGAGCCGCTGCGGCCACGACGGGGTTCGTACGCGCGACGCGCGCCCAGTCCCGCGCGGAGGCGGAGGCGCGCCGCGCCACCATGATCAGCGACTTCATCACCGAGATGCTGGCCTCCGCCCGCCCCGAAGAGGCCCAAGGGCGGGTGATCACCGTGCAGGACGTCGCGGACTCGACGTTGGTGCGGCTCGAGCGCGACTCGCCGTTCGAGGACGACCCCGAGGTGCACGCCTCCGTGCTGCACGCGCTCGGGGTGACGTACCGGTCGCTGGGGCGCTACGACCTGGCCACGCCGCTCTTCGCGCGCGCGGTCGAGTTGCGCTCTGCCGCGCTCGGTGCGGAAGACACGCTGACGCTCAACTCGCTCACCATGCTCACGTCCAACCAGGCGCAGGGGGGCGACCCCGCAGGTGCGATCGCGAGCGGGTTCGAGCTGGTGGCGGCGCGCGAGCGGGCTCACGGTCGCGAGCACCCGGAGTACGTGTCCGCGCTCTCGAACCTCGGCAACATGCACGCAGACATCGGCGAATATGCCACCGCCGAGGGACTGCTCACCGAAGCGCTCGACATCGATCGGCGTCTCCCAGGCGTCGACCCCGCGGACCTGGCGATCACCATCAACAACCTCGCCACCATCCTCGTCGATCAGCAGAAGTGGAACGAGGCGATCGCGCTGCACGAGGAGTCGCTCGCGATCCGGCGTGCTGAGTTCGGCGAGCCCAGCGCCGAGGTCGCCATCGCGCTCGGCAACTACGCGCTTGCACTCGGGGGCGCGGACCGCCAAGACGACGCGGAAGTCGCGTCACGCGAGGCCGTCGCGATGGCGTTGCAGATCTTCGGCGCCGACCACCCTCGCACGGCGATCTCGCGTTTGCGGCTCGCCGAGGTGCTGATCGCCACGGACCGTCACGCCGAAGCCGAACCGCATCTGCGCAACGCGGTGGCCACCTTCACCGCCGTCGACCCGAGCTACGGACCCACGGGGGCCGCACGCTCCCGGCTCGGTGAGGCCCTCATCGGCATGGGGCGCGGAGCCGAGGGGATCAGGGAACTCGCGGAGGGTTGGGCCATCGTCTCGGTGGTCATGGGAGCCGAGACCCCTTCCGTACAGCGGGTCGCCGCCGCCGCGGCACGCTACCACGAGAGCCGAAACGAACCCGCCCTCGCGGCCGAGTGGCGCTCGAGGGCGGGAACCGAGCGCTAGCGAGCTCAGGGCCGGGACTGGGCCACCGCGATCTCGAGGTTGCTCGTCGCGCTGTACCAGACGATGTCGTCGCGCGCGTCCCCCGTGACGTCCATCGGTAGCGTCGAGTACTGCGCCCAGGGCTTGGTCGCGGGATGCTGTTGTGACGCCGTCGCGAAAGAGAAGTCACCGGGCGTGGTCGGACTCGCCAACCCGAGCATCACGGTGTTGGCCGCACCTCTCTGGTTGAAGAGCACATCGTCCCTGCCGTCGCTGTCGAAGTCGGCCACGTAGGCGTCGATGGCCGCAACCGAGTCGAACGCCTGCCCGCGGGGCTGTCCGATCGCTCCGTTGATGAACGAGTAGGTGTGCCCCCCCGAGGCTCGCGCGCGATGCACGTAGAGGGTGGGCCCCTGCGTGTTCGTCCAGATCAGGTCCGCGGTGCCGGTCGCGTCGAAGTCCCCGACGTGCGTGGTGTATGGTCCCCACCCGCCGGCACCGATGTCTTGATGGGCTCGGAATGCGATGGAGTCGCCCACGGCCTGACCGACCCACACGCGGTTGTCCCCCGGCGTCGCGTTCCAGATGAAGTCGTCATCCCTGGCGCCGCCATCGACGTCCGCGATGAAGGTCTGGTACCCCAGCCATCCGCTACTCGCGACGGGGTGATCGCGACGCGCCGGCTCGATGGTGAACCTGCCGTCCCCGTCCGATCGTGCGCGCATCGTGTAGTTCGCGGTGCCGGCGCGGTAGTTGAAGAAGAGGTCGTCGTCCGCGTCGGCATCCGCACCGCCGACGTAGGTCTGCCACTGAGCCGCCCAGTTCCCGACGCCGATCTGCTCCTCCGGCAGGAAGCTCGCGAACCCGCCCGCACCATCCGAGAGCGCGACATGGATGAGACGTGGCTGAGAACTCTTCACGCGGTCCCACAGAACATCGTCGTTGCCGTCCCCGTCGAAGTCCCCCACGTACGGCTTGTAGTTGTCCGCCCAGCCCCCCGTCGGTGAAGCCTGCGGGTGCGTGGTCACGGCGCCGAAGGTGAAGGTGCCGTCCGTGTTGGCGAGGCCGATGCGGGTCTGGTTGGTGCCGCTCTGCACGTGATTGATCATCAGGTCCTGTCGTCCGTCCCCGTTGAAGTCCCCCTTCTGCACCGTGTACGGCGAGGGAATCCCGGAGGAGATGGTCTGAGCGGCCAAGAAGTCGAAGTGACCCGGGCTCACCGCCTTCTCGTTGCACTCGCGCAGGTCGTAGTCGGTCGTCTCGCTGACCTTCGCGATCGAGTTGTTGCCGAGGAAGTTGAGCTGGTAGGAGATGGGGCGCGCGCTGGTGAGCGGAGGGTTGGAGGTGAAGTACGCGGACAGATTCCCTTCGCGAATCAGGTTGATGACGTTCTGCCCGTCGCCGCCGATCGCAGTCGCGTGCAGGTGCTCAGAGCCCAGCGTGGTGCGCAGGTCGAGCTCGCTGTACCCGCCCCCCGATACGGCCCCGTACCCCTCGAATGAGGCCCGGACCGCCATGTGGAGTCGCGCCTCGGCATCCGTGGAGACGAGCGAGTAGGACAGCGTGCGCCCGTAGGTGATGCTCGCGATGTACACCGGGAGGTTGTTCGGCCCGATGTTGCCCGCGTCGATCTGCGCTTGGAGCAGCTCGGGGGTGAGGTCGTCCGAGAAGATGGCGGACGGGCTCTGGGGGAGCTCGATCGAGATGGTGAACATCTTCTGCGTGAAGTGCGCGAACACGCCCTTGTACGAGGCGTTGACGTTCCAGCCGGTCTCGGCCTCGAGCTCGACGGGGACTCCCTGCAGGAGGAACTTCGCCGACAGCCCGGCCTTCTGAATGGCCTCGATGGTCGCGTGCATGCGATACGAGTCGAAGTCGACGCTGCTGCCGCCGAGGTGGCCGGCGTCGGTCGCACGCTGGATCAGGTCGCCGATCGCCGCCTGCACCGAAGTGAGCGACGGGTTGTCGACGATGGCGAAGTTGTTCCCCGTAAGAAGATCGATGCTGATCTTGAGCGGTGAGCGCTGCCGGATGGAGAGCTCCTCGAAGGAGCCCGTGCCTCCGGTGTAGCTGTCCCCCTGGATCAGATTACCCACCCACATGATCGAGGCGTTCGGCTCGTACATGACGAGCTCGTTGGGTGTGGTGGTGAGCGACCGCGGCGTCACCGTGCACACATAGGTCGTGTTGTCGACGACCTCTTCGACGGTCGTGGGGGGACCGGCTGCGTTGTCACCCGCTGTGAGCGGCGGCGAGTAGGCCTCCCAACTGCCCAAGCTGCCGACGAACTGGTCGACGTCCGCCACCTGGGGCGTGCCGATCGGGTCGGTCGGTTCGTTGCCGCAGGCCGAGACGGCCGCGAGGAGCAGGACGAGCAGGATCGAACGAGACATGAAGACCTCCACCGTTTGCCGGTTGCCACGGGCGCACGGAACGCACCCGTCTGGTCTCTCATGCGGAAAACCGGGCCGGAGCGTGCACGCCCCCACCGGCCCTGGTTGTGCGACCGGGAACGGGGGCGCACGTTGCCGAGGTCAGGAACCACCTGGAGAGGCCGATGACGAAGCGGATCGCCCGGTGACGGGAGCAGCCTCCGGGCCGGCGCTCGCGGGATGGCTGGCTGTGGCCGCGCTGGCCGTAGCCGCGTCGGTGGGCCCGTCTGCGGTGTCCCAACCAGAGCCCGCTCCAGCCGAGACGCGGGCGCTCCAGTTCCGCGCCTCGGAGACCGTGCCCTACAACTCGCAGTTCACCTTCACGCGCATCCGGTACGACACGCCGCGTGGGTCAGGGGGCAGATCTCGCGGGTTCGGCTTCGGGGGCTCGGCCTGGAACCACGACTACCCGATGGCAGACCTGAACATGCAGGTCATGCTGAACGAGTTCACGGCCGTGCGCGCGAACACGGGTGGGAGCAACGTCTTCGAGCTCGAGGACCGCGAGATCTTCCGCAACCCTATCCTCTATATCTCCGAGCCGGGCACCTGGGGCCTCACGGCGGAAGGCGCGGCCAACCTCCGCGAACATCTGCTCAAGGGGGGCTTCCTCATGTTCGACGACTTCGAGGAAGACCAGTGGTACAACATGGCCGAGCAGCTCGCGCAGGCGCTCCCCGAAGGTCAGTGGGTGGAGATCGGCCCCGAGCACCCGATCTTCGACACGTTCTTCTACGTCGAGAACATCTATGTGCCGCACCCGCTCGTGCGCGTGACGCCGAGCTACCGCGTCATCTTCGAGGACAACGATCCCGCGAAGCGCATCATGGTGCTCGCGAACCACAACTCGGATCTGGCCGAGTACTGGGAGTACGCCGCGCAGGGGTACTTCGCCGTCGATCCGACGAACGACGCGTTCCGCTTGGGCATCAACTACATCGTGTACGGGCTGACGCACTGAGGGGACGCGTCGCGCCGTCCCTCACGCATGCAGTCGTAGGCCGGGGATGTCCTGGAAGTCTTTGGGGTTGACCGTCCACAGCGCCCCGTTCCAGACCATGGCGCACGCGGCGATGGCCAGATCGATCTCGCGGCCACGAGCGCGTGACACGTCCTTGTAGAGCTGCGACGCGAGCTCCGCCTCGGCCACGCCGAACTCGAGCGCCTCGTCCGAGGGGAGCACGGCTTCCTGGGCGGCGAGCTCCTCGGGGATCCGCGGCCCGCGCAGCCACTCGTAGAGCACTAGGGTGGGGAGCACCATGCGGTGCCCCTTCGCGATCGTCCTGCGAAAGGGGGCGCGCATCGATCCGCCCGCTCCGAGCGCCTCGACCAAAACGGAGGTGTCGAGAACGATCACGTGCGGCGCCCGCCGCGCCGCCTCGCGTTCGCGATCGTCTCCAACTCCGATTCCACCTCTCGGCGCGGGCGGTCTGGCACAGCCGCGATCGTGCGGTCGAATGCCGCGAGCGCGCGGTCACGCTCCTCGTCGCTGAGTCGGCCCATCTGCTCCCCGTAAACCCGAAGCGCCTCCCGGACGACCTGGCTCTTCGGGATCCCAAGCCGCTCGGCGGCGCGCTCGAGGTACGCGGCGGAAGCGTCATCGAGCACAAACGTCGCCTTGATCATGCCATAAGTATGGCTTTATGGCATGCGCCCAGCCAGTGCCCGGGCTGCCCCTCAGTTCCCGTTGAGCGGATTCCCTACATGACACGCGAGGCAGGTGCGTGGGCTCTGCGCCCACGCGCGCTCGGCGTCGAACGCGAGCGTGTGCGGGCTCACCTTGAAGGCGCCGAGCACGCCGTGGCACTGCGTGCAGTCCACCTGGCGATGGCAGCTCGCGCAGCTCTCCAGGTTCTGGCGCGCGGCCTGTCCGTGCCGTAGCAGCCACAGGGGTCCATCATCGTGGTAGCCCGGGCCCAGACGCCCACCGCCGGTCGGGACCAGCCCGACCTCGACGTGGCACTCGCGGCAGAAGGCCTGCGTGTTGTGGCAGGTCGAGCACTCGGCGTCCCGCCCGAACGCGCTCGCGGCGTGCCGCGACAGGAATGCCACGGGGTGATATCCACCCTGCATGGGAGCATCGTGACAGTCGACGCAGAACGACTCGACGTGACAGGTCGAACATGACGCATCGCTCGCGGCGGCGAGCGTCGTATGCGCCTCCGCGAAGAACATGCGTTCATGGCTCTCGGGCACACGGGCCACGATCTGCGCCCCTGGGGCCCTGACCTCGGACCTCGCGGGAAGCGTGGCGATGGCCGCCGGCACCGGCTGCACGTGACACGTCACGCAGTCGTCCGACGTGTGGCAGGTCGCGCAAGTCTCGCGGCTCGCTCCGACCCCATGCGTTTCGAGGAAGTCTCGCTCGCCGTGGGTTGCGGGCACGTCGTAGTGGGCCGTCCGCAGCGGCAGCTGCATGCCGGGCGGGGCCGCCGGGAACGTGGCGATCTCGTCCCGGTCGGCGTCGACGTGGCAGGTGGTGCACTGCTCCTGTGTGTGACAGGTGACGCAGCGGCCGACGCCCTCACGGACCAAGGCGCCGTGTCCTTCGGTGACGAACGAGGCAGCCTCGTGATCCGCCGGCATCGGCAGCGCTTGGATACGCGCCAAGTCGAACGCGGTCTCCGCCAGGGGCACGTGGCACGACGTGCACTCGGCATCGACGTGATGGTCCCCTGCGGTGTGGGCGTGGCAACCCCAACACGACGGCAGCTGGACTGCCTCCGCCACCGCCATGCGACCGCCCCCGGGGGGAACGTGGCACTCCGCACACTCCTGGACAGGATCGCCCTCGGCGGCCAGCTCCGCGGCGTGCGTCTCGTGCGCGAACGCCACGTTGTCGACGCGGACGCTCGGCTCCTGCCAAGCGACGCGCGCCTCTCGCACGCCGTCGTGGCATCCGTTGCAGGAAGCGGGCTCGGGGTAGAAGTCGGCGACATCCCCGACGGGAATCCCCTCGTGGCACCCCGTGCAGAGGGGGAAGAGCCCCTGATGCGCCTCGTGCGGGAAGGGCGCTTCCTGGAATCCGCGAAGCGAAACCGCCACGCCCGCGAGTAACACCGACATGAGCCCGAGCAGCGTCGCGCGACCACGTGCCGACCTCATGCTCCACCGCCTCGGGCCGACAGGCCCGGGTCCCGGCCCAGATCGAATCGGAGCGAGGTCCATGCCCGCCCCTGGTTCCACGGGCTTGTGAACACGTTTCCGCCGTCACGATGCCGGATGAGGGAGAAGCCCGCAGACAGGAATGCGCGCTCGCCGAACGCGTACTCCGCGGACGCACCCCCACCGAAGGCCCTCCCCTCGCCGAGGCGATACTCCTCGATCTGCTGGAACGTGAGCGCGGTCGCGGTTGCGGAAAGTCGGTCGGTGACTTCGAAATGCAGCGATGCATCGGCACTACTGAGGAATCCACCCGGTCCCCACTCGAGCACGTAGCTCCCGTTCAGGATCCAGGCTTCCGCGGCGCGCCACCGGGCGCCTGCGTCGACTCGCCAGCCCGTGTCGCGCATAGGCCGCAGGATGACCGTCGTCTCGGTGTCGCCGTACGAGCGCCTCCCCGCGGAGATCCAGGCACCGAGGCGCCCATCCGGGGACCATCCCAGTCGTCCCATCACCTCGGAGTACGACACGGGCTCGAAGATCCCCCACAAGGTGGAGAGATCGAAGTAGGGCAGGTAGCGAAGCGCCGTCGCCTCGGCGAGCCAGCGCCCTTCCTGGAGCGGCACCGAGAGCGTGACCTGCCCCTTCCCCCATCTCTGAAAGGCGAGATCGTAGTCGATGGACCCGTGCAGGCGGGACCGCGGAAAGGAGCGGGCGACGTCCACCGAGACCCGCTCGCTCACCAGGCTCGATCGGTCCCGCAGGATCTCGCGCTGGTAGCGCGCGGTCATCTGGGTGTCCCACGGCCTCGCGGCGGCGCTCCCTCCCACGATCAGCACGCTCTGGTCGAGCAGGAACCCGTCGAGGCCGCGGAGGGCCTCGTTCTGAGGTTCGCGCAGACCGCGCGCGAGACTCAGGCCACCGTACACCTCCACGCGCGCGGTGCCCGCCGAGTACGCCGCGCTGGCGCCATCGAAGCCGGAGAAGCCCAACCCCGACCGCGCTTCCATGCGCCCCGCGCGCAGGCGTACCCGGCCACGCTCGAGTTGCGCGTAGCCGAGTAGCGCGTCGAACTCGTCGTCGGACCGAGGCCACACGGTCCCCCCGCCGCCGCGGGCGCGCCCGCGCACGTGTGCGGTGAAGCTGAGGCCCTCCATCCCGAAGCCCCAGAGCGTGATCCCCAGGTCCTGCGTGGCTGCGATGGTGCTCTCATCGTCCCGGGCGAAATACCCGGTGCAGATGCTCACCAGCACGCAGCTCACCTCGCTGCCTTGGTAGAGGAAGCGGCCCTGCGCGTCCGTCACGACGTCGGTCCGGGGCACCGAGTCGAGCCCTATCGGGCGGAGCTCTACGACTTGGACCGACGTGGACGTCCAGCCGCGATACCCCTGTGCGTAGACGGTGGCGGGAATCAGCAGCGCCAACTGCGCGATCCACGCACAGCGACCCATCCACCCAACGGCCCCACCCGCGCGCGGCCCCCTCACTGCGCACCTCCGGGCTGTGGGCGGGGTCGAGGGAGCACGTGGCACTCGACGCACACCCGTGGAGCCTCGTGCATGCGTTGGGTCTGATGGCACCCCAGGCAGAGCTCACGCGTGCGTGGCACCTCCTCGAACGGGAGGCGCTGATGGCACGAGGCGCCGCTACAGGTCACATGCGCCTCGGCCGCTGGATGTGCGGACACCGGTGCCGACGCATGACAGGACGCGCAGTCGCTCACGGTGGTGTGGTGTTCGGCGTGACATCCGGCGCAATCGAGCGCCGGTGAGACCGCGAGCTCCGGCCCATCGGTGTGGCAACGAACGCACTCCAGGTCCGTGTGACGCGCATGCGGGAAGGCGAGCGACCTGGCCGAGTCACCCGCACCGACCGAAAACGAGACCGGCCGCACCACGGAGAACATGTCGACCGGCGTCTCGGTCGGCTCGTGGCATCGCGCGCACGGTGCGGCCGTGGAGGCTGCATGGTGGCAACTGCGACACCCGTCGATCGTGGCCACGAGCAACTCACCATGCTGATCACGCGTCTCGTGGCAGGTGAAGCACTGAAGCGACGTATGATCGGTGTGGGTGAATCCGGGCGGAACCTGGAGCTGGACATCGTCCCCGGAGGGGTACGGCCCGAGTGGGGGGTGGGGGGCGGCCAACCCCGAGCGCTGCCCTGCCCCGATGGCGACCAAGGTGCCGCCACACACCAGCATCACCTGCGCCAGGCGCATCCCGGGACGCAACCGCAGGGTGCGCGCCAGTCTGATCGGCTCAGGCATGGCACGCAGTGGCTTGCACGTCGATCCCCTCAGGCAGCGCGGCCGCCCGCCCGGCTTTTCGCCGGGCGGCCGCGGTCCCTCACGATGAACCCCGTGGGCGCGCTCAGTGGCCCCAGGTGCTCACGAGAGCCTGGAGACGTTCGTCCGCCGAGCTCACGCCCACGGCCGTGGGCAGACTGTAGGTCGTCTGGACCGCGCTGATGCTGGCCAAGAGCAGCGCTTCCGTGAGGAAGGGGTTGTGCACGGCCGAGCTCTCGATGGCCCCGAGCTGCGCGTTGAACCTCGCGCCTTCGGCCACGGTGAAGAGTGTATCCGTGCTGCTGAACTGACTCGAAGGCACCTGCGCCAGCAGATTGTTCAACTGGGTCACTCGGTTCGCGATCCGGGCCTCGGCAACCGTCAGCGCCGAGAAAGCGGCGGTCTCGTCGGAGTGGCAGCCGCTTCCCAGGCAGGACCCGAAGTTCCGCTCCGCCACCGTCTGCCCGCACGACTGGTCGTCCGTCGGGACGTTGCTGGCGTCCACGCACGGGACGGGCAGGAACCGGTGGCCGGTCACGGTGAACAGGTGGCTGCCCGTATCCGTGTCCGTCACATCGTAGGAGTTGACGTGACAGGTCGCGCAGAGCCGGGTGTTCGTATCGCTGCCGTGCGTGCCGCGGATCTGCGTGATGTTGTAGGCGAAGTTCGGGGGGGTCCAACCCACGCTCCCGATCTCACCGAGGAGCAGGGGTCCCTGCGGTGCGTGCGGCCCGCTGGTGGTGGTGCCGGCCGTTCCCAGGTCCGGCACGGAGCGCCGTTGATGGCACTTCATGCACAGGTTCTGGTCCACGTCCGGGGCGCTCACCGAGAAGCGCAGCTGACCCGCGTTGTCATTCGAATGGGGGTCATGGCACACGGCGCAGGTGATGCCGATTTGCTGGTTCTGACCCTTCTCGACGAACTCGGTGTTGATGCCCCAAGCCGCAAGAGCGGCTTCGCCGCCGTGGCAGGAGTTGCACCCAGCGCGCGTCCGGTAGCTCTGGTGGGTCGAGGCGCCGCCGTGGGCCGACATGTTCCACTCTTCGGCGAAGGGGTGGTGCGCGCCCGAGTGGCACTCACCACAGCCCTGGTTGGCGGCGGCCCCCACGTCGATCGCGGGAAGTGGCGCGTTGGTCTCGAGCGGATTCGTCGCGTGGGTGAGACCAGGCCCGTGACACGACTCGCATTGGACGTCGTGATAGCGGTCCTCCCCCGTGGCGTTGTAGCCCGCCTCGGCGCTGACGTGATTGCCGAGCTCGTTCACGGTATGGCACCCCTCGCAGAACGCCTGCGAGCCGGGGTTGGCCTGGAGCCCTGCCCACGCATCCGCGTGCGCCGTGCCGATCCAGTCACCCTGCGCGTCCACGTGACAGTTGCCACACACGGTGAGCTTCGTGGACTCGTCCGTATATCCCAGGAAGTTGCCGGCGGCGGCGAGTGGGTCCTCGAACAGGTCTCGGTCGCGGTAGACGATCTGTTCGTCCACACACCCGAAAAGCACCACGGCAGACAGGGGCGCCAGGGCCCAACGGCGGATCGACGTCGACATACTCATCTCCCGTCCCTCGAATCCAGGGGTCGCTGCAGGCAGGTCAGCTGTTTCATACCGGGGAAGATGATCCAACCACCGGGTCCAGCCTGTCGGGAGAATCCCGATCAGTACCTAGGGAGGATGGGTAGAAGTACGGACCGGCGCTCCCGGGGGCAAGTTTGTCGGGGGTTCCCCCACGGGTAGTGGTGAGGATTCCCCACTGGAGCCCCCTCCCGGCCTGGCGAACCTTCGCATACGCCACCAGCTGCCCCGAATGGAGACGCGACCGATGCAGTATTCGCCTGAGACCCGATGGACGGACTCGGCGAATAACTCGCGCCCCTCACGCATCCCTCCTGGCCCCCGCTTTCCGCGAGGTCTGAAGCCCGGCTGATCCATTTGCTCACCCGGAGGTGAGGTCATGTACTTCCCCATGCAACACGCCTGGACCGGCGAAGAGACGCTCGGCGAGCACCTCGAGCGGCAGGGCGTGAGTCGAAGGGACTTCCTCAAGTTCTGCGGTGAGATCGCCGTCATGCTCGGCCTCGGTCAGGCCATGGTGCCTCGAGTCGCCGAGGCCCTCCAAGCCGTGCGCCGCCCCTCGGTGGTGTGGCTCCAGCTCCAGGAGTGCACGGGATGCGTCGAGAGTGTGCTGAGGTCCTCCGATCCCTCGATCGGTGACCTGGTGCTCGACCTGATCTCGCTCGACTACAACCACACGCTCATGGCTGCCGCCGGAAGCGCTGCCGAGTCGGCGCTGCAAACGGCGATGGCCGAGAACTACGGCCAATACATCCTCATGGTGACCGGGTCCGTGCCGCTCGCAGAGAACGGCATCTATCTGACCATCGGCGGGCGGACGGGGCGCGAGATCCTGGAGGAGGCCGCCGCAGGGGCCGCGGCCATCTTCGCGGTGGGCGCCTGCGCGCACTTCGGCTCCGTGCAGGCTGCGCGACCGAACCCCACCGGCGCCGTCGGCATCTCGGAGATCGTTCGCGACAAGCCGATCGTCACGCTCGCCGGCTGTCCGCCGATCGCCGACGTGGTCACCGCGAGCATCGTGCACTACCTCACGTTCGGACGGCTGCCCGACACGGACGGTGAGGGCCGCCCGCTCTTCGCGTACGGCGCGCGCATCCACGACCAGTGCCAACGGCGCGCGCATTTCGATGCGGGGCAGTTCGTGCACCAGTTCGACGACGAGGGCGCGCGGCAGGGTTGGTGCCTCTACGAAGTCGGGTGCAAAGGTCCGGCGACGTTCTCCCCGTGCCCGATCTTCCAGTGGAACAACCACACCGACTGGCCCATCGGCGCCGGGCACCCCTGCCTCGGCTGCACCGAACGGTTCTTCTGGGACACCATGACGCCCTTCTACGCACGGCTCCCCGGCGTGGCCGGGTTCGGTGTCGAGCGCAACGCGGACATCATCGGCGCGGCGCTGGCCGTCGGCACCTTGGCCGGCGTCGGCGCGCACGCGATCGCGACCGGCATCCACAAGGCGCGTGAAGGCAAGAAGATCACGACGCTCCCCGTCGTCACTGGGTCAGCGGCCGCAAAGGAGAAGTCCGATGCCTAGAGTCGTCGTCGACCCGATCACGCGCATCGAAGGCCATCTGCGCATCGAGGTCATGGAGGAGGGGGGACGCATCACGAACGCGTGGGCCTCCTCGACGCAGTTCCGGGGGATCGAGACCATCATGGAGGGTCGCGACCCCCGCGATGCGTGGGCCTTTACGCAGCGCATCTGCGGCGTCTGCACGGTAGTGCATGCGCTCGCGTCCTGTCGGGCGGTGGAAGACGCGCTCGGCATCGAGGTGCCGCCCGCGGGCGGGCTGATCCGCAACCTCGTGCACGGTATGCAAACCGTGCAGGACCACGTCATCCACTTCTACCACCTGCACGCGCTCGACTGGGTGGACGTGGTGAGCGCCCTCTCCGCCAACCCGGCCGCGACCTCGGCGCTCGCGCGCAGCATCTCACCGTGGCCGAACAACTCCGAGACTTACTTCGCAGAAGTGCAGGACCGGGTGCGCCGCTTCGTGCAGTCGGGCCAACTCGGGATCTTCACGAACGGCTATTGGGGTCATCCCGCGTACAAGCTGCCGCCCGAAGCCAATCTCATGGCGGTGTCGCACTACCTGGAGGCCCTCGACTGGCAGCGCGACGTCATCCGGGTGCACACGATCTTCGGCGGCAAGAACCCGCACCCGAACTTCCTGGTCGGAGGCATGGCCTCCGCGATCAACCTCGAGGACACCGGCACGATCAACGCCGAGAGCTTCTCGAAGATCCAGGGCATGGTCCAACGGGCCCGTCGCTTCGTCGAAGAGGTCTACTGGCCTGACCTGCAGGCCATCGCGTCGTTCTACCCCGAGTGGGCTTCGATCGGGGGCGGCGTGAGCAACTACATGTCGTGCGGCGAGTGGCCCGAGCAGGGCCAGTCGCGCGACGCGGCGTCGAACTACTTCCCGAGCGGCGTCATCTTCGACCGCAACCTCGCCGAGGTCATCCCGTTCGATCAGATGGAGATGCGCGAGGAGGTCACGAGCTCCTGGTACGAGTACAGCGAGGGCTCGGAGGTCGCGCTGCACCCGTGGGACGGTCAGACCACGCCCCGCTACACCGGTCCGCAGCCGCCGTGGACGTACCTCCAGGATTACGACAAGTACACCTGGATGAAGGCCCCCCGCTACCAGGGCCGCTCGACCGAGGTCGGCCCGCTCGCGCGCATGCTGGTCGCGTACGCGTCGGGACATCAAGACGTGCAGGGCATGGTGAACGACACCCTCGGCCGCCTCGGCGTCGGGCCTGCGGCACTGTTCTCCACCCTCGGCCGCACCGCGGCCCGCGGCATCGAAACGGTACTGCTGGCGCGTAAGATGGAGGACTGGTTCGACAACCTCGTCACGCGCGTGCGCAACGGTGACGACCGCACGTTCAACGGGGACCGTTGGGAGCCATCGTCGTGGCCGGCGTCGGCGCGCGGGCACGGCCTGCTCGAGGCGGCGCGTGGCACGCTCGGACACTGGGTGCAGATCGAGAACGGCGCGATCCGCCACTACCAGGCGGTCGTGCCCAGCACCTGGAACTGCTCGCCGCGCGACGCCCAGGGGGTGAACGGCCCGTACGAGGCCGCACTCATGGACAACCATCCGCTGGCCGATCCCGAGCGCCCGCTCGAGATCCTGCGCACGATCCACTCCTTCGATCCGTGCATGGCGTGCGGTGCGCACGTGCTCGACGCGACCGGCAAGGAGATCGTACGCGTGAGGGTGCAGTGATGAACGCCACCACCACGCTCGCGGACGAGAGCCTGAGTCGGGAAGCTCCGAGCGCCGAATACAAGCGGGTCTATCTGTGGCATTGGCCGATCCGCGCGATGCATTGGGTGGCCGCCGGTTGCGTCGTCGTGCTGGCCGTGACCGGGTTCTACATCGGTCGGCCGTACTTCTTCACCTCGGGCGCGGCGAGCGACCACTTCCTGATGGGCCGGGTGCGCTTCGCGCATTTCGTCGCAGCGGCCGTGCTCGTCGCGACGGGGATTCTGCGCGTCTACTGGCTTTTCGCCGGCAACAAGTTCGAGCGCTGGCGCGCGCTCTTCCCGGTGATGAAGAGCGACTGGGTGAACCTCTTCAAGGTCGCCCGGGCCTACCTCTTCATCCGCGTCGAGGAGGCGCCGCAGTACCTCGGGCACCACCCGCTCCAGCAGCTCTCGTACACGGGCATCTACGTGCTCGCGCTGCTGCAGGTCGTCACGGGCTTCTATCTGTACGGGCTCGCCGACCCGGGCGGCATCTTCTTCACGTCGTTCGCGTGGGTGGGGAGCCTGCTCGGGGGCGCGCAGATCGTGCGCTTCGTGCACCACGTGGGCACCTGGCTCTGGCTCGTCTTCATTCCCGTCCACGTCTACCTGGCGGTGCGGGCCGACGTGCTGCACAAGGAGAGCACCGTGTCGTCGATCGTCAGCGGCAACCGATACGTGCGCGCCGATATCGAGTTCGTGGATGACTAGTGCCTCGACGTCCGGCGGGACGGTCGTGCTCGGCGCCGGCAGCCCGCTCCTCGGAGACGACGGTCTCGGCGTCCAGGTGATCGCGACGTTGGTGGATCGGTGGGCGGAGAGCCCGACGCTCTCCTTCCTCGATGGGGGCATCTGGGGTATGCGGCTGCTTCCGCATATAGAGGACGCACGCCAGCTCCTCGTCGTGGATGCGATTCGCGCCGGAGCCCGGCCGGGCACGCTCATCCGCCTGGAGCGGGACGAGATCCCGAAGCACCTCCGCGGCAAGCTCTCGACCCACCAGATCGACCTGGGGGAGGTCTTCGCGGTGGCCGAACTGCGCGGGCACTTTCCGGCAGAGGCCGTCGCGCTCGGCATCGAGCCGGAGAGCTTCGATGCGTTCGACGAGTTGTCGGGCACCGTTCGTGCGCGTGTGCCTGCCCTCCTCGCCGCCATCGAACGGCAGCTCACGGCCTGGGGGCACGTGCTCGAGCCGCGCGGGCCGGGGCTCGGCCCTATCGGCCGTGCACCTCCGGCGGGGGCGACCCACCATGCATGAGATGTCGATCGCGATGGAGGTGTGCCGCATCGCCGAGGATCAGGTCGGTCTCGCCGCCATGCCACGCATCCGCGAGATCGGCCTCACAGTCGGTGCCCGTTCGGGCGTCGAGCCCGAGAGCCTCCGCTTCTGCCTGGAGGCGCTGCTCGAGCGCCCCCCTTTCGTTGGGGCGCGCCCTGCGCTCGAGCTGACGAGCGGTGACGACCTCAGGGTCACCTATCTGGATCTAGACGATGCCGATCCGCCGAATTGAGGTCCGGGAACGTGTCATGGAGAAGAACGACGCGCTCGCGAGGGACGTGCGCACGCGGCTCACCGCTTCTGGCATCCCGTCCTTCAACTTGGTGTCGTCGCCCGGTTCGGGAAAAACGCTCCTGCTCGAGCGCACTCTGCGCGACCTCGGCGAAGAACTGCGCATCGCGGTCGTCACAGGCGACGTACAAACGCAGAATGACGCCGACCGCATCGCGCAGTGGACCGACGACCTCGTGCAGGCCGTCGTCACCGGGGGCGCGTGTCACCTCGACGCGCGTCAGGTCACCGAGGCGCTCGCGGCGCTCGACCTGAACGCGATCGACCTCCTGTTCATCGAGAACGTGGGCAACCTGGTGTGCCCCGCGAGTTGGGACCTCGGCGAGCTCGCGAAGATCGTCGTGCTCAGCGTGACGGAGGGGGAAGACAAGCCGCTCAAATATCCGAAGATGTTCGAGCAGGCACGGTACGCGGTGCTGAACAAGGTCGACCTGCTCCCCTATGTCCCGTTCGACGTGGAGAAAGCGATCGGGTTCGCCCGCCAGGTGAACCCTTCGCTCGAGTTCTTCCGCACCTCGGCGCTGACCGGAGAGGGCCTCTCGGGCTGGTACGACTTCCTTCGCAGCCAGGTCGAGAAGTCCGCCGTGCAAAGCGTGACCGTGTGAACCCCAAGGCCCGCTCCACATGGCGCGCACCTGCCCCAGAGCCGCCGCGCGCCGCCGCACGGGGTGAGGGGCCCGAGCGTCAGCCGCGCGCGGTCGAGATCTCGGTTCGCGGCGTGGTGCAGGGCGTGGGGTTCCGCCCGTTCGTGCACCGCCTCGCGATTCGCCACGCCATCAGTGGATGGGTGCGCAACGAAGCGGGTGCCGTCCACGCAGTTGCGCAGGGTGCCGCGGTCGATGTGCAGGGATTCCTCGACGCGCTCCGCGCCGAGATCCCTCCGCTCGCCCGCATCGACGAGCTGCACGTGACCGACGCCTTGCCGACCGCGCTCGCGGGGTTCCGCGTCCTCCCGAGCGACGTGACACCTGTGGGTCGCCTTCCTGTCTCGCCCGACGTTGCGATGTGCGACTCATGCGAGATGGAGCTCCGCGATCCCTCCAACCGCCGCTACCGGTACCCATTCGTGACCTGCACCGATTGCGGGCCGCGCTTCACGGTCATCGAGTCGATGCCGTACGATCGGGAACGGAGCACGATGGGGGCGTTCACCCAGTGCTCTGCCTGTCTCGGTGAATACCAGGACCCCGACGACCGGCGCTACCACTCGGAGACCAACTCCTGCCCGGAGTGCGGCCCCCGACTCTGGCTCGAGGTCCCGGGTGACGGCCCGAACGGGATGGCGGGAGCCAGGGGCCAAGCCGCCATCGCGGAAGCGGGCCGGCTGCTCATCGCCGGGCAGGTCCTCGCCGTGCGCGGCCTCGGCGGCTTCCACCTCGCAGTGGACGCCACGAACAGCGACGCCGTGCAGCGGCTGCGCGCATGCAAGGGTCGTGAGGCCAAGCCGCTCGCGGTCATGGTGGGCTCGCGCGGCAGTGCCAGGCAGCTTGCGTTTGTGACCGAGGCGGAGGCCGCCGTCCTCACCTCGCGCGAGCGACCCATCGTCGTGCTGCGCAAACGCCCCGGCGCTCCCCTGGCGCCGGAGATCGCACCCGGGTTGGACTCCATCGGCGTCATACTCGCGTACACGCCGCTGCACCAGCTGTTGCTGGGCGCGGTGGGGGGGCGCCCGCTGGTCATGACCAGCGGCAACGCGAGCGACGAGCCCATCGCCATCGACAACGCGGAGGCTCGGCACCGCCTGGCCGCGATCGCGGATGCGTACCTGCTGCACGACCGCGAGATCGTCGCGCGCTACGACGACTCGCTGGCGCGCGTCGTGGACGACCGCGTGGTCATGCTCCGCCGTTCACGTGGCTTCGCACCCATGCCACTCCGCCTGCCCGTGCCGACCGCCGACGCCTTGCTCGCCGTCGGACCGCATCTAAAGAACACGTTCACGCTGGCGCAGGGCGACCAGGCATTCGTGAGCCAGCACATCGGGGACTTGGAGAACCTCGAGGCGCTCGCCCACTTCGAAGACGCGCTCACCCGGTTCCGGAGTCTCTTCCGGATCGAGCCCCGCTGGGTCGTGCGGGACCTGCACCCGGGGTACCTGTCGACCCGTATCGCAGAGGAATCGGGGCTCACCCAGCTGCCGCCGGTCCAGCATCACCACGCACACGTCGCGGCGGTGCTCGGCGAGTGTGGCGTTGGGCACCGGGTGCTGGGGCTGGCCTTCGACGGCACCGGATACGGCACCGACGGGCACGTCTGGGGCTGCGAGTTCCTGGAGGCCGACCTGCTCGGCTTCGAGCGCCTCGCCCACCTGCGCTACGCTCCTCTCCCAGGCGGGGACCGCGCGGCGCGGACTCCATGGCGAACGCTGTTGGGTTACGCGTCCCTCGACGCAGCGAACCCGGCCTGGGCAGGTGGCGTGCTCGACCAGGTCGCCCCGCGCGAGCTGGGCGTCGCACGCAGACAGATCCAGCGGAACGTCAACGCACCCCTGGCGTCGTCCATGGGTCGGCTCTTCGATGCCGCGGCGGCAGTCCTCGGCGTGCGACTCGAGTCCGCGTACGAGGGCCAGGCCGCGATGGAGCTCGAGTCCGTGGCGCTCCACGGCGACGTGCCGGCCCTCCCATTCCCGGTTCGGAGAGCCGACGGTTCCGTCCCGGTGCTCGACCCCGTACCGCTGCTCGAGGCGCTCGCGCTCGGGCGCGCCCGCGGCACCCCGGTCGGCGAGTTGGCCGCTCGCTTCCACGAGTCCGTGTCCCGAGCCACGACCGGGCTCGCGACCGAGCTGTGCGCCGAGCGCGGGTTGAACCACGTGGTGTTGTGCGGGGGGTGCTTCCAGAATGCCCGCCTGCTGCGCTCGCTTCGCCGACACCTGGAGCATACAGGTCTCGAGGTACTGACCCCCACGGCGCTCGGGCCGAACGACGGCGCCGTCAGCTACGGCCAGGCGGTCGTAGCAGCCGCACGCATGCACGACTGAAGGAGGTACTCATGTGCTTGGGCATTCCGGGACGGATCATCGAGCGGCGTGACGACGCGGGGCTCGCCGTCGGGACCGTCGACTTCGGTGGCGTACGCCGCGAGGTGTGCCTCGCGTACGTCGCCGACGAGGTGAGCATCGGCGACTACGTCGTCGTGCACGTCGGCTTCGCGATCTCGAAGGTCGATGAAGAGGAGGCGCGTAAGACGTACCAGGTCCTGCGCGAGATGAGCCAGCTCGAGGAGCTCGACTGGATGGCCGATGTCGCGGACGCGGCCGAAGGGGTGTCGTCGTGAAATACCTGAGCGAGTACCGCGACCCGGAGCTGGCGCGCACGCTCGTCGACCGCATCCAGCGCGCCGCTACCAAGCGATGGACGCTCATGGAGGTGTGCGGCGGTCAGACGCACACCATCGTGAAACAAGGCATCCACGAAGTCCTGTCCGACGCCGTCGAGATGATCCACGGGCCAGGTTGCCCGGTCTGCGTGACCCCGCTCGAGCAGATCGATCGCGCGCTCCACCTCGCGGCACGCCCCGACGTCATCTTCACCTCGTTCGGGGACATGCTCCGCGTGCCCGGCAGCGACTGCGACCTGCTCCAGGTCAGGGCGCGCGGCGGCGCCGTGCGCGTGGTTTACTCGCCGCTCGACGCCGTGGAGTTGGCCCGAAAGAATCCAGGCAAGGAAGTGGTGTTCTTCGCGGTCGGCTTCGAGACCACCGCACCTGCGAACGCGATGGCCGTGTGGAGAGCCCAGGAACTCGGCATCACGAACTTCAGCGTGCTCGTGTCGCACGTCACCGTGCCGCCCGCCATGGTCGCCATCCTCGAGGATCCCTCGAACCGCGTGCAGGCGTTCCTCGCCGCGGGGCACGTCTGCACGATCATGGGCTGGAAGGAGTACGAGCCCCTCGCCGCGCGCTACGGCGTGCCCATCGTCGTCACGGGCTTCGAGCCGCTCGACATCCTCGAGGGAATCTGGATGGCGGTGCGACAGCTCGAGGACGGTCGTCACGAGGTCGAGAACCAGTACGTCCGGGCCGTACGCCGCGAGGGGAACCAACCCGCGCAGGAGCTCGTGTCGCGCGTCTTCAGGGCGGTCGACCGAGGGTGGCGCGGCATCGGCACGATCCCCGCGAGCGGCCTCGGACTCCAGCCCGAGTTCGCCGCCTATGACGCCGAGAAGAAGTTCTGCCTCGAGGGAATCCACGCGGACGAGTCCCCCGACTGCCGTGCCGGCGACGTGCTGCGGGGACACCTGAAGCCCTTCGAGTGCCCGGCGTTCGGGACGCGCTGCACGCCCGAGAACCCGTTGGGCGCCCCCATGGTGTCCTCCGAGGGAGCCTGCGCCGCCTATTACAACTTCGGCCGTTTGCGCGCCGGCGCTGCCGTGGGAGCCTGACTATGTCCCCGACGGGTACGCTCCGCCCCACGTCCCTCCAAGGGATCGCCTGCCCGACCCCCGTCGTGGCCCACGGCCGTGTGCAGCTCGGCCACGGGTCGGGCGGCAAGATGAGCGCGCACCTGCTGCGCGACCGCTTCCTACCACGCTTCGGCAATCGCTTCCTCGCCGAGCTCGGTGACGGCGCGTGCGTGCCCGTGGACGGGCGTGAAGTCGTCATCTCCACGGACACATTCGTGGTGAGTCCGCTCGAGTTTCCGGGAGGCAACATCGGCCACTTGGCCGTTCACGGGACCGTCAACGACCTCGCCATGATGGGGGCAACGCCCAAGTACCTCTCGGCAGGCTTCGTACTCGAGGAAGGGCTCGACTTCGGCGTGCTCGACCGCGTCTTGGATGCGATGGCGAACGCCGCGGCGACGTGCGGCGTCGACATCGTGACCGGCGATACCAAAGTGGTGGAGCGAGGGCGCGCGGACGGGCTCTACCTGAACACGACCGGCATCGGGTTCCTCACCGACGGGTTCAGGCCTTCCCCGGCCCTGGCCCGACCCGGCGACTCCATCCTCGTGAGCGGCCCGCTCGGTCGGCACGGCATGGCCATCATGGCCGTTCGCGAGGGGCTCTCGTTCGACGCCGACATCGAGAGCGATACGGCTTCCCTCGCGCCGCTCGTCGCCTCGCTGAGGGAGCGGGTCGGCGACGCCGTCCACTGCCTCCGCGACGCGACGCGCGGTGGGCTCGCCTCCGCCCTCAACGAGATCGCCAGCGCGTCCTCCGTGGGGGTCGAGCTCGTGGGCGTCCCGCCGGTCCCGCCCGCGGTGGAGGCGGCATGTGAAATGCTAGGGCTCGACCCGCTCTACGTCGCAAACGAGGGCGTCCTGGTCGCCTTCGTCGCCGCGGAGGCGGAGGCCGAGGCGCTGGCCGCTCTCCGCGCCCACTCGGTCGGGAGCGGCGCGGAGCGTGTCGGCCGTGTCGTGGCCGAGCATGCCGGAATGGTCGTCCTGCGCACGGGCCTCGGCGGCACGCGCGTGGTGGATATGTTACCTGGGGATCAGCTCCCCCGGATCTGTTGAACAGGTGGTCCACTACAGGGAACCGCCCTACCGGAGATGAACCGATGACGAACCCGATCCGCATGTCGCTGCTCGCCGCGCTCGCCTCCCTGGCGCCCCCTGTGGCCGTGGCCGCCCACGAGGGGCACGCCGGCGATCACGGTTGGCTGGCCGGCGCCTCGCAGCCGCTACTGAGCGTCGACCACTTCCTCGCAGGCGTGTTCGTTGCGCTCATGGTGGCCGTCGCGGTGGCCAGCGCCGCTTACGTCACGCGCCGCTCGGGCTCACGCGCCTCAGTCTCCGAGCCCTGAAGCTCGGGTCAGTCCGAGAGGTCGGTGTGACAGCCCCGGCAGTCGGCGGCATCCACGACCCAGCCGTGAGCCGTGTGACAGGTCGCGCACTGCTCGATCGCGCCTGCGTGTAGCCCTCGGTGGAAGGGCGTGAGGGACGCGGGGTCGGAGTGACACCCCGCTGAGGTGCAGGTCTCGAACGCGGCCGCGGGCGTCGCCTGGGTGTGGGGGTTGTGACAAGCCCCGCACACGGCCTGATGGGGATCGGAGCCCGATGTGAAGTCCGCGAGCATCGGCGCCATCTCGTGACATCCGCCGCACGCCTCGATCCCCGGCGTCAGCGAACCGGCGGGCAGTCCGTCAGTCGTGGCCCCCGGCATCGGCGCGGTGTACTGGTGACAGCTCAGGCAGTGCCGCGAAGTCTCCGCGCCCGCCATGCGGCCGAGCACGATGTTCGTCTGCGCCGGTAAATGGCATCCCGACATCGCGCAGGTCGCTTCGGCGGGAGCGAAGCGGTGGAGCTCGGGCGCGTGGCAGGTCACGCACTGTACGTCGGCGAGCGCCGAGGAGTCCGAGGTCAGGTGCACATCATGTCCCTGCGTCGCGGCGATCGCCTCCCAGGTCTCGTTGGCATCCTCCTGGATGTGGCAGCGCGCACACACCTCCGTAGCCACCGGAGCGTGCTCGCCGATCTCCTCCGGGCGCTCGAGCACCCAGAGGTAGAGCTGACGCATGCTCGCGGTGAGCGGCTGCTGATGGCAGTCGTGGCACTCGAGTTCGCTGTGCTCGCTCTCGGTGAACTTCACGAACGCGGGCCCCATCACGTGACACCCGGTACAGAAGCCGTTGTCGTGCTGGACGTAGTGCCACCCCATGGTGCCCGCGGTGGCGCCGACCAGGGCGAGCGCGACGCCGAGACCACCCATCCACGCGTAAAAGAGGCGAGGGCGCGCCTTGAGCCAGCCGACCAGCGCCCCACGTCGACGCCACACGATCGCGCCGATCGCCAGCGCCGCGATTGCGCCGACCGCCACGCCCGCGATCTGGAGCGGCTGCGGGAAATCGAGGAAGAAGCGGACGACGCGCGCGAGCCCGCCCGGCAGGGGTGACTCGAGCGCTTCGGGCGCGGGAATCTCCTGAGCTAACGATGCCAGCAGGCTATACGCCATAGCACCGAGACGGGTGTTGACGGAATGCTACTGTACCGCGACCGACGCACCTGCACCGTCCGCGTCGGGCGTCGGCCTCTGCAGCGGCGCGAGGCGCGGCTCGGCACCGAGCCAGTAGAGACCGTTCGCCATGATGCAGAAACCGGTAACGGCGAACCACACCATCGCCCCGCCCACGAAGGCCGTGAAGCCCAGCCACCACGGGCTGTGCACGAGGGACAGAACCGAGGCGATGGAGATGTTGATGCCAACCGCCGTGTAGATCCGACGCTCGAGGTACCACGCGTCCGTCTGCATGCGGTAGGTCTTCGTGCCCCGAGTCTCGGGCGAGCCGAGGGCAGGCTGAAAGCCCAGCCGTGACAACACGTTGCCAACAATGCAATAGCCGGTGAGCGACACGGTGATCGAGGCGAGCCCGGTCGCGATCACGAGCAGAACGAAGCGCGGATCGACCCAGAGAGCGAGCGCCGTACCTGTCAACAGCACGATACCCGCCACGAGCCACACCGTGCGCTCGATGTACCAACGATTCGTGGGGACGACGTAGACCCCGGAACGGAATGCCATCTGTCCTCCTTCCCGACGGTGCCGAAGAGCACCGACGGCGCATGGTCAGGAGCGCTGCCCGAGCCTCCACCCGCGAATAAGTAACGTCCAGCCCGGACGGGCAAGGCCCGCAAGACGGGTCATTTTGACCCATCACGCCGGGGCGGAGATGCCCACGATGACGCGGCTACTGGATCGGCCGCAGGGTCCACACCACGGTGGCGTCGAGCTCCCCCTCGAACCGACCGATCTGGAAGCGCATCGGAACGGTGTTCGTCCCACGCATCGCGCCGGGGCTGGCGGCAAGTGGCAGGTCGGTCAGTTGGAAACCGCCACTCAACGTGAGCTCCCTGGTGGAGGTTTCCGTGGAGGGCGGGCCGGCGCATGGCCCGCTGGAGGTCACGGTCGTCGTCGTGGTTTCCGTGCCCGTCGCTCCCACCCCCGCCATCAGATCGTACGTGCCGAGGTCACCGGAGATCTGGAAGCGAGACCCTCCGGCCAAGAAGGCGGGCGAACTATGGTCGCTGGTGCTGAGCTGCGCCGTCGCGGTCGACACGATGACCGTTCTGGTTGCCGCGTCGATGGGGCACAAATCGGGACTGGTGAACTCGCCACGATACTCTGCCGTCCCGGTGAACGTCATCGGTTGGGCGAGAGCCCTCGCAGAGCCGAGCGTGGCCACCAACTGCCAGGCGGGGCCCCGCCCGCCGGCGCCAGGCGTCCCGTAGGTGATGGGCACGGACCCCTGGTATCGCGCAGAGTACGTGGAGGCTCCCGTCCGTCCGTCTTGGGCATTCGACTCCGATCCGGACGCCGTGATGACCACGTCGACGACCCAACCGTCGCCGGACTCCCAGGCCGAATAGTCGATTCCCTGCGTCGCGGCTACTGCACCGAGCTGCGCGATCGCCGCGGCTATCTGGTCGGGAGGGAGGCCCATCGCCTGGAGCTGGGCGGTCAGCTGCGCGGCTGCTGTCGGATCGATACCGGCTGGAACGCCAGCCGGCGCACCGCGACCGGTGGCACCGCGTCCGGCCGCGCCAGGAGGCACCGCGCCCCGCCCGGTCGCGGCGGGCGGAACCTGACCGCGTCCGAGACCTCCCGGCGGGACACCACGCCCGCCGCCGAAGCCGCCGAGCATCGCGCTCATGTCCATCTGCGTCCACCCTGTGGGGGGCTGGAAGAGCGCGGCCGGCTGCGCACCCACTTGGACATTGGTGAAGTCGGTAGTGGTGCCGTCCGCCTCGACGGTGCGCACCGGGAAACGCAGCTCGGTCGCAATCCACGCGGTCTCGCGTTCGCCGTCGCGGGTATATTCCCATCCGCGCGCAGCATATCCGTTGACGGTCTCGGTGCCGAGGCTCCTGCACTCCGTCACTTCCCCGCCGCTGCACGGGTTGGCGGGATCCATCGGCTGGGCCCCGGGAGCAGAGAAGGGCGCGGATCCGAGATCCATCGTCATGTACGCCTGATCGTCGGGCATGAGCACGATGATCATGTTCGTGGATCCGTCGATGATCGCGGTCATCTCCTCGCCGTCCGAAACACCCTCGATGCGCATACGACCGCTGCCGAAGTAGAGGGTCCCGTCGAACGGATTGTCTCCGTCCTGCGTCACATCGGCCCTGAACTGGGGGGCCTGTGCCTGCGAAGGCCCGACCATCAGGAGGACGAGGCCCAAGGAGAGGAGCGCGGGGCGCAGGCGAAGCATGGAGCCTCCAGGTCTGGCGGGTCCGCAGCGGAAAAACGACGAGGCCCGCGGTACGTATGCAACGTACCGCGGGCCTTTGCCCCGGGCCAGCGAAGGCCTCGGGTCGAACCGCCGGTGATCAGTCCTCGATCTCGAGCTCGGTGAAGCCGTCCTCGAATTCCACCTCGAGTTCGAGCAGTTGGCCGACAGCGCTCAGGTCGAGGACCGTGCCGCCCGCCCCCGCGAACCAGAGGTCGGGCCGAATGTCGACCGTCACCCCGCGACTCGCGGTGGTGCCGTCGATCACCAGGTTGGGCACCAGGTCCATCTCCACCTCGATCTCGGCGTCGATGAAGACGCGGAAGTCGACGGCGCTCCCCCCGGTCGGCGTGAACGAGCCGACGATGAGCGCGCTGGCCTTGTGGGGCCAGTCGGGTACCGCCGCTAGAACCTCGGCGCGTACCGCCGCGATGAGCGCCGCCTCGACAACGTTGTCCTCGTCGTCCTCGAGGTCCTCGATCTCGAACTCCAACTCGTCGTACACGCCCGCGGGAACCAGGTCCGTCATCACCTCGATGGGCTGTCCGTCCAGTGGAAGGTCGAGGAAGCGGGGGCCGGCGTTGAACTTCTCGCAGCTGTCCCCGATATCGTCGCTCCCGTGGTCGTCACCGACGCACCCATCGTCGTCTTCGCGGTCGAGCTCGACCTCGCTGACGATGAGCCGGACCTCTTCGATGGTGAGCGTACCATTGGTTCCAACCAGGACCATGGGCGGGCCTGCGACCCCCGCCACGCCCGGCGCACCGACGGCGGCGGGCCCCGACCCGGACACCTGGAAGTTCAGGGTGATGTTGTTGGGACCCCCGACACCGGTCCCGTCGCCGCAGGCGGCGAGCGCCAGGACCCCTAGTGCGCCCAAGTGGACCTTTCGTACGTGGCTCAGCATGGTGGCTGCTCCTGATGTGAGAAGGATACGTTACGCATCATGCAATCCGCGTGCCGGCCACCTATGTATATGTTGTCCAACAACTTGGGTTCTATGAAGTCGAGCACGACCCACTGATTTGCACCACTATCTTGCCTACAAGTTGGTTTGTGCACAAAATTGATGCATGCCTGGCAAGCCTACCTCTCCCTTGGTGCTGGCGCTCGTGCGGCCGGATGACCGCCTGTCCCTGGGCAGGGTCGCCGATGCCGCCCGGGTGGAAGTCGTGGTTGTGCATACGCTCTCGGACCTACTGACGAGGCTCGCAGGGGAGACCTGGGGAGCCACGCTGGTCTCGCTCTCCACGCCTCACGTCGAGGAGAGCCTCGTCGCTCGCCTCGCCGAACAAGCCACCACGGGAGATCTCCTGGTTTCGGCCGACGGGTTCTCCCTCCAGCGGACCCTTGCACTGCGAGCCAGCGGTGCGGTCGGGCTGCTGCGCGAGCCGTTCGACGAGACGGAACTGCGGGCGCTGCTGCTGGCTCTGGCGGACGAGGGCAAGCCGATCCTCCTGCCGCCCGCGGGCGTCGCGCTCGCGACGGAGGCCGAGGCGCCCCCGGTCCTCGTGGGTGAAAGCTCCGCCATGGGGAGCGTCTTCGACACCGTGGCGCGGGTGGCCCGCTCCTCGACCACGGTGCTGCTCACGGGCGAGTCCGGAACAGGTAAGGAAGTCATAGCCCGATCGCTCCACTGGGCGAGCGCGCGCGCCTCGGCACCCTTCGTGCCCATAAACTGCGCCGCGATCCCCGAGCACCTACTCGAAACTGAACTCTTCGGCCACGAGCGCGGCGCCTTCACGGGTGCGGTCGCACGGCGCGTAGGGCGCTTCGAGCGAGCGCACGGCGGCACCATCTTCCTCGACGAGATCGGCGACATGAGCCTCGTTCTGCAGGCGAAGGTGCTCCGTGTACTCGAGGATCGAGCCGTCGAGCGGGTGGGGGGCGAGGAGAGCCGCACCGTGGACGTGAGGGTGATCGCGGCCACCAACCAGGACCTCGGCGTGATGACCCGCTCCGGCCGCTTCCGCGAGGATCTGTACCATCGCTTGGCGGTCGTGCCCCTTCACCTTCCGCCCCTGCGCGCCCGAGGACAAGATATCCGCACACTGGCGCTCCATTTCGCCGCCGACTTCGCGCACAGGCACGCCAAGCCCATCCGCTCCATCAGCGCGCGCGCCATGACCCAACTCGAAGCGAGCCCCTGGCCTGGCAATGTGCGTGAGCTCCGCAACGTCATGGACCGCGCGGTGGTGCTGTCGAGCGGCACCACGATCCGGAGCGGCGACCTCCATCTCGGTGCCGCTGCCCCGGTCGCGTCGGCACACGCCTCCCCCGCGACGACGGAGGGCTACCTCCCGACCCGTTCCCTCCAAGAAGTGGAGGCCGACCACATCCGCCGGGTATTGGCCGCGGTCCAGGGCCATATGGGCCGTGCGGCCGAAACCCTGGGCATCCATCGCAACACACTGACCCGGAAGATGAAGGAGCTGGGGCTCGAGGGGAGTAGTGACGGTTTGGTGACAGCATGAGGCGGACTTGCACCGAAACGGGGCCAATTCAGTGCTTGGCAGCCCCCGGTCCTGGAGCGGTCCTGTACACCTATCCCGTTGTCTCACAAGGCCATGGGTGGCCCGGTGGCCCCCTGGCTGCCGTGCGCATGAACCATGCAACGGAGGAGTGGAGGCGCGCCGCCGATTTGGACGCGCTCACCCCCGCCGAGTGACCATGCCGAGGCTGACCCTGGACGAGGCCCGAGACCTGCTTCCGCAGCTGGACGAGCTGCGGCCGGTCTTCGACCACTTGGTGGCGGCATCGCAACCGGACCCCGCCCGTACTTGGTCGGGCTCCGGCAGGCTCGGCACCGCGGGTGCCCGTCTCGTCGCGACCGGGTCCCTCGGCGGGGCGGCCGCTCAGATCGCCGAGGAGCAGGCAGCCCGACTCGGCGAGGTGTACGCCGCCGCCGCCCGCGCCCTCGTTGCCCTCGAGGCGGGGGACCGTGGTGGGAGTGCGCGTGCGCTTCTCGATGCCGCTGCGATCGAGGAGCAGCATGACCGCCAGGATCGCGCGGAGGCGTACGCGGCTTCTGCCTATCGAATCGCACGCGACGGCAAGGACGCGGGCTCGGCCGCGCTTTCCCTGCGGCGTTGGGCACGCGCGTCACGGGCGCTCGGCAAGCTACCGGAGGCGCTCGACCGATACGTTCGGGCGTACGAGGCCGGGCGGGCCATCTCCGACGCGAAGGGTGCTGCCGAGGCGGCGGTGGGTGCGGGCAACGTGCTCGAGGATCAGGGCCGGTGGGGCGAGGCGGCCGAGTGGTATCGCTCGGCCCTCCAAGCCCTCGACGGCATCGATGCGCCCCTACCCGAACGTTGGCATGCTCAGCTCTGCCTGCACATCGTCGCCCGCTCTCGGGGATCCATCGAAGAGAGTCTGGCTTGGCTCGAGCGCGCATCGGAATCCGCGGCCGCGTTCGAGCCGGAGACCTCGCGGCCGTTCCTCATGAACGCGCGCGGACAGCTGGCCATGGCGCGCGGCGACTTCGCGGAAGCCGAGCAGCACCTGCGCAGTGCACTCGCCTCGACCTTCGGCGCCCGGGCGCGCGTGACGATTCGGCTCAATCTGGCCGAAACGCTGCTCGCCCAGAGCCGAGCGCTCGACGCCGCCGAGCAGGCTCGCGACGCGGAGCGCGAGGCGATCGTGGCGGGGCTGGTGCCGAAGCTCCCGGAGGTCTACAGGCTACTCGGCCGCATCGCCTCCGCCGACGGCGACGTGGATGCATTCGTGCTCTTCGAGCGCGCTCTGGCGCTGATTCGCGAGCGTGGCCTACCGGCCCTCGAGGAGGCTCAGACCTTGCAGGCGTACGCCGAGGCCGAGGCCCGCCGCGGCGATGCGAGCGCAGCGTCCGAGTTGCGGCGCCAGGCGCTCGACCGTTTCGAGGCCCTCGGAATCAATCACCTACGGACAGACTGGGCCGACGTATACGGGCCGAGTATGCCGTGAACTACCTTGCCCCAAGAACGAGAGTCCCATGAGAAATAGACGTACCGGAGCCCTTCGGATATCGACCCGTGCCGGCACGCTCCTGCTCCTCGCTGTCGCGACGGCCTGCGGGAATCTCACGCCGGGAGGAATCGGTGAAGCCACGGTCGCGGTCACCGGCAACGTACCGGCACCCGTGCCGTCATCGCCGGCCGGAGTCGGGGCGATCCGGGAGCCCTCGTCCACACCGTCGCTCGACGAGGATGAGGACGAGGCCGACGAGGCCGAGGGGGAGGTCCACGTTCGCTTCCTGGTCTCACTCGTCACCGAGACTGGAAGTCAGATCGGGCTCGGCGACGGTGAGATCGAGGTCGAGGTGGACCTGCAGGGCGCGAACGAGATGGAGGCAGTGAGAGAGGTCATACCCACCGGCCGGTACACGGAGCTCAGACTCGTCTTCACGGAGATCAGCGCGGAGCTGGACCCCGGCAGCCTGATCAACGGCCAGCCGATCGTCGGCGGCATCGACGTGGAGCTCGAGGACGTCTCGCTCCTGGTGACGAGACCGCTCGACCTCGACGTGGGGGATGGGGACAGCATCTTGCTGCGCATCGACTTGAACGCCCCCGCATGGCTCAATGCGGTCGACCCCGTGCTGCTGACAGTGGACGAGTCCGTGTTCGCTGGCCTGATCAACGTGGTCATTCCGTAAGGGATGGACGCGACGAGGCGCCCCCGGCCTGAGCCGAGGGCGCCTCTCCATGCACTCAGGCGACTGCCATCCTGAAGCGAAGCCTAGCCGCCACACCGTCAGCTTCGGCCCACAGCCTGGCGCCCACCTCGTCGCCGATCTCTTCTACCTCGGCGCCCTGAGCCAAGGACAAGCGCACCAGCCGCTCCGCGTCGTCCGGGGAGGACTCGATCAGGTTCCGCGACACGAGCAGCGTGTCGACAGCCCCCGCCGCGAGCGCACGATACGTCCTGTTCCACCCGGCGCTCCCGCGCTCGGGCGCCTCCCTGCAAGCGTCTAGAAGCCGCGCCTGCCGGATGCGCGTCAACTCGGAGGCAGCCGCGTCCGCCGCCGCTGCGATCTCAGCATCGCTGGAATCGAGCGACACCGAAGGCACCTCGACGATGCGCCCCTCGAGTTTCTCCTCGAGATCCTTCCGCACCGCAGAGAGTGTCTTCGGCATTCCTCCGAGCGCCACGCCCCCGGCGTCCGCCGCCATCGCGAGAATCGCCTCGACCACATGCTTGCGCTGACGCCTCGACTCGTCGTCGATCATACGATTCGCGTAGTCAGTGCGAGTCATGCCTCGCGTACCGCTCCGAGACGATACGCGACTCGGTGCGGCCACATCGGACGCGTCGACGGAGGGACGGTCGATCAGGATCTCGGACTCGAGAATCAGCTGGCCGCCGTGGTACCTGAAGAGGCGCGTGTTCCATCGGTCCATTAGCGCCAGCACCATCGGGCGCTCGCTCTTGAACGTCCTGATGTAGGGCGCCGCGTAGATGCCCTGCCGCCACCGCACCAACTCCGGGGGCGCGAACGCCAGCACCTCCGAGTGCACGAGGCGGTCCGCTGTCACAAAAGCCGCCCAACCCTCGTGCGGCAGGACTCGGCCGAAGGCGTCGAGGTTGTCCGTCACCAGCCGCGCCGCCCGTTCGAAGGCCGGCACGTCCGCGGGCGCCTCCCGCTCGAGTCCGTCACGGATCGCCCCCAGGGCCCCGTTGAGGCGTAGCCTCCACCCCGCCCGGGTCCCTGGGTCCGATCCGTCGCGCGCAATGTACACGCTCAGCACCAGGTCGCTCTCGTGTGTTCTCGAGAGCTCGGCTAGGTCGTGTCGCGTAAGCATTTGAGTGCTTCCCTTGGCTTTGATCGTGGTCAGAGTCCGCTCACCGGCCCTCGGTGGGCACGGGCGGCGTGATGCCGCCGTAAGGAATCGGGAAGTTCTCGAACATCCTGCCGATCGCCAGATCGATCTGATCGCGCATCTCGATCGGGTCGTCGAGCGCTCTGCTGAGATCCAGCCGCGCCCAACCACGCCACACGATCTCGTTCGTGCGCGCGTCTGCGATATCGACCAAGAACGTCCCTTCCTCGTACTGGATGACCTGCGTTCCGTCGCCGTACTCGGTGGTATAACCAGCCGTCCGATCGGCCTCGAACACCTCCACGCGATCACGCACGATCGCGTGATGATGCACGGTCAGCGCGGGGCCATCCGCGTTGTAGTCGATACCCCGGGTCGCCAACTCCCAATGGATCGCGGAGTGCAAGCGATGCACGAAGAACGGGTTGTTGTCCAACCGGGGATCACCCGTCGGCTGTTCGTCCGGTTCGTCCCACCTGTACGAGCTGTACTGCGTGAAGTCGTATCCAGGCTCCATGTCCGCGCCCGCAGTGAGCGGGACGCCGCCGCAAGACACCGTGCCCATAAGGGCCACCGTCGCCAGAGCGAGCCTCGTCGTGGTTCTCATATGTCCGCCTTTTCTTGATCGAGTGTCGGAAGCCCTACGACTTCCGACTCTGAACAACTCAAGAAGCGTACCGGGGGGACGGGGGCGAAGGAGCCGGTGCCGCGACGGCATCGCCCACTCGCGTGTTAGGCTCCAAACCCGCCCGCAGGCACGGCCCGTGCACGCTCCAAGGGCGGAGGGCAACGTGCTACACACGGAGCGAGTGGAGCGGAGCATGACGACAGGAGCCGAGTATGCCGCTCGCTGCGTCTTCCACGCACGCAGGATTCGTCCCGATGTGGGACGAATTGTCCCTCGCTGGATCTCGCCGCAGATGACAAGGAGGACGTCATGATCAACGCACAGAAGCCCGGTCCCATCCCGCCCGCGAGCTGGCTGCTGGTCACCTTCGCGGGACTCGTACTCGCATTCACTGGGGTCTCGGCCCTGCGGAGCGCTGCCACCGGCGCGGATTGGTCGTTCGCCGTCCTCGTCGTGGTGGTGGCCGCGACCACCGCGCGTCGACTCTGGCTTGGAACCCGCTGGGCCTGGTGGCTCGCGCTCGCCATCGCCCTGGCCGGCCTCTTCTTCGTCCTGCCTGTCACGGGCGCGATCCTGCTGGGTGGATCCACCGAGCCGGTGGGGACAGGATGGGACATCGCGCTCTTCCCCCTGACTGCGGCGGTGCTATGCGCCCTGCTCGCGACGCTCTGGCCGCTGCGCGGGCTGTCGAGGTGACGCAGGACGGGACCGCGCGGATTCCGCGCGGTCCCCGCCCCCTCACGCGTCCGCCGCTCCCGGGAGGAAGCCCTGCTCGCGGTACAGCTTCAGCTTCCGGTGGATGGTCCGCCGGTTGATGCCGAGTAGGGCGGCCGTCGTCCCCTGTTGCCAATGGGTGCGTTCGAGCGTCGAAAGCAGATACTCACGCTCCAACCGCTCGAGCGTCCAGTCCTCCTCGACCGCCCGTCCGAGCCACGCGCCCCCCCCGCTCTCAGGCACAGTGCGGGGCAGGTCGAAGGGGAAGCCGTCCCCGCCCGGGTACATGATCACCGAGCGCTCGATGAAGTTCTCGAGCTCCCTCACGTTGCCTGGCCAGTCGTACGCCATCATGCGTGAGAGTGTGAACGGCGAGATGCGGGGTGCTTCGATGCCGTGCTCCTCGGCGAATCTCGACATGAAGTGAGCCGCGAGCAGGGGAATGTCGTCCCTGCGGTCGCGAAGGGGTGGCACCGCGATGGGAAAGACATCCAACCGGAAGAACAGGTCCCCGCGGAACTCACCCGCGGCCACCTGTGCGCCTAGGTCCTTGTTCGTCGCGGCGATCAGGCGGAAGTCCACGGCCACGGACGCGTTGCTGCCGACGCGTTGGACCCGCCGATCCTCCAGCACGCGCAGCAGCTTGACCTGCACGTCCGCCGACAACGTGCTGATCTCGTCCAGGAAGAGGGTGCCGCCCGCGGCCTCCTCGATGAGGCCCTTCCTGCTTTGCACCGCACCGGTGAAGGAGCCGCGGATGTGGCCGAAGAGCTCCGCCTCGAGAAGGCTGCTGGGGATCGCCGAACAGTTGACGGCGACGAAAGGTTTGTCGGCCCGGGGCGAGAGGTCGTGGACGGCCCGTGCGACCAACTCCTTCCCGGTTCCGGTTTCACCGGAGATGAGCACGGTGGCCCGAGTCGGCGCCACCCGCTCGATCATGCGAAAGAGGCGGTGCATGACGGGCGTCTTCCCGACCATCGCGGACATGCGACGGTCCGCGGTCGCCCCTCGAAGTCTCCTGAGTTCTCGGCGCACGGACAGCTCGGCGAGTGCCCGGTCGACGACGTGGCCCAACGCTTCCGGATCGATGGGCCGGCGCACGTAGTCGTACGCGCCCAGCTTCATCGCCTCCACCGCCGACTCGACGGTTCCGTGTGCAGTCAGGACGATGACCTTCGCGTCCGTCTGCAACGACGGCAACGCACTCAGCACGTTCAGGCCGCTGACCTTGGGGAGTTCCAGGTCGAGCAGTACGAGGTCGACGTGCCGTGTATGGAGGATGTCGAGTGCCTCTTGGCCATCACCTACCGGAAGGACCTCGTGACCGGCCCCTCCGAGTAACCCAATGAGGCCGGCCCGGCAGACCGGATCGGCCTCGGCCAAGAGCACGACGACCCTGGTGGACGGGGTGTCCTGAGCCCCCTTCGCCACCGTCTCCACCCGAAGTCGAACCGCCGCTGTCGCCGCCATGAGCCACCCCCGTGTTGCTGTGAGGTGATTCTAGCGCCTGGAGGACGGGCTTCCCGTCAGGCAAGAGCGCATGCGGCCCGTAGTGGATATCCTGACTCGAAACGGGACATCGTGGCCCGGGCTCCAGAGCCCACCCGGGCCTTCCGCACTCCCCGCCTAGACCTGCACCTGGCGGCGTAGCAGCCTGCCGATGTCCTCGCTGGCCGCCATGACCCCTTCGAGGAAGTCGTCGAGCGACACGATGCCCGCAACCCGCCGGGCGTCGTTCACGACCACCAGCCGGCGTACCTCGCTGTCGGCCATGATCTCGAGCGCCACTTCCACCGGGGTGTCCTCGTGCACGGTCTGCACATCACGGCTCATCACGTCCCTGACCTTGGTCCGCTCGGGCTGAAGGCCTTCCGCGACGCACCGCACCACGATATCACGATCCGTGAGGATGCCGTCGGGTTGGCCGTCCCCGTCGGTAACGACCAGCGTGCCCACGTCCTGGGAGAGCATTTGCTTGGCGGCGCCGAGGACGGTCTCCTCCGCGCTCGTCGTCTCCGGCAGTCGGGTGCAGATGCTTGCGACGGTCATGAAACTCCTCCTCCCCTCGGGGGACCTGCGGCACCGACGGCCTTCGAGAGGGCTGCCCCTCGTGCGAAGGCCGCGGCGTTGGATGCGGCATCACTCGAGCCGCCTGGGTCGGCGGTCACTCGATCTCGATGTGGCGGCCTTTCGCCTCAACTCCCTTGGGCATGTGGATTTCCACGACTCCGTCGTGGTACTCGGCCCGGACCTTGTCGGCTTCGACATTGCGGGGAAGCGCGAACGCACGGGTGAACGCACCGTACTCGCGTTCCCGGATGTGCATCCGGTCCTTCTCCTCCTCCTTCTCGACCTTCTTCTCACCCTTGAAGGTGAGCACGTTGTCCTCGATGGAGACATGCACGTCTTCCTTCGACATGCCGGGGATCTCCGCCGTCAGCACGAACTCCCCCTCCCTCTCGACCAACTCGACCGCGGGTAGCCAGTCGGTCGTCGCAGACATGAGGGGAGCCCGGAACAGGGACGCACCGAAGGGCGGAAAGTCAGCCCAGTCGCGCATCCGATTGCCCAGAGTCTCGAACTCGTGCCACGGGGTGAGGTCCGCTCCCCATCCTTTCCTGGTGAGCGCACGCATGGTCATTCCTCCTCTGCTCGAGTGTCCTTCGCCGGCCAACTGCGGCCGGACCTGCGAGCATGAGCAGTCGCATGACATGTGCCAGCCATATCGACCCCGAGAGGCGCGCGCGGCGGGGCTGCTCACGGAACCCGCGCATGCGACCGTGCCAAAGAGTCTCCGCGGACACGTTGCGGAGGGACAAAACGACCCTGTTAGAGCGACGACCCTTCCGCCGCCGCACGCTTCAAGAGGGTCCTCACCTCGTCGTCCGACACCGGCCGGAAGTCCTCGTACCACTCGCCTACGGCAGAGAAATCCAAGGGCGTCATCAGGCACAGCACCCCGTCCGCTTCGCTCTCGAGCTCACGAACCGTCTCGGCAGCGGCCACGGGACAAGCCACGATGCGGCGGGCCGCCCCGAGCTGTGCGAGAGTCCCGAGCGCGGCCCGCACGGTCGAACCGGTCGCAATGCCGTCGTCCACGATCACGACCGTCTTCCCCTCGAGGTCGAGCGGTCCCCGGCCGTCGCGATACAGGCGCTCGCGTCGATCCAGCTCGATCCGCTCCCTCTCGATGGTGCCCCGCACCGTCTCTCGGTCGAGCCCGAGCGCCTGGACGTGGTCTTCGTTCATGACCACGACCTCCCCCGTCGCGATCGCCCCGAAGGCGAGCTCGGGCTGCCAGGGCACACCGAGCTTCCGCACCAGGAGCACGTCCAAAGGGGCTCCGACCCTCGTGGCCACTTCGTAGCCCACAGGGACGCCGCCGCGGGGGAGCGCCAGGACGATGGCGTCTTCGCCCTCGACCTCCGGGGCCACCAGGGCGGCGAGCAGCCGGCCTGCCTGCTCGCGGTCCGCGAATCGCTCCGGCCTGTCCCTGAATCTTGCGGCGCTCACGACTCCCCTGCCGAGGCGCGACCCTCCATGGCGGGCGTGATCCGAGTGCCGAGACCACGCTCCGACCGCGTGATGAAGATGGCCGCGAGCCCCTCTCGACGCGCGAGCTCATACCCCTCGTCGGGACCGAGCACGCAGAGCGCGGTGGCCCACGCGTCGGCCAGGGAGGCGCTCTCGTGGATCACCGTGACCGAGGCGCCTCGCATGCGGATCGGCTGCCCCGTGCGCGGATCGATGATGTGCGCGTACCGTACGCCCTCTTCCTCGAACCAGTTCCGGTAGTCGCCGGAGGTAGCCACGCCCTCGTCCCGGATCTCCGCGGTCCCCCAGATGGCGACGGCGTCGTCCGGGCTTTCGACGCCGATGCGCCAAGCCCTGCCGCTGCGCCGCGTCCCCACCGCCCGAATCTCCCCCCCGACGTCCACCAAGTAGCTCGCGAGCCCGAGCTCGCCCAGAGCGAAAGCCACGGCGTCGGCTGCGTACCCTTGTGCGATCCCGGACAGATCGATGCGGATGGCCGGGTCCGACTTCGAGACGGTGCCAGCCTCTGCGTCCAGCGCGAGGCTACGGTAGCCTACGCGCGTACGTAGCGACGCGAGCTGGTTGGCGTCTGGAATCGGACCTGCCCGGTCTGTCGCACCGAACCCCCACGCGTCCACGAGTGGCGCGACGGTGACATCGAACGCACCGCCGGAGCGCTCGCTCACGGCCCTCGCCTGCTCGAGCACGACGAGAACCTCCGGGCTCACCGCGAACGGCTCCGTGCTCTGGTGCTGATTGAATCGCGAGACCTCCGAACCGGGATCGTAGGTCGACATGAGGCGGTTCACGCGGTCGAGCTGCTCGTCGATCACGGCGCGCACCCGCTCGCGCTCTTCGGATGAGAGATCGCCATCGATGCTGACGGCGAACGTGGCGCCCATGGTCGGGCCGACGAACTCGTGCACCGCGTCGTCACCGCGGGCGAGTGGGCGCCAGACCGCGAGGCCAGCGAGCGCGGCGAGCGCCGCGCCCCACGCGACCCATCGGCGGCGAGCGCCGCTACCGTCTCGGAGGAGTTCGGGCATGAGTGGGTCGGAAAGTAGCGGCCGCACGGGGTGGCGAGACCAGGGGGTGTCCCGGGACCGCCAGAGCGGGACTTCCCCGACGGCTCCGCGCGACGGCTCCGCCGACCTTACGACGAGACGCCAACGCTGCACTTCGCCTATCAGGATCCGCCGACAACGCGCTATGGTGAGCCCTCATGATCTCGGAGTCACCCTGGTCGCACGCGGCGTCTAGCGTCGTGTTCGACACTTCGCCTTCCCCCTGGCACAGCGTCGAGGCCGACGAAGTCCTTCGCCGGCTCGGAGCCAGACCCGAGGGCCTCGACGAGACCGAGGCTGCCGAGCGCCTCGCTACGGTAGGCCCCAACCGACTTCGACCTCCCCAGCCGGTGTCCGCGCTCCGGATCCTGCTCGACCAGTTCGCCAGCCTCGTCGTGCTCCTCCTCGTCGGCGCCGCCACGGTAGCAGCACTCCTCGGTGACACGCTGGAGGCCGGCGCCATCGGCGCCGTGCTCGCGATCAATACGCTCATCGGGTTCGCACTCGAGCTCAGGGCGCGGCGCGCCATGGACGCTCTCCTGCACTACGAAGTACCGGTCACCAAGGTCGTGCGCAGCGGGCGCGTCCAGCAGATCTCGTCCGACCAGCTCGTCCCCGGTGACGTCATCGAGCTCCACGAAGGGGACCGCGTGCCTGCCGACGCGCGGCTCATGACGGCGGTCGAGGTGCGCGTGAACGAGGCGCCTCTCACCGGGGAGTCGCTGCCGGTGCACAAGACCGCCGAGCGCGTGGCGGACGTCGATGCCGTCTTGGCGGAACGAACCTCCATGGTGTATTCCGGGTCCTCGGTGTACGTCGGGCGAGCGTCGGCGGTCGTGGTCAGCACCGGGTCCGCCACCGAGATCGGCCGCATCGGAACGCTGCTCGCCCAGGTCGAGGCCACGAAGACTCCTCTCGAGTTGCGCTTGGACGAACTCGGGGCACGCCTGGTGTGGCTCACCCTCGGAGTGGCGGCCGTCGTCACCGGCCTTGGCGTGGCGCAGGGCTCGGAACTCGGCCGTATGATCGAGACCGGCATCGCGCTGGCCATCGCCGCCGTGCCCGAGGGGCTACCCGCTGTCGCCACCATCGCACTCGCGGTTGGCCTGCGTCGCATGGCGCGTCGCCACGCCATGATCCGCCGACTCTCCGCTGTCGAAGCGCTGGGCGCGACCACGGTCGTATGCACCGACAAGACGGGCACCCTGACCGCTGGCGAGATGACCGCGACCGTCATCGCCGCGGCCGGCACGACCCTGGACGTGACCGGGACCGGATTCGGCGCCGACGGGAGCTTCGTCGGGCCACACGGCCGGGTAGAGCCCTTGGACCTCCCGTGGCTCCGCAGTCTCGTGCACGCCGCAGCGCTCACCAGTCGCGCTTCGGTCGGAGGCGATGGAAAATTCGTGGGGGACCCGACCGACATCGCGCTGACGGTCCTCGCGCACAAGGCACGCATCAGCGCCGCGGACCTCCTGGGGCAGCTCCCGCGCGTACGGGAAATTCCGTTCACCAGTGCGCGCCGCTCGAGTGCCTCGATTCATCTCGACGGTGACCGGCGCGTCATCTTCGTGAAGGGCGCTCCCGCCACGGTGCTCGAGTGGGCCTCCCGCTATGCGTCCCGTGACGCCGACCGCGAGCTCGATGCCGGCGCCCGCAGCGCGATCCTCCACGACAACGAGAGGCTCGCGGCGCGAGGGCTGCGGGTGATCGCGCTAGCCTCCGGCCAGGGGGACGAGCTTCGCGACCTCACCTTCTTGGGTCTCGTCGGGATCACGGATCCGCCCGCCGAGGGCGTGAGCGAAACCATCGGCCTCCTGCGAGGCGCCGGCATACGCACGGTTGTGATCACAGGCGATCAACGAGCTACGGCGGAGGCGGTCGCGCGCGAACTGGGGGCGCTGGACGAGGGGCACCTCGCGGTGGACGGCCGCGAGCTGCATCAGCTATCCGACGCGGAGATCGCGAGCGTCGATCGACCCATCGGGGTGTTCAGCCGGGTCAGCACCGAGGACAAACTGCGCATCGTGACGGCTCTACAGGCTCGCGGCGAGATCGTGGCGATGCTCGGCGATGGCGTCAACGACGCGGCCGCGCTGAAAAAAGCGGACATCGGCGTGGCCATGGGGGGACGCGGGACCGACGTGGCGAAGGAGACGGCGGATATCGTGCTTCGCGACGATCGCTTCCAGACCGTCGGCGTCGCGGTCGAAGAGGGTCGCGTGATCTTCGAGAACATCCGCAAGTTCGTGTTCTACCTCTTCAGCTGTAATCTCGCCGAAGTACTCGTGCTCCTCCTGGCGAGCGTGGCGGGGCTGCCTCTGCCCCTGCTCCCCCTCCAGATCCTGTGGCTCAACCTGGTCACCGATACCTTCCCCGCCCTCGCCCTCGCGATGGAGCCCGCGGAGCCGGGCGTCATGCGGAGACCGCCGCGGAGCCCCGACGCCGCGATCCTGTCGCGCGGGTTCCTGCGCGCGATGGCCTTCTACGCCACCCTCATCACCCTCGCCACGCTGACCGCATACGTGTGGGGCTTGGGCACCGGGGATCCGGCCCGGGCGGTCACGATCGCGTTCATGACGCTGGGGCTCGCCCAGCTGTTCCACCTCGGCAACGCGCGGGCGCGCGGGCCGGTACTCTCGCTCCGGCGCGCCACCGCGAACCCGTGGGCGATGGGTGCTCTACCGCTCGTGATCGCGCTCCAGCTGCTCGCCGTCTACTGGCCTCCGCTCGCTGGCGTGCTGCGCACGGTGCCTCTCTCGCCGACCGACTGGATGGTCGTGTTCGGGCTGTCTGCTGTGCCGGCCGTCGTGGGCCAGGTGGTGAGTTCCGTGCGCGACCGGCCCTATCATTGAGTGAATGAACCGACCAACGAACCCCTCGGACGCGCCGCTCGATTCCAGTTGGGCCAACGTCGTCCGAAACCTCCCCGGTGACGACGACTTCGCTCCAGACTCGTTCATTGGCCGCCTGATCGACGATGCACACTTCGACGTCGACGAGTTCCTGCGTCTGGAGGCCGCGCTGGCCACACTCGCCGTCGGCGAAGAGGACATCCGCGAGGCTGCGCTCGTCGTGTACAGGATCCAAGCGCGCGCCTCCCTGGCCTTCGAGTCGCACTTCGACCCCCACGATGTCTACGAGATCCCGAATATCGGAGATCGTGAGCTGCGCGACTTCGCCGAGCGCCTGCGCCGCGCAGGTGCCGCGTTCATCGGCGACGACCGGTACGACCTCGAGGCGGTGCGCAAGGACCATGGTGTGCTCGGCGACCATACGCCTGCCGGCCCCTGTGAGTCCTGCGGGAAGCGCGGTGAGTTACGACACTTCCCGGGCGCGTCGCCGAGCAGCGGCATCTGGTGCGAACGACACTACCGTAGGCTGATGTGGCTGCACCCGCTCGGGCATTTTGGGCGCTGGGTATGGGGTGTCGCATTGGTGGCGATCGTCGCGTGGATCGCGTGGCTACGCGCCACTGGCATTCCTCCGGGCCCCAATACACCATAGGCCATGCCTACTCGGCCCTGGAGCGCACGGCTCGGTTCTCACGCGTGGCGAAGTGCATTCGCCGCCATTGGCACCCTCGGCGTCCTCGCCGGTTGCGAAGTCCCCAACTTCGAAGGCCCCCAGATCCAGGAGCCCCCGCAGGGCTTCCTGCTGGCGCCGGACTCCTACCAGCAGCGCCGGCTCTTCCCGGAACTCGAGATCACCTTCCACGCCGCTTGGGTGGAGTCGATCGACGACTTCAGCACGATCTACATCGACGGGCACCCCGGCGCACTCGGGTTCGAGGATGTAGTGAACGCCCGCGAGCAAGTCCGCCTGTTGGCCATGGACCCCGACATTCGCTTCGGCGAGGTCGAGCCGCTCCTTGTGGACGGCCGTGACGCGTGGGGGTGGTCCGAACGGGTGGAGTCGCCGACGCGAGGACTCGAGTCGGTGGCCTTCCGAGCCGTCGTTCCCTACGACACGATCTCTTACGCCATCGAGTTCTACACCGGGGATCCATCCATCAAGCGGGTCGCACCGGACACGCTCAAAGCGATCATCTCCACCTTCGCGGTGGGTCGGACGACCTACAACTGGCCGCTCATCGCGGTGCTGGCCGGCCTCGTGCTCTTCGGGGTAAGCGTCCTTCAGTCGAAGCGGCGCGAGCGCGCGACGCGAATGAAGTCGATCAACCTCGTGAAGGTGCCGAAGAAGAAGCCGGATGCGCAGGGAGGCCCGGACGCAGCGCCCGCAGGGGCCCCGCCGGCCGCGCCTTCGCCCGCGACTGGCGCGGCATCGCCTCCCCCGCAGCCCTCCCCCCCTGCTCCGACTCCACGCGGCGGTCCCGCGCCCTACAAGAAGGCGTAAACCGTCACGAAGCCGCCGAGCAGGAGCAGCGTCAGCGACCCCAAAAAGACCGTGTCGATGGCGCTGCTCCAGAAGCGGACTCGCGGCGAATTGAGGTGCCGCATGGTAAAGAAGATCAGGTAGCAGACCAGCACGAAGCCAAGTGCCGAAACGAGAAACACCTCGTCGGCCAGGCTCTCGACGCGCGTATTGGAGACCTTCAGGTCAACGAGGCCGACCAGCCCGATGCTGATGCCGGCCAGCGTGCCGCTGGTGGGCAGCAGGGCAAGCAGGGCTTCGCGCAGATCCTCCGCTCGTTCGACGGCTTTCAGCATATGTCGATCCTAACGCAGCAGGACGCGGCAGTTGTAGCCTTCCTCGACGTCGGCGATGAGCATCCTCAGCCGACCGTCCTCACCGCCGATCCGCACCGTCTTCGGTGTCCCCTCGCAGTCTTCGCGTAGCACCCGGATCACGTGCTCGCCCGGCTCGACCTCGAAGCCCGTGGAATAGTTGCTCCGTCCGTAGCGCTGCAGCGTACCCACCACCACCCCGTCGACCTCGACCTGCGCGCCCTCCAGGAACGTGCCACCCCACCGAAAGTCGATTTGGATGAGGTGGCGGGTACCGCCGGCGATCCACACCCAGGCCACGATGAACCCAGCGCCGACGAGCGCGGCTGCCGCGCGCCACCGCAGGGGGCGGAGGGAGCTCATGCAGGTCCTAGAACGCGCTGATCCCCGTCAGCGTCTGCCCCAGGATCAGCGAGTGCACGTCGTGCGTGCCCTCGTAGGTATAGACCGACTCCAGGTTCGCCATGTGCCGCATGGAGTGGTACTCGACGAGGATGCCGTTCCCGCCGAGTAGGCGCCGTGCCTCGCGCGCGACATTGGTCGCCATGTCGACGTTGGCGCGCTTGGCGAGCGACACCTGCTGCGGCGTCATCTTCCCCTCGTCCTTGAGGCGGCCGAGCCGGTAGCTGAGTAGCTGTGCCTGCGTGATGTTGGTCAGCATATCCGCGAGCCGTACCTGCTGGATCTGCTTGCCGCCAATGGGGCCGCCGAACATGACGCGCTCCTTCGAGTAGGAGAGCGCCTCGTGGAAGCACGCCATGGCCGCGCCGATCACGCCCCAGGTGATGCCGTAGCGCGCCTGCGTGAGAGCCTGCAGCGGGCTCTTGAGCCCGCCCGACCCGGGCAGCACCGCGTCCTCGGGAAGCTCGACGTCCTGGAACACGAGTTCGCTGGTGTCCGACGCGAGCAGCGACAGCTTCCCCTTCTGGTCCTTCGCGCTGAAACCGGGAGTCTTCTTCGGCACCACGAACCCACGGATCGTCTTCACGTCGCCGATCTCGCCGGTCTGCGCCCATACCACCGCCACGTCGGCCATCGATCCGTTCGTGATCCACATTTTGGCGCCATTGAGCAGCCACCCATCCTTGGTCTGCTTGGCGGTGGTGATCATGCCGGACGGATTCGACCCGTAGTCGGGCTCGGTGAGCCCGAAGCAACCCGTGGCGGTGCCCGCGGCCAGCTTGGGCAACCACTCCTTCTTCTGCGTATCGCTGCCGAACGCGTGGATCGGGTACATCACGAGAGCGCCCTGAACGGACGCGAACGAGCGGATGCCCGAGTCGCCGCGCTCGAGTTCCTGCATGATGAGCCCGTAGGCCACGTTGTTGAGGCCGGCGCAGCCGTACTCCTCCGGCAGCGTGGGCCCGAGAACACCCAGCTCGGCCATCTCCGGGATCAGTTCGCGCGGAAAGCGCCGCTCGATGTACGCCTTGCCGATGATCGGCATGACACGGTCATCGACCCAGGCGCGTACCGTATCGCGGACCAGGCGCTCCTCCTCGGTGAGGAGCGCGTCGATGTCGTAGAAGTCGATGCCCTCGAACTTGGCCATGGACCGTGGCTCTCGCGGGAGAGGTGGGGACGGACGCGGGGTAGTGTAGTGGACGGCCCCAGGGCGTTCTAGTCGAGTCCGAGTGACGCACCCGGACCGAAGCGGGCCTCCGAGCTCCCGCTGGTGCGAACGATCTGGCGGTGCGGTAGCCCGAGGATGTTGCCGAGGAACACGCTGACGACGCCCGAACGGTTCGACGTATAGAGGAAGTAGTCACCATCCGCGGCCCAACTCGCGTCGCCGTCCCCACCCTCCTGCGTCGTCACGGCCCGCTCGCCCGAACCGTCCGCGGAGGCGTAACAATAGTCCCAGTTCTGAGGCGCGGATGGAACGCAGCTGAAGAGCAAACCGCTCCCGTCCGGAGCCCAGAGCGGCTCGAAGGCCATGTACCCGGATCCGCCGAGCCGGAAGAGCTCCTGGCCACCCGCGTTCAGGACCACGATCTGCCCAGTGCTGGTAAGTTGCACCGCGACCCGGCTCGCGTCGGGAGTCCATGCCGTCTGGTCTCCGTCGAAGTTTGCGAAGAGCGAGTCCGAGCCCGTCGCCCACGAGTGCAGGCGGATCTGGCCCCCACTCCGATACGCGATCTGTTCCGTCCCCGGCCGCCATGACAGCGCTCCGGCCGAGAGCCCCGGAATGCTGTCGAGCGCCGTCGTGCCCGTGGCGTCGTAGAGCATGAGTGCTACATCCGCATTCGGATCGCCGCAGTCACGCGTACGGCCGAGCACCATCCGATCCCCGGTGGGAGACCACGCGGGCCGATCCCACGCGTATGCGAACTCGGGCCGGCCTACGGGGGTCACAGTCCGCGTCGCCACGTGAAAGAGGGACCGAGCGCACTTGGGGCTCCACGACGGCCACGCCCCGACCATGACCGAAGCGCCCGCCGGACTCCACGAAAGGATGCTCACCGCCCCCGGATAGATGTAGCTCCTGACGCTTCCATCCGTGCCGCGGTACGCGACCTCGTCGATGCGTTCGGTCCGGTACACGAAGTCTCCGATGCACGTGACCTCCAGGATGACTTCGGCCGGCGTGCCTTCGGCGACTACCACGTCCACGGTCGATTGGTCGGCCCAGCAGTGATCCGGGAGGCCGGACACCGATACCTGCACATCGCCCGGCGGCACCCCGAGCCTCACGGACTCGTCCCGGGCGACTCGGCGTGTCTGGAACGCACCCTGCGCGCCAACCCTCACGGCGACGCCCCCGGAGACGGTGCCGTTGCCGCGCATATTCATCGTCACCGTGAGCTCACCGGCGGGGGCCGCCGCGGTGGGAGCCCCGCCACCGCACGCGGTGAGCGCGCAAATCAGGGCCGCGCTAGCCCAAACCGCCCGAGCGAGCTTCGGAACCATCGGCTGAGGTGTCATCGGGACACCCTATTCCTCCGGTGGCAAACGCGCCACCCACGGGCCTGCGTCGGCCGCCCGATCCCCGTACCTACGGGAGGGCTCCTGGCCATAGTTCATCCCATCGACGGCGCGCGCCCGTTGGGCGATCGTTTCGTCCGACCCATCCTCCAGCACGGAAGCGGTATGAACTGGGACGCAGTCGGCGCGCTCGCCGAGCTCACGGGCGCCATCGCGGTCGTCATCTCCGTCCTCTACCTGGCGTGGCAGGTGCGCGGACAGGTGCAGGAGACCCGGCTCACGGCGATTCACGAGGTGTCGGTGGGTTTTCGCGAGGGCATCGCCGCCACCTTCATGGACCGCCAGCTCGCCGAGCTATTCGTGAAGGCCAAGGACGGCGCCGAGGGTTTGCCCGAAGCCGATCGGCTCCAGTTCGTGGCGTTCATCCAGCGGAACTATCGCGTCTGGGAGGATGCGTTCTACCAGCACCGCCAGGGTCGTCTCGACGATCCGCACTGGCACTCCATGGACCGACAGTACTCGTCGTTCCTCAGCTGGCCGGGGGTGCGCTGGGTGTGGAGCATCCGCAGGGAGTTCTACACGCCGCAGTTCAGGGAGTACGTCGACTCGCTGAAGCCGGCGCCGCACCCCTTCTGACGGGGGGCGCGGGCAGCGCCTCAGCGCCCGCGATGCCCCGCGCGCCCACGACTAGCGGAGCGCGCGCACGATCGCGCCGGTGAAATCTCGCGTCGTGGCTTTCCCGCCCATGTCCGCGGTGCGGCTCACACTCTTCCGCACCAGGTCCTCGAGCGCGGCTCGGATGCGGGCCGCCGCCTCGGGCTGTCCGATATGGTCCAGGAGAAGGCACGCCGACAGGATGAGCGCGGTCGGGTTCGCGATCCCCTTCCCCGCGATGTCGGGAGCCGAACCGTGCACGGCCTCGAACATCGCAGCCTGCTCGCCGATGTTACCTGCCGGGGCGAACCCCAGCCCTCCCACCAGACCGGCCATCAGATCGGAGAGGATGTCGCCGAACATGTTCTCCATGACCAGCACGTCGAAGCGACCCGGGTCGAGCACGAGCTGCATCGCGGTCGCGTCGATGATGCGATCCTCGAAGGTGACGTCGGGAAACCCCTTCGCGACCTCCTGAGCTACCTCCAGGATCAACCCCTGTGTGTACTTCAGGATATTCGCCTTGTGCGCGAGCGTGACCTTCTTGCGCCCACGGCTCCGCGCGTACTCGAATGCGTAGCGCAAAATGCGCTCGGCCCCGAAGCGTGTGACGATCATGACCGACTCGGCGGCCGCACGCGGATCGCCATGCATGCCGATGTAGTGCTCGACGCCGACGTAGAGTCCCTCGGTGTTCTCGCGGATGAGCACCAGGTCCACGTTCTCGTAGCGCCCCCCCGGCACGATCGTGCGCACCGGCCGCACGTTGGCGTACAGGTCGTACGTCTTCCGCAACTCGACGTTGATGGATCGGAAGCCGGACCCGGACGGGGTGGTCAGTGGCCCCTTCAGGATCAGCCGAGTGCGCTCGGCGGAGTCGAGGGTCGCCTTGGGGAGCGGATTCCTGAGCTGCTTGAGGGCTTCGAGGCCTGCGAGCTGGGTGTCGTACTCGAGGTCCGCTCCGGCCGCGGCGAGAACCGCGACGGTCGCGTCCGTGACCTCCGGACCGATCCCGTCGCCGGGGATGAGGGTTACGACACGGGGCATGAGACTCAGGGAACTCCGTACCAGATGAGCGTGCGCGCTACCTCGTCCACCGCTGAAGCCAGCCCACGCGGGTCCGAGGCCGGAAACGCCCCGCCCTCGAGCACCCCGAACCACATGATGCGCCCCGTGCGCACGTCGATGAGCGTCGACACGAAGCGTACGCGCGGATCCTCGCCCGGTGCGGCCTCCAGGGAAGCCTGCACCGGCAGGAAGACCGCCGAAGCGTCGACGAGCGACGCCGTTCGCCGCAGCTCTCCGTACAGCGGATCGCCGATGCGATCGACCTCGGCTTGGAGGAAGACGCCGACCGGGAGCCCGCGCGTGCGCGCCTGCATGGCGGGAGAGCGCGCGAGCACCTCCTCCACCTCGGCAGCCGAGACCCAGAGGACCCCCTGCCCGCGCTGCCGCAGGCCGTAGGCCAGCTCGGCGTCGGGATCGCCTGGCACGGCGAGGTTCTGCTGGACCGGCAGGAGCAGGACACGGACGCCGCGTAGGTCGGGCGACACCCCCCGTGTCGATCCCGGCTCGGGAGGAGGCGCCGTGCGAGGACCGCACGCCGCCAGCACGAGCGCGACGAGCGCTACAGCCGCGGATCGGATGATCACTCCCTTACGCCCCCGCAACCGGCTCCAGACGCACGATCGGCGTCGGGTTTCCACCCTGGCGGTCATCCAGGGCGATGTAGATGTAGCCGTCCGGCCCAACGCGGATATCGCGGATGCGTCCATACCCCACCATGAGTCCGGGACGCTCGAGCCGCCCGACCTGGTTCTCGCCGTTCACCTTGAGTAACGGCACACGCGCAACGGTGAGTCCCGAGAGACCGCCCACGAACGCGCTGCCGCGCCACTCCGGGAAGCGATCGCCCTGGTAGATGGCGAGGCCGGAGGGACCGATGGATGGTGTCCAGTGCTGCACGGGCTGAAGCATCCCCTCGAGTTCGCGGCTCGCGTGGATCGGGGCACCGCCGTACTGCACCCCGAGGCCGACCACCGGCCAGCCGTAGTTTCCACCTCGCACGATCTGGTTCAGCTCGTCTCCGCCCTGCGCTCCGTGCTCCGACGCCCACAGATCTCCCGTCTCGGGGTGGAAGGTGAGGCCCTGGAGTGAGCGATGCCCGTAGCTCCAGATCTCAGGGAGCGCACCCTGCCGACCCACGAATGGGTTATCCGCAGGAACCCTGCCATCGTCGTGCAGGCGGATGACCTTCCCGTTGTGTACGCCGAGGTTCTGCGCGGGATGCTGCTCGCGCGGCACCGACAGCGGATCTACCGCGCGATCGGACACGGTGATGAAGAGATAGCCGTTCCCGTCGAACGCGAGCCGCGAGCCGTAGTGCGCCTCTCCCGTGCTCCACGCGCGCGCCTCGAATATCTCCTGCACGCCCTCCAGACGATTCCCTTCCAGCCGGCCGCGCACCACCGCCGTCGTACCCTGCGTGCCGTCGGCGCTCGGCTTCGAGTAGCTCAGGTAGATCAACCGGTTGGTCGCGAACTGAGGGTGGACGACGACGTCGAGCAGTCCGCCCTGACCACCGTAGCGTACACGCGGCACACCCGTGATCTCCTCGGCCTGGAGCACCCCGTTGCGAACGACCCGGAGTCGACCCGGCCGCTCGGTCACCAGCATTTCACCCGTCGGGAGCCACGCCATCGACCACGGGTCCTGGAGCGCGGGCACCACGGTGCTCACGCGGTAGGGACCGCGCTCGGCCCGGAGCGTGGTGTTCTGGGCGGAGACGGCGATCGGCAGGGCCAGCAGCACGGCGAGACAGGAGGCGGCGGCGCGAGTCATGGGCAGATCCGGTGGAGGGTCGACCGCCCGTATACACGGGTGTGGGCGGGGCGGTGCCAAACGCGGTGCGTTCAGGTCCCGCAGGGGCCGCCGCATTCGTCGCACCGCTCCCCTCGAAAAGCCTCCAACCCTTCCCGTACGATGATGGGCACCATGGCGAGCGCTGCGACGGGATCGGCCCACCAGAGCCCGAACACCGCGTTGAGCATAAGACCACCGAGCAGGATCGCCGACAGGTAGGTGCAGAGGCTCGTCTGGAAGGAGTCGGCCGCTAGGGCACGGCTCCCGAGCTCGATCGCCAGCCGACGCTTCTTGTGAGCCAGGACGGGCATAACGACGAGCGATACGCAAGCGAGCACGATGCCGGGGACGCTCGCATCGGGTGGCTCGCCGGCGATCAACGAGCGTCCGGCCTCGTACAGCACGTAAGCCGCGAGCGCAAACAGCGACAGTCCGACCATCCGCAGGGCCTGCGCCTCGACCCGTTCCTCGGTAGCGAGGTCGCGCCCGCCCTGGAGCCGCCAGAGCAGGACCAGGCCCGAGCTCGTCTCCACGAAGCTGTCCACGCCGAATCCGACCAGTGCGATGCTCCCGGCGAGGGCGCCCAGGGCCACGCTCGTGAGCCCCTCGACGCTGTTCCAGAGCACCGTGAACCATTCGAGCCGACGGCCCCGGGCCAGCAGCTCCGGTCGGTTGCTCACTATTCGTCCCGCGCCTTCTCCAGCTCCAGGGAGCACGAGTTGATGCAATAGCGCATACCCGTCGACGTGGGGCCATCGGGGAACACATGTCCGAGATGGCCTCCGCACTTTGCGCACAGCACTTCGACGCGGGTCATGAAGTGACTGCGATCGGTCTGGGTGCGGATGTTCTCGTTCGCCATCACGTCCGAGAACGAGGGCCACCCGGTCCCAGAGTCGAATTTGGTGTCGGACGAGAAGAGCGCTGCCCCACACCCGCGGCACTTGTAGACGCCCGCGGCCTTCTCGGCGTGGTACTTCCCCGTGAACGCGCGCTCGGTCCCCTTCTCCCGCAGGACGTGGTACGCCTCGGGGTCGAGGGCCTCCCGCCACTCCTTGTCGGACTTCTTCGGTTGCTCGGCCATGCGTCACCTCGGTCGTTGATCGGGGGTTCCAACCCCTGGAGTCCCACGGGGATCCAGTGCGTTGACGATGTATGCAGGGCGATGTATATACATCGCATGGTCCGCACTCAGCTCTACCTGGACGACGAGATCCACCGTCGACTCCGCGCGGCGGCGCAGAAGCACGGACGCACGGTGTCGGACCTCGTGCGCGAGGCCCTCGATCGCGTGTATGGCGATGCAGGACACGACGAGCGGCTCATTACCCTAGAGGGGATCGATTCCCTATGGCGAGGTCGCGAAGACCTGCCCGACACGCGCGCGTACGTGAGACAGCTGCGGCGGGATACGAGACCGAGGAAGCGATCGCCCTAGCGGGGGTGCTGCTCGACTCCGACGTCATCATCGAGGTGCTCCGAGGTCGGGAGTCGGTGGTGGCCGCTGTCCGTGCGCTGGAATCGAGGGGAATACCAACCTTCTGCTCCCCCGTCGCATGGGCCGAGATCTACGCGGGACTCCGGCCAGGCGAAGAACCCCTGACCCGAGCTTTCTTCGAGGCACGGGGAGAGGTGGTCCTGGACGCCAAGACCGGTCGTCGGGCCGGAGCGTACCTGGCGCGCTACGCGGCTTCGCACGGGGTCGAGATCGCGGACGCCCTCGTGGCTGCAGCCGCGAGCACCTCCGGGCTGCATCTCTGGACCCTCAACCGAAAGCACTACCCGATGCCGGACGTGCGCGTCTACGAGGCCGCGCGCCCCTGAACGCCCCGCCCTTCAGGCGTGTCCTCCATTGACAGGGCTCGCATGGAGGCGCCGATTGGCCGGTCCCGCCCCCCAGTGGAGCCCGAGCATGAGCTTGTCCGACGTCCGGTTGGAGAAGTGGTCCGACATCCCGCGCGAGAAAGTGACCGACGTCATCGGCCGCCGTCTCTTCACGGGAAAACGCATGATGTTGGCGCAGGTGTATCTCGACAAAGGCGCCATCGTCCCCTGGCACTCCCACGAAAACGAGCAGTTGACCTGGGTCCTGGAAGGGGCGCTGCGCTTCTGGATCGGGCAGGAAGGGGGCCCGGACCTGAAGGAAGTGGTCGTGGGAGAGGGGGATGTCCTGTATATCCCCTCGAACGTGCCGCACAAGGCGGAAGCCCTGGAGGACACGCTCGACGTCGATGTATTCAGCCCGCCGCGGGAGGACTGGCTGAAGCACACCGACACGTATTTCCACAGGAAATGACGGCCCCCCGTTACGCTTCAGGCTTCACGGAGGCGGTGCGGGTAATACATTAGGAATGGATCAACCATCGCCGCCCCCGGGCGGCGATACCATGAGGATCGAGACGATGGGCGCTGGGAGCGGGTTCGAGCCGGTGGATTGGATTTGGCGCGACGGTGAGTTCGTGCCATGGGATGACGCGAAGCTTCACCTGCTCTCCACCGCCGTACAGTTCGGCACGTCGGTCTTCGAGGGGATCCGCGCGTACGATACCAAGAACGGCCCCGCGATCTTCCGGCTCGACGAGCACATCCGGCGACTGTTCGACTCCGCGCGGATCTATCGCATGGTGCCGGACTACACGAAGGACGAAGTCGCTTCGGTCTGCAAACAGATCGTGCTCAAGAACGAGCTCACGGACTGCTACATCCGTCCGATGATCCTGCGCGGCTTCGGCGCCCCGGGACTGAACCCGCTCAACAGCCCGATCCAGACCTTCGTCCCGGCATGGAGCTGGGGCACCTATCTGGGTGAGGGTGCGCTCGCGGGCGGCGTCGACGTGTGCGTGTCGTCGTGGCAGCGCGCGGAGCCCAACACGTTCCCGTCCCGCGCGAAGGCGGGCGGTCAGTACGTGAACGCCCAGTTGATGAAGATGGAAGCGATCGAGAATGGGTACACCGACGCGATCGCGCTCGGCACCGGCGGCCTGGTGAGTGAGGGCACCGGCATGAACGTCTTCCTGGTGCGCGACGGAGTCGTCATCACACCCGTCCTCGACGGCTCCTCGCTCGTGGGCATCACCCGCGGAGCGGTGATCCAGATGGCCAAGGATCTCGGCTACGAGGTGTGTGCCGAGCCCGTGCCGCGCGAGAGCCTCTACACCGCGGACGAGATCTTCTTCACGGGCACGGCCGCCGAGGTCACACCCGTGCGCAGCGTCGACCGCATTGCGGTCGGGACCGGGAAGACCGGACCGATCACGCTGGCTCTACAGAAGGAGTTCATGCAAACGGTGCGCGCCGAGAACGACGACCCGCACGGCTACCTCACCTACGTGAGCGGCGCACCCCGCCGAACGAGGCAGCCCGCGCTCAGGTAGTCGCGCAAGAAGTCTCGCAGTGGTTCCAAGACCGCGGGCCGGCGTCAGCCGCCCCGCTTCTTTTTTCCGCTCAGGACGACGTGGGGGTGCAGGTATCCACGGTCGATCCGTTCTGCCACCACATCCTGGAAGCCGGCCGACTCCAACATCCGGCTCAGATCTTCGATCGACGCGAAGTGCGGGCGGCCCACCGTCATGCGCAGAACGTGCACCGCCAGGAACTCCTCGAACGCGGTCGGCGCGTACTTCCACCAGGGTCGCGTGTCGGCATCTTTCACCACGATCGACCCCCCGACTTCGAGCGCGCGCCAGCTCGCGCGCAGCATGCCCGCCTTCACGTCGTCGGGAACGAGGCAGAGTACATCGAGGATGGTGACCAGATCGAACGACTCAGTGGGTGCTTCCTCGACGAGGCCCTGGCGCAGCTCCAAGTGCGCCGCGGCAGACGACCTGGCTGCGAGCGCCATCTTGCGGGCATCCGGGTCGACGCCGTGAAGCTCGAGACCCTTTCGTTCCAGCGCGAGGTATGTGAGCCAGAGAGCGGAGCCGCACCCGACGTCGAGCAGCCGACCCGTCTCGGGCACGAGCGCGAGAATGCGATCGAACGGGCAGATGAGCCAACGCACCCACAGGTAGGCGCGGGCGCGCCAGCCCAGGTCGCGGTACTGACCGATCACGCGGCGCCCGCCGAGTGCCATCAGATCGAGCCCCGCACGGCCCGGCAGATGAGCCCGACACCCATCGGCAGGTTGGCCCACTTCAAGAGCGTACCCTCCACGCCCAGCAGTCCTGCGAGCGCGCGATTGATCGGTCGAGGCGGCACGCCGAATCCGCTCATGCCGCCGGGCGCGGACGACGGGCGCTCGGGCAGCACACGCTGGACCAGCCGCGCGAGCGCAACCCCTGGAAAGAGCGCCGAGTTCACGTAGCTCAGCTGTTCGATCTTCCAGCCTGCGCGCCGTACCCGCTCCCCCAGATCGCCGATGCGGTACCGGCGCTGGTGGTGCACCCGGTCATCGTGCACGCTCCAAAGCCATTCGTGCGCCGACGTGACGATGAGCATGTGTCCCCCGGGCCGGGTGACGCGGTACATCTCGGCCAGCATGCGGTCGTCTCGCTCCACGTGCTCGATGACTCCGAACGCGGTGACCAGGTCGAAGGAGCTATCCCGCAGCGGGAGATCGGTCGCGCTGGCCACACCGATCCGCGGCCAACCCCGCTGCCGGACGAAGGACGCGGCCGTGAGGGACGAGTCGAGCGCCCAGGTGGGCGCGAAGCTCTCCAACAGCGCCAGGTTACCGCCGGTTCCACAGCCGAGGTCGAGAACGCGAGCATCGCGTGCGAGACGCAGGGACTCCAGCTGCTTCCGGTAGATCGTGCGCATGCCGAGGAACCACCAGTGCGCCTCTTCGAGCGCACGATGCTCCTGGTAGGCGATCTCTTCCATGTCAGGGCACGTCCGCGAAGCGCCGGAGGTCGAAGCCTTCCCGGTCGATTGCACGACGTAACTCGGGATCCCGCAGGGCGTCTGTCTCGCCGCTCCAGTCGTAGCCCCAGTCGTAGCGCGCCTCGAGGTCGGGCGTGGTCCATCCAGGGTGCGCGACCAGTTCCGCGACCGCTCGGGACGGAACGAGCGCGAGTCCGCGCAGGATAGCCTCTGACGTGAGATGCCCGCTGTCTCCGAGCGCAGGCGTCAGGTCGGCGCTGCGGAGCGGGCCGAGCGCCGCGCGGCGAAGGGAACGCAGCGTGTTGAGCCCGACGCGGAGCGCCAGGACGAGGGCCCCGGGTCGGCCAGCCGCGGCGGGCTCGAACGCCGGCACCCGCACCCAGCGGATCCCGTGCTCGTGCGCCAACTGCGCGACGATCGGCCAGATGCCGGGGAGCAGATGAACGTGCTGATGTCCATCCAGGTGGGTGATGCGGAGGCCCGCACGCTCGGCTCGCACGATCTGAGCCTCGAGCTCTCGACGAACCGCTTCGGCGCGCAGGCGACCGGTCAGCGCGCGCGCGACCAGCGCGGGGTGCGCTTCCAGGAAGTGGCCGTTCCCGTTCACCAGGCCTCCCAGGCCCGCCGCGTCCGTGAGGGGCCGTTCGCCCACCAGGGTGAGGTGCACTCCGACGTCGAGGTGCGGGTTGCGTCGGCACAACTCGACGGCCGACTCGAACGAAGACCCGACGGCCGCGATCGACGCGCTGGTGACGATCCCCTCGCGATGCGCGGCTTCGATGCCCCGGTCGATGTCAGGGTGCAGCCCCAGATCGTCGGCGTTGACGATGAGAACGCGGCGCTCGGCCAATATCACGGCTCCGATGGGCCGGACGCGCCCACGACGTACGTGGGGCGACGTTTGGTCTCGTCGTAGATGCGACCGATGTACTCACCGAGCAAGCCGATCCCGATCAGCTGGATGCCGCCAAGCAGTGTAATCGCCGCGGTGAGCGTCGCCCAACCAGGAGGCGAGAGCGCCGGGTTGTTCGTGATGAGCGCAATCGCTCCCGCCACCACCGCGAAGGCTCCGTACACCATGGAGAGCAGAGCGATGGTGACACCGAAGGCGGTGAAGAGCCGGAGCGGCAGGATCGTGAACGAGAAGACCCCGGTGGTGACGAGGTGGAGCAGCTGTCGGAAGGTGTACTTGTCGGTGCCCGCGAAACGCGCGCCGACCTGATACTCGATACCGGTCTGACGGAAGCCGACCCAGCTGATGAGGCCTCTGAGGAACTTGTCCCGTTCCGGCATCGCTACCAGGGCATTCAGCACCGCTCGGTCGAGCAGACGGAAGTCCGACTGCCCGAACGTGAGATTGAGCCCCGACACGTACCTGAGAATCTTGTACCCGATCGCCATCATCACGCGACGTCCGAGCGAGAACGGCGCGGCTCCGGCCTTGGTCGTGTACACGACGTCGTAGCCCTCCTGCCAGAGCTCGACCATGCGCGGCAGGAGCGCGGGCGGATGCTGTAGGTCCGAATCCATGGTGATGACCACGTCGCCCCGAGCGTGCTCGAGCCCGGCCACCAGGGCCGCCTGGTGTCCGAAGTTCCGCGACAGGCCCAACCAGCGAAGATGCGGCTCCCCGGCTCGCAGCGTGGTGAGCACGTCACGCGTCTGGTCGCGGCTCCCGTCGTCGACCACGAGGATCTCGTAGTCGTCTGCGAGCCCGGCCGCCACCGCCCTGACCTCCTCCACGAACTTGGCCAGCCCGTCCTGCTCGTTGAACGCGGGGGCGACCACCGACAGCAGCTTGGGCCGGCTGCGGCGAGCGCGGCGTTCGGTCATGGTGGGCTCCGTGGGTGACGCGGGCGTTCCGTCGATTTCGAGCACCGCAGATGATCGATCCGGTGCGGGATGAACGCCACCCCCGCGCAAGAACGGCGCGGCGGCGAGCCGCTCTATCCATTTCGTCTATCTCATGTATAACAAAATCTTAGACAACCAGTTGACACCAGGACCCCGCGTTCTCTATCCTCCGGGTGCCCCAACTCGCTTGGGGCGTGGACCAGAAGCGCTCGCCAAGCCCTCCGGCCTGTCGGGCCACCCGTGAAACGCCGCGGAGGTGGACGCCTCCGCCCAAACGAAGGAATCGAACCATGAGAAACGTCGTGCTCTCTAGTGCCTTGTCCGTGTTGGCCCTGGGATACGCCTCCAACGTGGCGGCCCAAGACATGAGCGGCCCGAAACTCGCCGTCGAGGTGAGGGCGGTCGCGGTCGTGCCCACGTTCGACATCGCCGACGCCGCGGATGTCGGTCCCGGGTTCGGAGTCGGACTCGGGTACCGCGTGGCCGACCGCGTGTCCGTGATGGGGGACTTCGACATGGGAATGCATCCCACGCCGACACCCGACTTCGACATCAACACGCTCCACTTCATGGCCAAGGTCGGCTATGACGTCTACACGAGTGAGCGGGTGACCGTGTCCGCGAATCTCGGAGCAGGCGCCGTGCAGTTCGGCGGGGATCTCCCCGAAGCGAAGACCTACTTCGCCATCAACGCGGGGGCCAAGGTCGCGATCGCACTCTCCAGCGCGATCGATCTGCTCGTCAGCCCCCAGGGGGACATCGCATTCAGCAAGGAGGCCGACTTGGGCACCAGCAACGCGTGGGTCTGGCCGATCGGAGTGGGACTTCGTTTCCACTTCTGAGTCGCTGCCCGGAAATTCGCCGGCCGTCGGAAGCGACGGCCGGCGCAACTCGGGGTGGTCGACCGGACTCAGACCGCTCGTGCGAAATGCCCGCGCGTATACTCCTCGCCGTGGATGGCCCGGATCGCTGCCAGGTCGGGCCGATCGTCGGCGGCCAGCGCGTCCACCGCAGCGCGCCACGCCTCCGTCATGTCTGCCACCGGATCACCAGGCACGTTGAAGACGAGTCGGTAGCTGCGTAAGCCGCGGTCCCAAAGCGCCTTCAGGTACCCCGAGCCGTCGACCGGGCGCGAGTGGAGCAGCCGATTGCGGCACGCCGAGTCGGTCGCCACCGGGAACACGTACCCGGCGGGATCGGTCAAGCGCACGTCCGGATGCTTCTGCACGCACAGGTCACGACAGGTCGTGACTTCGCGGTCGAAGGCCGCCGACAGCACGCAGTGTTCGAGCGTCATCCCTTCGGGGCGCCCGTACGCGAAGACGTCGAACCCACGGCCACCCCAGGGAGCAGACGCCTGGGCCAGCTCATCGACGGTTAGCTCGATCGAGAGCACGACGCGTTTCGCTCCGAGGCGGAACAGCTCGCGCGCGCTGTGCGCGTTGAACGCGTTCACGCCATAGTCCGCCACCACGTCCCGGCCCTCGCCAGCCAGTTCGGCCACCAACCCCAGGTGCCCGCTCGAGACCGCCGTGCCGAGCGCGAGGTACCGGTCGAGGTGCGCGCGCTCCTCGGGGCGAACGACCGTCGGCGTGCGCAGACGGAACGAGGTTCCGCGAGCGGCCATCTCTTCGGCGAGCGCCGTCACGGCCCTCGGAGTCGGAGCGGGGTGACGCAGGAAGACATCGAGGATCACCTCGTCGGCACCGGCTTCGGCCGCTGCGCGGGCGTCGGCGATCGACCACACCTCCGACGTCACCCGACCAGCCGGCGGTTCGCCAGAGGTCGGGGCTAGGTCGAGCGCGCGGTTGATCTCGGCCATGCGCCGGTCGTGCAGGGACACGAGGTTCTCGGCACGGCGGCCAAGCAGCTGCTGCACGGCCTCCTGTCGCGCGTCGTTCAGCACGCTCACGGGCAGGAAGAGTCCACGCTCGAGCCCCGACACGTCGAGATCGCGTAGCTCGAAGGGCGTCTCCCCCAGGCGGCCGAGCTGTTCGCGGAGGCGCGCCTCGTCGAGGCCGTGCTTGGTTGCAGTCGCGAGAACGACCGCCGTCTCCACGCGCGTGCGCGCATCGCCCGCGGTGCACGAAAGGGACAGAGGCTGCCCCTCTCGACCCGAAACGGTGATGTCGAGGGGGGTCCTCGAGGTGGCACCGCGTGCGTCGAGCCCTTTGTACGAGCGCCGCGCCTGCTCGAGCAGCCCGCCATCCGAGGTGCGCAGTACGGTCCATCCCACGCCGACGGTCGCGTCGGCCGGAATCCCCTGATGGCGACCACCCCTCTCTCCGGGAAGATCCGTCACGCGCTTCACGATGAACCCGGTCGAGCCGCGCTCCGGCCCGGCGGGGTGCTCGAAGCCGAGGCCATCCCCCAACTCGATGGGTGCCGAAACCGAGACGACGATCTCGCCACGCTCGACACGGATCACGCGCCCGAGCAGTACGCCGCGGTTGTCCGGAGCGGAGCGCGTGACGTACGTCCTGCCCTCCCGACCGCCCATCATGCCGCCGGTGAAACCGCGCGAATAGATCTGCACCAGCGGCGTCGTCTCCTCGGGCGTGGGGGGCGCCCAGGTACCCTCGGCGAGCCGGTCGAGGAACGTGCGGTAGGCCTTCGTGACGGTGGCCACGTACTCCGGCCGCTTCTTCCGGCCCTCGACCTTGAGGGTGTGGATGCCGAGCTCTCCGAGGTGCTCGAGGTGCTCTCCCGCCGCGAGGTCGCGAGCGGAGATCAGATAGCCGCGGTCGAGCTCCTCGCCGCTCGCGACATCGGTGAGCACGTAGTCCTTCCGGCACGACTGCGCGCACGCACCTCGGTTGGCGCTTCGCTCCGAGATCATCCCCGACATGTAGCACTGTCCGGAGTAGGCGATGCAGAGCGCCCCGTGAATGAAGGTCTCCAGCTCGAGGTCGGGCACCGCGTCGCGCACGGCGCGCAGATCCTCGAGGGTGTTCTCGCGCGCCATCACCACACGGCGCACGCCGAGGTCGCGCATTACACGCGCTCCTGCGGCGTCATGGATCGTCATCTGTGTCGACCCGTGAATCTCCATTTCCGGGTAGACCTGCTGCACGAGCCGGACGGCGCCGATGTCCTGCATGATGGCCGCGTCGATGCCCCGGTCGATGCACTCGCCGAGATGGAGCAGCGCCTCGCGAAGCTCCCCCGGCTTCATGAGGACATTGAAGGTCAGGTAGACGCGCGCACCCTGGGCGTGGGCGAGCGCGCAGGCCTGCCCGAGTTCATCGAGCGTGAGCTGCGCGCCGTCGTCGCGGGCGTTGAAGCGCTCGGCCCCGAGATAGACAGCGTCTGCGCCGTTCGCCAAGGCGGCGCGCACGGCTTCGAGGGTGCCGGCAGGCGCGAGAAGTTCGGGGACAGGGCGGCGCATGGGGGGAAATTATAGCGGGCTGGAATCCCCAGAGCGGCGAGACCCGTAGGGGACGAGACCCCTCCCGCGGAGCCTCCATGGGCCTTTGGCACGACATCCGCTACGCCGTTCGACGCCTCGCGGACGCCCGCTGGTTCACCCTCGCGGCCGTGTCCGCACTGTCGCTCGGCATCGGTGCCAACGCCACCGTCTTCACCTTCGTGAACGCGGTGCTGTTGCGCGGCCTGCCGTTCGCCGAGCCGGACCGCATCGTGGCGGTCTGGAGCCAGGACGAACGGGGCCAGCGCGTGGGGCTGTCGCTGCCGGACTACCAGGACCTCCGCGATCAGACGGCGACCCTCGGGAGCGTCGCGGCCAACCTAGGGTCGACCATCAACCTGAGCGACGACGCGCAGGCGCCCGAGCGCGTCCAAGGCGCCTACGTCACCGCGAACTTCTTCGACATGATCGGCGAGCAGCCGATCCGTGGCCGAGACTTCCATGCGACCGACGACGTTCCGGGTGCCGAGCCGGTGATCCTCGTCGGGCACTCGATCTGGCAGAACCGTTTCGGGGGCGCCGAGGACGTGATCGGACGGACGGTGCGCGTGAACAGCCTGGTCGCCACCGTGATCGGTGTGATGCCGGAGAATATGCGGTTTCCCGACAACACCGACCTGTGGATTCCGCAGGCGAACCTCCCGGCGGCATCCAACACGGGCGATCGCGCCGTGCACAGCTTCAACGGGGTGGGCCGCCTTGCACCCGGGGTGACGCTCGGACAGGCGCGCCTCGAGCTGGAGAGCATTGGCGATCGACTGGCGGAAGCCTATCCGCAGTCGAACGCCGAGTATCGCTTCGCGCTCGCCCCGTTCGAGGAGGAAGCGAACGGTGGTGAGATCCGCATCGTCTTCCTGTCGCTCATGGGCGCGGTCGTGTTCGTGCTGCTCATCGCCTGCGCTAACGTGGCCAACCTTCTCCTCGCGCGCTCAGCCGAACGTGCGCGGGAGATCGCGGTGCGCGTATCTCTCGGTGCCACGCGAGGCCGCATCGTGCGCCAGCTCCTCGTAGAGAGCCTCATCGTGGCGATCCTCGCGGCGGGCCTCGGGTTCGTCTTCGCGCTGGGGGGGATTCGCTGGTTCGATTCGGTAACGCAGGACGTAGGCAAGCCGTACTGGATGGTCTTCACTCTCGACCCGGTCGTCTTCGGGTTCCTGGCCGCAGTGTGCGTCGCGACGGCCCTCCTGTTCGGGCTCGCACCGGCACTGCACGTGGCGAGGACGAACGTCAACGAGATCCTGAAGGAAGGAGCGCGCGGCGGTTCGAGCGGCGTGCGCGCGCGGCGGTGGTCGGGGGCACTCATCGTCGGCGAGGTCGCCCTGACCCTCGTGCTCCTCTCGGGAGCGGGCTTCATGATGCGGAGCTTCATGAGCTTGTACCGGCTCGATCTAGGCATCGACACGCAGGGGCTCATCACCACTCAGATCTACCTGCCGCTCACCAAGTATTCGGAGCCGTCCCAGCAGATGGTCGTGTGGGACGACCTGCTCGAGCGGCTGGACGGCAACTCCGAGCTCGAGGCACGGGCGTTGACGACCGCTCTGCCGATCTCAGGAGGTAGCGCACCCGGGTTGGAGCTCGATGGCAGGGCCGCCGAGGCCGGTGCAACGCGACCCACCGTGACCACGCTCTCGGTGAGTGACGGCTATTTCGAGGTGCTCGGCCTGGAGACGATCCAGGGCAGGACTTTTGGTCGCGACGACGGTATGCCCGGATCCGAGGTCGCCATCGTCAATCAGCGCTTCGTCGAGCTGCACTTTCCGGACGGAAACGCCGTGGGCCGACAGGTCCGCACGGTCGCGGCCCCTCCGCCTGGAGCCGCTCCCGCGCCGGAGGCGCCGTGGCGCACGGTCGTGGGTGTGGTGCCGAATGTGCGCCAACTGAACATCGAGGAGCGCGAGCCGGACCCGATCGTGTACGGGCCGCTCCGCCAAACGCCGAACCGCGTGGTCAACCTCCTCGCGCGCTCGTCCAACGATGAGGCGGCAGTCACGGAGACCCTCCGCGAGGTCATGCGCAGCGTCGAGCCGGATGTGCCCCTCTACGACATCATGTCGATGGATGCGCGCCTGGCGCAGGAGCGCTGGCCCTTCCGCGTCTTCGGCACCCTCTTCGCCCTGTTCGCCGGCATCGCGCTCATCCTGTCCGCGGTGGGCCTCTACTCCGTGACCGCGCACTCCGTGATGCAGCGCGTGCGCGAGTTCGGCATCCGGGCCTCGCTCGGCGCTGAGCCGAACACCATCTCGTGGCTCGCGCTCCGCCGCGTGCTCGGGCACTTGGCGCTCGGGCTTCCGCTCGGCCTCGCGGGTGCCTTCGGCGTCGGACGGCTCCTCCAGAGTCTGCTCGTACAGACGAGCCCCACGGACCCGATCACCATCGGAGGCGTCCTGGTCGTCATGGTCGCCATCGCCGTGCTCGCCTGTCTGTGGCCGGCTCGCCGTGCGGCACGCATCGACCCGGTGGTGGCACTCCGGACCGAATAGCGAGACCTTGGCCCCTCGATGCCCCTGGCCCGCCCTAGACTCGGACTGTCGGTCCTGCTGACCGCGCTCGCCGCATGCGCGCGAGGCCCTGCGCCCGGCGAGACCTCAGGGCAGACCACGACCGGCGAGCAGCTCTTCACGCAGGAGACCTTCGGCGGCAACGGACGAACGTGCGCGACCTGTCACGACCTCGCGGCGTTCGGAACCCTGACGCCCGAGAGGGTCCAAGCGCTCTTCGAAGTCGACGCGACGGCCCCGATCTTCCGCACGCTCGACGGCGATGATGATCTAGGTGCGACCTACGAGCGCCTGCGGGCGCACGCGACCATCCGCGTCTCCATCGCGCTCGACCCCGATCCCGCCACCGGACTGGCCGTTCGGCGCTGCGACGCCCCACTCGAGACATCGGTCGTCCTGCATCGGGGTGTGCCCTCGATGTTCAACGCCTCGCTCGACGGGAACCTCATGGCGGACGGGCGCGAGGGCGCGGACCTGGAGACGCAGGCGCGCAACGCGATCGCCACGCATGCTGAACCCCGTCGGACCCCCACCGCCGACGAGCTCGCCGCCATCGCGGACTTCGAGCGGTCCCTCTTCACCAATGACGCCATCCTACGTTCGTTCCGTCAGGGTGACGTCCTGCGTCCTCCCCCCGGCATCACCGAGTCGGAGATCCGCGGCCGCACGTTTCTCGATCCCGACCGCGCCTGCGGGCTCTGTCACTCGGGGCCGCTGCTGAATCGCACGAGCGGACGGCACCCCAACACGATCAGCTTCGACTTCGCATCGAGCCTCGTGGGCCAGGAGCCCGACAACACCAACCCGAAACACGACTGGTGCCTCGTGGACGTGGGCAATGGCATGGTCGCGGGAGAGCCGAGCGCCGCTGAACGCACCTTCGCTCAGCCAACCGCCGACCCGGGTGCGGTCGCGCTCCCGGGCTTCAAGGTCTACGTCACCGCGGACGAGCGCCTCGACACGATCCGGAACGCTCAGCTCCCGGCCCTGGTCGGCGGTCCGCCGTTCAAGATCCCGATGCTCTGGGGCATCGCGAACACCGCGCCCTACTTCCACGACAACTCGGCCAAGACACTCGAGGACGTGGTAGATCAGTACAATTTCGTGTTCGAGCGCATTCCCGAGCTCGCGGCCGCTGCGGCCTGCGACCCGACCCGTCCGCAGTGCTTCGACGAGCAAGACAAGGCGGACATCGTCGCATACCTGCGGTTGCTGACCTTCGATAGCCTCGGTGTCCGCGCGCCCGGGGGCGCGTTCGGCGGGCCCTGACTACGCGGTCAGCCGCGCAGGAAGTATTCGACCGTCGCGACCACGCGGATGGTCTTCTCGATCCGGTTCTGCTCCATCACCCCGGGAGCGGGATCACGCGGCAGGATCTCGAAGACGCCTTGGTTGGCACGCCGGATCCCGCCCAGTTCACTATCGGAATCGCTCGCGAACTCCACCGCGGCCTCGCGTGCACGCGCGGTCGCCTCGGCGAGCATCGCCGGCTTGATGTCGTTCAGGCCACGGAAGATGTAGGTCGGCCCACCCGGCCCGTACTCCTGACCGGAAACGAGCACGACGCCTCCTTCGACGAGCACGCCCACGTCCTGGCTCGCAGCCTGGACGCGACGCGGTTCCTCGGAGCGCACAATGATCGTCTGCGTCACCGAGAACCGATTCAGTACCGGACCCTGTTGGTACGGATTGGCGGCCGCGTCCACCACGCGCACCCCCTCGACTTGAACGAGGTCCGGAGAGATTTCATGTCCCTCGAGGAAGTCCATCGTCAGCTGGAGGTTGCGCACGACCGTGCGCTGCACCTCACCGAGGTTGTTCCCTCCCGCGGAGAACTGGATCGTCCATACCGCGAGGTCGGCCTCGACGTCGCGCTCGGCCACGCCCTTCACGGTAGCGAACCGGTCGCCCAAGCGGGCCTCGGTGAAGCCACGTCCGACGAGCAGGCCGCCGCCGAGGAGGCCCACGGCCAAGATGCCGGCGGGGAGCCAGGAGCGCCCCGATTCCGTCCCGTGGGTCACGTGGATGCTCCCCCCCGCCCTGCTACCAGTCGGGGCTCTCCGAGCGGTCGAGCTTCTGCATCTCGGTGCGCAGACGCTCCGCGTCCTCGTCGTCGAGCTCGGTCACGGGCGCGAGCTGCGAGCGGTTCATGCCGCGCCGCGCCACCATCCCGATGAGCGCACCCGCGACGAGGATCGTGGCACCGGGAAGGAAGTAGCCCAAGAGGTTGAACCCCTGGGCGGGCGGCGCCATGAGCACCTGCATGCCGTAGTCCGCGACGAAGCTCGCCTGGATCGCTTCGGGTGTCTGACCTGCGTCGAGACTGCGGCGGATCCGCTCCGACCAGCCCGGCGAGGTGTCGCACTGCATCTGGAACTGGCACGAGTGGACGTCCAGCCCACAGGAGCAGAGGCACTTGATGCTCCGCTCCAGGATCAGCGCCTGCTCGCCCGTCAGACCCTCGTGGTAGTGTCCGCCAACCGAAGCGGCGGGGTCGTACCCCGTGTGCGCCGGGCCGGTGGACTGGGCGCTCACGCGGGGCACCAGCGCGAACGTCAGCGCAAGGCCGAACGAAAACGATCGGGTGGCGCGGGAGCCGAGAGAGCGACGACGCAGGGTGCGGATCATGGCAAGGATTCAATAACCTCGGCGGGCCGGGACGTTCCCGGCGCGCTCATTCCGTGGCCACCGGGACCAGACTCGCAACGTTCTCCACGGGCACCACGGTGACCTCGCCCGTAGGCCGATCGTACAGGAACACGTAGGCGGTGGTGGCCCCGACGAACGTGGCTGCGAAGGGGGCGGAAGCGTCCCTGCCGTGATACGTCCCGGACTGGAGTTGCACCGTGACCGCGGACCCCGAACCGGAGCGGAGCCGCCCCTCGTACCAATCGGCGTGCAGGTCCGCGGCCAACCACAGGTACAGGACGGTGTACAGGACCCACGCGGACCGGGACCGCATGACGCGCCGCACGCGATCCGAATCCAGGTAGAGCATGCGGTACCAACGGTACCGATCGGAGTAGCGATCGATTCGAGCAACCACGGCCACCGCCGCTATGGCGAGTACTGCCGAGAGGCTGGCCAGGGGCCACGCCGTGGCGGCGAGCAGAAAGTCGCCGATCTGCGCGAAGTGGAAGATGTTCACGTCGAAGCGAGCGTAGAGCGCCCAAGCGGAGACCATGCCCACGCTGGTCACCCCCAGGTATCCAAGCGTGAGCACCAGCCCGAGGTGCTCGGTCCCGATTCCAAAGAGCGGCGCCGTGGCTCGCTGCGGACTCGTGGAGGAAACGCCCCCTCCCCCCAACGAGCCTTCGGTCGCCTCGGTCGCCATGTCTAACGCCTCCGCGCCAGCGTGAGCCCATCTCCGATCGGAACCAGGCTCAGGGTTACGCGCTCGTCGGTCAGGAGCTTCTGGTTCAAGCGGCGAATCGCCTCCGTGTCCTCGTCGGTCACTGACGCGTCGACGACCTTCCCGTGCCAGAGCGTATTGTCGATCGCGATGAG
>JBEBGN010000202.1:0-5248 GCA_040081395.1 Longimicrobiales bacterium
ACGCGTAGTGGCCCCCGCGCGACCTGCGCGGGACGAGGGGTCGGGCCGCCTGCTCGACGTGCGACACCTCGGCGTGGTCCCGTATGCCGAAGGGCTGCGTGCCCAGGAGGAACTGGTCGCCGCGCGGCGCGCTGGCGACGTGCCCGACACGCTGCTCCTGCTCGAACACCCCCACGTGATCACGCTCGGCTCGAGCGCGGAGTCGGCACACGTCCTCGTGGACGAGGCCGAGCGCGACCGGCTCGGCATCGAAGTGTTCGAGGTGGGTCGGGGTGGGGGGGTCACCTACCATGGTCCCGGCCAACTCGTCGCCTATCCGATCCTGGATCTCAAGCCGGATCGGAAGGACCTGCACGCGTACTTGCGTGACCTCGAAGAAGTGCTCCTTCGAGTGGCCGCGGAGTTCGGTGTGCGTGCCGTGCGCCGCCCGGGGCTCACGGGGATCTGGACGGTGGCGGGTAAACTCGCCGCGGTCGGCGTGCGCGTGTCGTCCCCGTGGATCACGTCCCACGGCGTCGCGCTCAACGTGAGCGCAGACCTCGCGTTCTTCGATCGCATCGTTCCATGCGGTATCGTCGGTGAGGGCGTCACGTCGCTCGAGCGCGAGCTCGGGCGCCCCCTCGCGGTCCGGGACGCAGGGGCAGCCTTCGAGGCGCGTTTTGCGGACGTGTTCGGCTACGCTCGGCTCGTAGGATAGACAACATTTTCGAGCATGCGCCGTCGCTTGCGCGGTGACTTTTCCACTGCCCGCTTTCCCTTGTGACGTCTGCCGCGATCGTTTTCCCGTGTAGGTAACGCTGCGAAATCCACACGTTTTCCAGCCTTTTACCCGTGGGTTGTGGAGAACAAGGATGTGGTCACGTAAGGTGTTGCAGGCAGAGCGGTTAGGACGTGATTGCCGAGCCCGGTGTAACGGCGAATCCTGGTCCTTGCAGGGCGGTTTTCCCGCCGGTATCATCCCGTCGCGTTTCAGATGCGGCTCATCGAGATCGATGACGTTGGTCATCCCCCGATGAATCTGAGCGTGAGTCGCCGGGCGCGACGGCGCAGCGGTGACAGGCGAACCAGGACTTGGGAGATCTTGGCAAGCACGACGGGGGAGGTCGCTGGCCCCCGCCGAACAGTCCCAAAGTGAAGAGCTCGGGGCGCCTCCAGCCGCTGACCGTGCGGCAAACGGAGGGAGGGAGCAGGGCCTAGCCACCCACACGAGGGTGGACCCAAGCAGGGCCATGGTCCCGCCAGCGCAGAATGAGATGCCAGGCACGCATCGTGAAGCGTGACCGGGGTCTCTCGAGAGAAGCGGCTCGGTCGCAGGTAACTGCGACCGGGCCGTTTCATTTTCTATCGCGCCTGCTCTCCGGGGCGGTGGGTCAGCCGAACCGCTCGTCCGGGGGAGCCGTCTCGCGATAGTCTCCGTATCGGCCCCTGGCCCGCTGCGCCTCCAGCCAAGGAGGGAACCCCGAGGGCACGAGGCCGTCCGACGAGGTCTGCTCCTTCGCGGCGCGGGTCGCGAGGAAGTCGCAGTACTCGTTCTCGGGGTGACCCACGTGACCACGAACCCATTCGGCGCGGACGCGGTGACGACCGAGCTCGACGTCGAGCTGCTGCCAGAGTTCGAGGTTCTCGATCGGACCTGCCTTCCGGCGCCACCCTCTGGCCTTCCAGCCGGCGAGCCACTCGTTGATCCCCTTCACGAGGTACTGGCTGTCCGACACCAGGCGGACGACCTGTGGCCGGTTGAGCATACCGAGCACCTCGATGGCGCTGCGGATCGCCATGCGGTTGTTCGTAGTGTCCGGTTCCGAGAGCCAATAGTCGCGACGCTCCCAACGACCGTCCTTCCACACCTCGACGAGCCCTCCCGCGCCCCCGGGGGAAGCGCGGTCCTGGAACTGGTTGCCGAGGCAGGACTCGTCGGCGTGAACGAAGACGGTTTCCATGAAGCTCGGAGGAAGCCCGGGGAGTTGGCGAAGTTCGCGGCGCCCCTTCATGTCGCGGGGCGAACGTAACGCCGCATGCGGAGTGCTGCGAAGCCCGCTTGACCGCGTTTGCCCGCTCGGTAGCTTTGCGCGAACCCGGACCCCCAAGCGAGGCACAGGCACTCTGGACCGCTCGGCCTACCTACTTCTCGAGGATGGGCGCCGCTTCGACGGTGCGATGATCGGGGCGGGCGACTTGGCATTCGGCGAGGTGGTGTTCAACACCGCCATGTCCGGCTACCAGGAGATCCTCACGGATCCCTCGTACACGGGGCAGCTCGTGACGATGACCTATCCACTGATCGGCAACTACGGGGTCAACACGGAGGACCGCGAGTCGCCCACGCCGCAGGTCGCCGGCTTCATCGTTCGCGAGGCTTCACGCGTCGCCTCGTCGTGGCGTTCCGAGCAGGGCCTCGACGACTACCTCCGTTCGAACGGCGTCACCGGCATCGCCGACATCGACACGCGCGCCCTGACGCGGCACCTGCGCACTAACGGGGCCATGCGCGGCGCGATCGCGCCGGCCGCGCTGGCGGAGAAGGACGTGCTCGAGCAGGTGCGTGCCCAGCCGCTCATGGAAGGTCTCGACCTCGCCTGCGGCGTCTCCACCGACGAGCCCTACGTGGTGAAAGCGGTCGGGCCGGAGCGCTTCCACGTGATCGCCTACGACTTCGGCGTGAAGGCGCACTCGCCGAAGCTGCTTGCCGAACGTGGGTGCCGCGTCACCGTGATTCCCGCGGAGACGCCGGTCGCGGAGATCCTCGCGAACCCGCCGAGCGGGCTCTTCGTCTCGAATGGTCCCGGCGATCCCGCCGCGGTCGAGCGCGCACAAGGCGCGATTCTCGGCCTCGCCGAGGCGAACGTGCCCGTCTTCGGGATCTGCCTGGGGCATCAACTCATCAGCCGCGCGTTCGGCGCCGAGACGTACAAGCTGCCGTTCGGACACCATGGGGCGAACCATCCCGTGAAGAACCTCGACACGCAGACCGTCGAGATCACCTCCCAGAACCACGGGTTCGCGGTGCGCTGCGGTGCGGGGGACGAGATCCCCGGCGCCCCTGGGCTGCGGCTGACGCATGTGAATCTGTACGACGGGACGGTGGAGGGAGTGGCGCACCGTGAGCTCCCGGTCTTCTGCGTGCAGTACCATCCGGAAGCGGCTCCGGGACCCCACGATAGCCGGTACCTGTTCGACCACTTCATCGACTTGATGGAGCAACGGAGACCCGCGCGTCGCTGATCGCTCGATTCGCGCAAGTTATGTTGTCGCAACGAGTCCCATGTGCTTGCGGCCTATCCGAGTGCTGATTACCGTCCCTGCCCAATTCGCTGGTAGCGACCGATCGCACGCCCCTCTGGAGGGAGCATGACGAAGGCAGACTTGGTCGAGCAGGTGGCCGACGCCATCGGCCCCGGGATCACCAAGAAGGACTGCGCGCTCGTCGTCGACGGCTTCCTCAACGCCGTGAAGCTCGCCCTCGCCCAGGGGGAGAACATCGAGATCCGCGGGTTCGGCACCTTCAAGGTTCGCCGGCGCAAGACGCGCATGGCGCGCAATCCGCGGACCGGGGATTCGGTGAAGGTCCCGCAGCGGTCGGTCCCGGTCTTCAAGCCCTCGAAGCACCTGCGCACACGGGTCGAACGCCTCGACGAGATCGGCTCCTGAGCCCCCGTCCCAGACTCGGGCAGAGCTTCCTTAACGTCTCCCTTACGCGCGGCATCTAAGGGTCGGTGAGGGACGAGGATCGGCAGGGCGCGGAGCCGTCCGACCTAGAACTGGTCGAACGCGGACGGTCCGGCGAAGACGCAGCACTCAGCGCCCTGGCGAAGCGGCATCACGCGGCCGCCTACCGCGTGGCGCTCTCCTTCGTCCGCGAAGATGACCTAGCGCAGGACGTGGTGCAGGACGCGTTCGTGAAAGCGTTCCGCGCGTTGGCCGGCTTCCGGGCGGATGCGTCGTTCCGCACCTGGCTCCTGACCATCACGGCCAACGAAGCCAAGGGTGCCCTGAGGCGGCAGGGACGGCGTAAGGAAACCGCGCTCGAGGAGGCGGAGGAGGTTCGGTCGGACGAGGGAGGACCCGCGCACGACGCGGTCTTGCAGGACGAATCGGCCAGAGCGAGAAAGATGTTGGAGCAACTTCCCGAGAAGCAGAGATTGTCCGTGACGCTCCGCATCGATGAAGGATTGAGCTTCAAGGAGATCGGGGAGGTCATTGGTTCGAGTGAGGGGGCGGCCCGGGTGAACTACTTCCACGGCATCCGCCGACTCAGGGAGTTGATGGCATGAGCGATGAAATGAACGACCAGACGAATGCACCCGATTGCGGTGCGGTGCGGGAGTTGATCCCGAGCTTCGTGGGCAACACGCTCTCGGCGGGCGAGCGAGACGTGGTGGAATCCCATGTCCGCGTATGCGCCGAGTGCGACTCGGAGCTCGCGCTCGCGCATATCCTGTTCGCGAGCCGCCCCAGGGTGCCTGCTGGACTTCTCGGTCGCATCGAACGGGCGGCGGCTACGGACCGTAGGGCACCCGCGCGCACCTGGTGGGGTGTGTCAGCCGCGGCTATCGCGGCGTTGGCGCTCGGGATCGGTATCACGTCCGATCGCACGCCGCAGGCCACGCTCGAAGTGCCGGGCTATGCGTACGAGGCCGAGGAGGGGGAGATCTGGGTGAGCGACGACGGCTTGGTCGCGGGCGCCCCGGCTCTCGACGACCTGAGCGACGAGGCGCTTCTCCAGTTCCTCGACGAGCTCACCACAGGGGCCGGAGGGGGTGGAGCATGAATATGCCGATCCGTCGGTTGATGACCGGCGCGCTGCTGGTCATGGCGTTGTCGCCGCTCGGAGGGAGCGCCCAGGCGGGCACCGACCGCCGGCCGCCGGGTGATCGCGCGCAACTCGAGGAGCGCGTGCGCGCGCAGATGGCTCGCGTGATGCGCGAACGACTCGGCCTGACCGAGGAGCAGGCGACCCGGCTCTCCGTGGTCACGGAAGACTTCGAGGGCCAGCGGCGTGAGCTCTTCGCGCTCGAGCAGGCCACGCGCCGCCGGGTCGAGGCCCTGCTGCTCGAGGGCGGGAACGACCAAGAGGAGGCGCGGGAGCTCATCTCGCGCATGGGTGACCTGCGCGAACAGGAGGCGAGCCTCTTCCGCGAGGAGCAGGCCGCGCTGCTCGGCGTGCTCACGCCCGTGCAAGTGTTGCGGCTCCAGGAGCTCCGTCAGGACCTGGGCCGGAGGATCCGCGCTCTGGGGGGTCGGCCGGGGG
>JBEBGN010000052.1:0-18481 GCA_040081395.1 Longimicrobiales bacterium
ATGAAGTCCGTGATCGGGATCGCTTGGGACCACACGGCCTCGTCCAGCCGCCCGTCGATTTCGATCGACTGGGAGGTGCGCAATGCGGTCGCGCGGGGCGCCAAGTCGTGCGAGTACTCCCCTCGGGCGGCCGAGGCCGCGGCGGTGCCCGGTCGTCCCTCCGGGACCTGGGCGACTGCGGGTGTCCATGCGGCCGCGAGCGCCAGGAAGAAGAGCGCCGCAGCGCGCGGCCCAGGGGTCGAAGAAGGCGACCGAGTACGGCGGGACCGAAGCGGCATGAGCAGGCCAGGGACAGGGGTCGAACCGACGACCTGGAAATGTCTGTCCCGGGGACCGGGAATCCAAGGGAAGCGTCGGGCCCCTCGCGACCGGGCCGGCCCCTTCGACCGGACCAGCGTCCCCTCTATACTGTCGGGCTTCGTGGTGGCTGTAGCCGCCACTCCCGAACACCCCGGCGCCCACGGCGATGAGCACATCGAGCCCCATCATCTATACCTGGACCGACGAAGCCCCTGCGTTGGCGACGCACGCGCTCCTGCCGGTCGTACGCGCCTTTTCGGCCGCCGCAGGCGTTCCTGTCGAGACGCGCGACATCTCGCTCGCGGGGCGCGTGCTCGGCGTCTTCGCGGATCGGCTTCCTGAGGGACAGCGCGTGCCCGACGACCTGGCCGAACTCGGCAAGCTCGTGGAGAAGCCGGAGGCCAACGTGATCAAGTTGCCGAACGTGAGCGCCTCCGTTCCGCAGCTGAAGACGTGCATCGCGGAGCTCCGGTCTCAGGGATACGCGCTCCCCGACTATCCCGAGGTGCCAGCGAACGACGAGGAGCGCGCGGTGAAGGCGCGCTACGACAAGGTGAAGGGAAGTGCCGTGAACCCGGTGTTGCGCGAAGGGAACTCCGATCGCCGGGCCCCGAAGTCCGTGAAGGAATTCGCGCGCGCCAACCCGCCGCGCATGCGCGCCTGGCCCGCCGACTCGAAGACGCACGTCGCCACCATGAGCGCCGGGGACTTCCGTCACAACGAGAAGTCGGTCACGGTAGGCGCGGCGACGACGGTCCGGGTCGAGCATGTCGCGAAGGACGGCAAGGTGACGGTGTTGAAGCCCTCCATCCCGCTGCTGGGGGGAGAGATCCTGGACGCGACGTTGATGAGCAGGCGCGCCCTGGTGGATTTTCTGCGCCATGAGATGCGCGACGCCAAGGAACGCGGCGTGCTGTTCTCGTTGCACCTGAAGGCTACCATGATGAAGGTGTCGGACCCCGTCCTCTTCGGTCACGCGGTTCGCGTCTACTTCGGGGATCTGTTCACGAAGCACGCGGCGACGCTCGATCGGCTGGGTGTCGATCCCGACAACGGCCTCGGCGATCTGTTCGGCAAGATCGCGACGCTCCCCGAGCAGGAACGCACGGCCATCGAGGCCGACGTACGCGCCGCTTATGTGGCCGGGCCGGGCGTCGCCATGGTCGACTCGGCCAAGGGAATCACCAACCTGCACGTGCCGAGCGACGTGATCATCGACGCGTCGATGCCGCCCCTGGTGCGCGATTCCGGGCGCATGTGGAACGCGGCCGGCGAGCTACAGGACACCAAGGCCGTCATCCCCGACTCGAGCTACGCGGGCATCTACGACGCGGTCGTACGCGACTGTCAGGCGCACGGTCAGTACGATCCGTCCACGATGGGCAGTGTGCCGAACGTAGGGCTGATGGCCCAGGCTGCCGAGGAGTACGGCTCGCACGACAAGACGTTCGAGATCGCCGCCGACGGCACGGTTCGTGTGGTCGATGCGAGTGACAGTACGCTCATCGAGCACCCCGTCGAGTCGGGCGACGTGTGGCGCGCATGCCAAACCAAGGATGCCCCCGTGCGGGATTGGGTGAAGCTCGCGGTGCGCCGCGCGCGCGCGACCGGGTCCCCCGCCGTGTTCTGGTTGGACGAGACACGCGGGCACGACGCCGAGCTGATCCGCAAGGTGAAGGCGTATCTCGCGGAGCACGACACCAAGGGGCTCGACATCCGCATCCTCTCCCCCGTGAAAGCGATGGAGTTCTCGCTCCAGCGCATCCGCAAGGGAGAGGACACGATTTCGGTGACGGGGAACGTACTGCGCGACTACCTCACGGACCTCTTTCCGATCCTGGAGCTGGGCACGAGCGCGCGTATGCTTTCCGTGGTCCCGCTGCTCGCCGGAGGAGGCCTTTTCGAGACCGGTGCGGGCGGATCGGCACCCAAGCACGTCCAGCAATTGGTGCAGGAGGGCCATCTGCGCTGGGACTCGCTCGGCGAGTACATGGCGCTTGGAGCGTCCTTCCAGCACTTCGCCGACCAATGGAACAGCGCGTCGGCGCGGGTGCTCGCCGAGACGCTCGACGAAGCGATCGCGGTGTACCTGAGGGAGGCGCGCTCGCCCATGCCGAAGATCGGCGAGATGGACAACCGCGGGAGCACCTTCTGGCTGACGCTCTATTGGGCGCGCGCACTCGCGGCTCAGAAGACCGATGCGCGGCTGGCCGCGCGCTTCGGGCCGGTCGCCAAGGCGCTGGTGGACGGTGAGGCGAGGATCATCGCCGAGTTGGACGCGACGCAGGGCGCGCCGCAGGACCTGGGGGGGTATTGGCACCCGGACGCGGCACGCACGGCGGCCGTGATGCGCCCGAGCCCGACGCTCAACGCCATCATCGACGGGATCGCCAGAGCATAATGTTGCTTCGCTACCTGAGGGCCGACCCCTCGGCGCACGAGACGCCGTTGCTCGCCGTCGCCGTTACCCAGGGTGCCTCCACAGCCGTGGCCCCGCTCGGGGCGGTCGACACCGCGCTCGGTGGCGCGGTGGGGCGTGCACTCGATTCGGGGGACATGCGCGGGAACGCAGCCGACGAGGTGCTCCTGTACGGAGGGAGTTCGGGTCCGAAGCGCGTTCTCCTGCTCGGCGTAGGTGACGCCGGCCAGCTGACGCCGGAGATCGTGCGCCGCTTCGCGGGGCGGGCCGTGCGGGCGGCGGAAAAGCTGCGCCTGGCGGGCCTGACCATGAGCCTGGATGGCCTGACCGGCGTGCCGGACGAGATGCGCGCGCAAGCGGCGGCGGAGGGTGCGGCACTCGCGGCTTGGCGTTTCCGCGAGCTCAAAGCACCGAGCGCGGAGGATCCGCCGGTCGACGTGCGTTCGGTCGACCTCATCGGTGCCGGGAACATCGAGGCGCTCGAGCGCGGGGCGCTGACCGGAGCGATCGTGGCGCGCGCGGAGAACCTCGCCCGCACGCTGCAGTCCAGGCCCGGCAACATCGCAACGCCCACGCATCTGGCGGAGGAGGCGAGGCGCATCGCGGGTGGCGTGAACTTGGACATCACGGTGTTCGACGAAGCACGCATGCAGTCCGAAGGCATGCACGCCATCCTGGCGGTGTCGCAGGGCTCCGAAGAGGAGGCGCGCTTCATTATCCTCGAGCACAAAGGTGGAAGGCCGGGAGACGCGCCCCTCGTGCTGGTGGGGAAGGGCCTCTCGTTCGACGCCGGGGGCATCTCGCTGAAGCCCCCCGAAGGCATGGAGAACATGAAGTTCGACATGTCCGGGGGCGCCGCGGTGATCGCCGCCATGCAGGCCGTGGCCGAGCTCGGGGTGAGGGCCAACGTGGTCGGTCTCGTGCCCTCGTCGGAGAACCTGCCCTCGGGGAGGGCGCTCAAGCCCGGGGACGTGATCCGCACGCTGGGCGGCAAGACCGTCGAGGTCATCAACACCGACGCGGAGGGGCGCCTCATTCTCGCGGACGCGCTCGCCTACGGCGCGCGCTTGAAGCCGGCCGCGATGATCGACTGTGCGACACTCACCGGAGCCGTGCTGATCGCTCTGGGGCATCACGCCTCGGCCGTGTTCGGCAACGACGACGCCCTCGTCGGCGAGGTGATCGCTGCAGGAGAGACCGCGGGTGAGCGCTGCTGGCGGCTCCCGCTCTGGGACGTTTATCGCAAGCAGCTCGACAGCACGACCGCGGACCTGCAGAACGTGGGAGGTCGGCCCGGCTCCTCTATCACGGCCGCGCGCTTCCTCCTGGAGTTCGTGGGCGAAACGAAGTGGGCGCATCTCGACATCGCCGCTACGGCGTACGGGGATGGCGATGTGCCGTACCTGCGAAAGGGCGGATACGGTGTTCCCACGCGGCTCCTCATCGAATGGGTGCGGAGCCGAGCGAAGTGAGCGTCCACGCCGGCCGACGGTCGGCTCGTTCGTGGGGCGGGATTCTGCTCGCCGTGCTCGCCGTCCTGGTGGCCGCGCCCGTGCAAAGTGCGGCCCAGGTAGCCGGGGGCGCGGCCCTCCCCGCCGACACCACCGCCGTCCCCGACTCGACCTCAATCGACGCGGAGGTCGAGGATCAGGCAACGGACACGGTCTCTGCCGACACCATCTACTACAACCTCCCGGCGCTCGACCCTGCGTCCCGCGCAGGCCCCGTTCAAGGGTTCGTCACGGGGGTCTGGGAGTGGGACCGACTCGAGATCATGGCCTCCGGCGCGAACACGCTCGCTGAGCTCTTCGCGGAGGTGCCAGGCCTGATCGTCCTCCTTGGCGGGGACTACGGAACCCCCGCGGCGGTGACGGCGTTCGGCACCGGCGGGGGGGGTGTGCGCATCGTGCGCGACGGCTTCGAGGTTCTTCCGCTCGAGGGTGGCGTCGCGGATCTCCAGCGCGTCGGACTCGGCGGAATCGAGCGGGTGCGCCTCGAGCGAGGGGCCGGTGAGCTCCAGGTCGAACTCACCTCGTTTCGGTTCGTCGAGGGGCGGTCCTTCTCGTTGATCGAGGCCGGGACCGGGCAGCTCGACACCAACATGTTCCGCGGCATGTACGCCGACCCGACCGCCTTCCGCGGAAGCCTAGCATTGGCGCTCGAGCGGGTCGACACGCGAGGCTACGGCCAGAACGAGGGCGGGAACCGCACCGGCACCTGGTTCCGCTACGCGCTGCATCGGGGGAACCGGGCGGGGATCGCGTTCGAGCATCGCCGCATGGGTTCGGACACCCAGGTGACGAACTACGCGGCCTCGGTGTCGAGGACCGACTGGACGGTCCGTGCCCGCCTCGAAGTCGTGCCGGGCCTCGAGACCGAGCTGTACACCGGGCGCTCGAGCCACGACGTGGACGACGTGCGCCCAGCCTACGATTTCGAGGGCGGATCCGTCGCGCAGCACGGAGCGCGCGTGGCCGCGACCCGCGGGGGATTCTGGGCGCGCGCCGAAGGTCGACTTTTCCCGGACGACGAGTTGTTGGTGCGGCGGCTGGATGGCGCGGCGGGCCTCGTCACGGACCGTGTCGGCCTCTCGGCGTACCTGGCGCGGTCGTCCTGGCAGAGCGAGTCGGTGCTGAGCTACCGCGGGTCGGCATGGCTGACGCCACTCCCGGCGGTGACCCTGTTCGCATCCTGGGACGGTGGCACGTATGCCGCGCGCTCGGGCCCCCTGCTCGACGAGCTTCCGGCACCGACGCCGCCGCTCGCCTGGCCGACGCCCCCCGTCGGGCCGACGTATGCTACGACCGAAAGGACCGCACTTAGGCTGGGAGGGGCGGTGACGCTGGCGGGGGCGACGCTCGCGGCGGCCGCCCTGCGCACGGATTCCGACCTGCACCTGCCGCTCGGGCTGGAGCTCGACCGCGGCGGGGGGGCTGTCGCGGGCCGAGAGCGGAACGGGTTGGAAGCCTGGGGCTCACTCCCCACGCCCTGGCGGTCCCTTCGCCTGGAAGGGTCGTACCAGATGTGGGACGAGGCCGGCCCCTACCTGCCCAAGCAGAGCTATCGGGGTGCGTTCGTGTTTCGGAAGACGTACCTGGAGACCGGCAACTTCGAGCTCTGGTGGACGTTGGGTGTGCGCGGGTACGACCCCATGGACGTGTTCTCCACCACAGGAGGACTGGCCCCCGTTCCGTTCTATCAGAGCTGGTACGGGCGGGTCCAAGCGCGCATCCTCACGGTGCGACTGTTTCTCGGTTGGGAGAATTTCACGATCCGCCGCAACCTCCAGAACTTCCCCGGGCGGACCCTCCCCCTCACGCGGTCATTCTTCGGCCTGCACTGGGATCTATGGAACTAGCACCTCGAAGGAGACCGCAGGTGCGCGACGACATGTCGCCGCGGCGGCGGCGTGGGTTAGTTTGCCCCGCCCTCGGACAGGACTTCGGAGGAAATCGATGATCCGGAGCATGACCGGATTCGGCGAAGCGGAAAGGGACACGCCCGCGGGTAGGTTGCGCATGGAGGTCAAGACGGTCAACCACCGTTATTTCAACCTCTCGCTCAAGTCACCGACATCGCTGGACCGCTTCGAGCCGCTGGTGACCGAGGCGCTGAAACGACACATCGCACGCGGCCACGTGAGCGTGGTGCTGTCCTTGAAGCGGGTGGAAGGCGAGCGCGATACGGGCATCCGCCCGGATCTCGAGAAGGCGCGTGCGTACCTCGTGGCATTGGAAGCGCTTCGGCACGACATGAATGTGCCCGGCGCGGTGAACCTGGAGATGCTCTCGCGCTTTCCCGATCTCTTCCGCGGTCCGGAGCCGGATCGGAGCACCGACATCGATCCCACGCTCGTGACCGACCTCGTGGAGGCGGTGGGCAGCGGGGTGAGAGCGCTGCGCGAGGCGGAGGGGGTGCGCCTCGCCGCCGATCTGGAGGCCCGCCTCGCCGCGATCGCCGCCGAGCTCCACGCCGTCACCGAGCGAGCGCCGGCCCGATTGGTGGAGCAGCGTGACCGCCTGCGACAGCAGGTGCGCGAGCTGTCCGAGCAGATCGATGTCGATGAGGATCGTCTCGCGCGCGAGGTTGCCTACCTCGCCGAGCGCTGGGACGTGAACGAGGAGGTCGTGCGCTTCCGCTCGCACGTGGAGCTCTTCCGCGAGGCGCTCGCCGCTGACGGCGCGGAGCCGGTCGGCAAGCGGCTCGGGTTCCTCGCCCAAGAGCTGCAGCGCGAAGCCAACACGATCGCGTCGAAGGCCAACGACGCGGCCATGGCGCGGTCGGCAGTCGCGCTCAAGGAGGAGATCGAGCGGATTCGCGAGCAAGTGGAGAACGTGGAGTGAGCTCACGCGCCTGCCCGGTCGTGCTGGCCGCGCCGAGCGGTACCGGAAAGACCACCCTGGCGCACCACCTCGTGGACGGCTCCGGACGGTTCGTCTTCTCGGTTTCGGCCACGACGCGGAGTCCGCGGGCGGGGGAGGTGGACGGCGTGGACTACCACTTCGTGGACCGCGCGGACTTCGAGGCCATGGTCGACCGCGGCGAGCTGGTCGAGTGGGCGGAGGTTCACGGGCGCCTCTACGGCACCCCGCGCGCCGAGCTGGAGCGGGCCGGCGACCGAGGCGAGCACGTGGTGCTCGACATCGACGTTCAGGGTGCCCGGCAGATCAAGGCCAGGATCACGGATGCCAAGCTCGTCTTCGTTCTGCCCCCGGACATCGATACCTTGATGGCCCGCCTGACCGGGCGCGGCAGCGAAACCCCGGAGACCGTGGCCCGCAGGCTCCGCACGGCGCTTCAAGAGTTGCAGGCAGTCGAGGAGTTCGACTACGTAGTGTTCAACGATGACCTGGGGCGGTGTCTGGACGAGATCCGAGCCATCGTGGCCGGGCAGATCCGGCCGGGCAGCACGGGAGCAGCGATGCAGGCAGCGAGGACCCTCCGGACCGAAATCGTGAGGATCCTCGCGGAAGAGTACGCCGAGTAAACGAACGCAAAGTCCTAGGGCACATCACTAGATAGGAGTCGGCATGCGAGTCTTCACCCCGAACGAGGTCGCCAAAGGCACCGAGAGCAAGTACCTCGGCGTGCTGGTGGCTGCCAAGTATGCGCGCGAGCTCAATTCTCTCCCGCGTGAAGCCATGCCCCTCGGCGAGGAGAAGAAGCTCACCACCCGCGCCCTCGAGGCGCTCACCTCCGGGCAGATCGAGTTCCGCCTGGTGAAGCGTCGTCGCAAGGAAGAGGGCCCGATCGGGCGCGAGTAGGTCCCATGCCTGGTGCCGAGCTCGTTCCGCGCCGTCCCTGGCGGGGGCGAAGGATCCTGCTCGGTGTCACCGGGAGCATCGCCGCGTACAAGTCGATCCAGTTGGCCAGGGATCTCACGCGGCTCGGCGCGGTCGTCGACGTCGTGCTCACCGACGCCGCGCAGCAGTTCGTGGCGCCGCTGTCTTTCGAGGGGGTCACGGGTCGTCGCCCGCTGACCGACCTGTTCTCCGCCGAGGGCGCGGCCCTGCACGTCCGCCTCGGCATGGAAGTCGACGTGGTATGCGTGGCACCGGCGACCGCGGACTTCCTCGCGCGTGCCGCGCAGGGGAGGGCGGACGACCTGCTTTGCACGACACTGCTCGCCACGCGCGCCCCCGTCGTGGTGTGCCCGGCCATGAACGACCGCATGTTCGCCCACCCCCAGGTGCAGGAGAATCTGACCCATCTCCGCGACGAATTGGGGTACAGCATCGCCGGCCCGGCCCAGGGCGCACTCGCAGTGGGGGAAGGCGAGGGTCCCGGCCGCATGCTCGAGCCGGCCGAGATCGAGGAGCACATCGGTCGGGCGTTGGGGGCGGGGGCGCCATTTCTCGGGCGCGCCGTGCTCGTGACCGCGGGGCCGACGCGCGAGGCGTTCGACCCGGTGCGCTACATCGGCAACCGGTCGTCCGGCCGCATGGGGTACGCGGTCGCGCAGGCGGCGTGGCGGCGCGGCGCCGACGTGACGCTCGTTTCAGGCCCCTCGTCGCTCGAGGCTCCGGTGGGCGTGCAGGTCGTGAAGGTCGAGACCGCCCAAGAGATGTACGCCGCCGTCGCGCAGCATATCGGCACCGCCGACGTCACCGTATTCGCCGCAGCCGTTGCGGACTACCGCCCCGCGGAACCACGCACGGACAAGCTGAAGCGGCGTCAGGCTGGGAACGACCTCGCCGTGGCGCTCGAAGCCAACCCGGATATTGCGGAGTCGACGACCGACGCGCGTAAGCCAGGGAGCGTCACGGTCGGGTTCGCGTTGGAGACGTCGGACCTGCTTGCCAACGCGGTGAAGAAGCTCGAGGCCAAGCGCTTCGACCTGGTCGTGGCCAACGACGCCACCGAAGAGGGCGCCGGCTTCGAGGTGGCGACGAACCGGGTGACAGTCCTGACGCGCGACAGCGAGCCGGTGGCGCTGCCCCTCCTCTCCAAGGACGAAGTGGCGGAGGAAATTCTCGACCGGGTCGGCCATCTCTTGGAGACGCCGCGGTGACCCGCAGTCCTTCCGTGGCGCAGGCCGCGCGGCTGCTCCGGCAACGCGTGGAGCTGGGGGAAAGCGAAGTCGTCCTGGAAGGGATGACGCGCACGGAGGCCCTCGCCCTCGCGCGGGCCGCAGGATCGGCCACCTCCCAGCCGGAGCCCCCGCCGCAACGGGGGTCGACCTCCGCTGCCAAGGCTCCGGCCCCACCCGCGGCGAGCAAGACCGCCGCCAAGACCGCCGCCAAGACCGGCGCGCCTCCGCCAGCCGCCCTGCCGGTCCTCCCGGCCTCCTACGCGGAGCTCCGCGAGGTCGCGCTGTCCTGCACGCGCTGCAGGCTTTCGGGGAGCCGTACCCAGGTCGTCTTCTCCGACGGGGTGCCCGACGCCCGCCTCGTCGTGGTCGGCGAAGCGCCGGGCGCGAACGAGGATGCCACGGGCCTCCCCTTTGTCGGAGCCGCGGGGAAGTTCCTCGACCTGCTCCTGCGCTCGGTGGGACTGTCGCGCGAGGAATCGGTCTACATCTGCAACGTGCTCAAGTGCCGGCCCCCGGGGAACCGCAATCCGCTCCCGGACGAGATCGAGCTGTGTTCGCCCTTCCTCGAGAAGCAGATCGAGTTGATCCGGCCCGAGGCGGTTCTGGCGGTTGGTTCCTTCTCCGGCCAGCTTTTGACCGGCCGCCAGGGTGTCGCGCTGGGGCAGCTCCGGGGCGAAGTGCATTCGTATAAGGGGATTCCGCTCGTGGTGACCTATCACCCGGCGGCGTTGCTCCGTAACCCGCGTTGGACTCGTTCCTTCTGGGACGACCTCCAACTCCTCCGCGACGTCATGGACGGCGCGTAAGTCACGCACGTTCGCAGGACATTCGATGGAAGCCTCGACCGCCTTCGCTCAAGCCGTTTTCGACCGCACGCCTCCGTTCTCGATGGAGGCGGAGACGGCCGTGCTGGGCGGCATGCTCATCGACCGCGAGGCGGTCACCCGGGCCATCGAGCACCTCGACGACGGCATGTTCTATCGCGAGGCGAATCGGCGACTCTACCGCGCCATGATCCGCCTCTTCGAGCGCGGCGATGTGATCGACGTGATCACCGTTGCCGAGGAGCTGAAGAAGACCGGGGAGATGGAGTCGGCCGGCGGGTACGACTACCTCGGCGCTCTCGTGGACGCGGTGCCCACCGCGGCAAACCTCGCCTATCACGCGCGCATCGTGCGCGACAAGGCGCTCCTGCGCCGGCTCGTCGAGCAGTCTTCGCAGATCATCCGCGACGTCTACGAGCAGGGCGAGCGCGACGTCAACGAGATCCTGGACCAGGCGGAAGCACGCATCTTCCAGGTCGCGGAGAGCCACAAGCGCGAGGGCTTCGTCTGGATCAAGGAGATCCTGTGGTCGGCGTTCGAACACATCGAGCGCCTCCAAGAGTCGTCGACGGGCATCACCGGGGTGCCGACCGGGCTCACCGACCTCGACCGCCTCACCACCGGGTTGCAGAAGGGGGATCTCTGCATCGTGGCCGCGCGACCGTCGATGGGGAAAACGTCACTCGCGCTGAACATGGCCGCTCACGCCGCCATCGAGGAAGGCATTCCGGTCGCGATCTTCTCGCTGGAGATGTCGTCGGAGCAGCTCGTGCAGCGACTTCTTTGCTCGGAGGGTCGCATCGACGCGCAGAAGCTCCGCCGCGGGAAGCTCTCGCAGGAGGAGCACCAGCGCCTGGCGGCCGCGGCGGGGCATCTCAACACCGCGCCCATTTGGATCGATGACCAACCGGGCGCGAACGTGCTCGAGATCCGTGCGAAGGCCCGCCGGCTGCAATCGGAGCTCCGCTCCGACAAGAAAGACTTGGGGCTCGTCCTGATCGACTACATGCAGCTCATGTCGGGCACGAGTCAGGCGGAGAGCCGCGTGCAGGAGGTCAGCCAGATCTCGCGAGGCTTGAAGGCGTTGGCGCGTGAGCTCGAGGTACCCGTGATCGCCCTGTCGCAGCTGTCCCGCGGACCGGAGCAGCGTACCGACAAGCGCCCCATGCTCTCGGACCTCCGGGAGAGCGGCAGCATCGAGCAGGATGCCGATCTGGTCATGTTCCTGTACCGCCCCGAGTACTACGCTCCGGCAGAGAAGCGCGAAGAGCTCGAAGGAAAGTGCGAGCTCATCCTCAGCAAACAGCGTAATGGACCCACGGGCGTTGTCGAACTCTACTTCCAGAAGGCGTACACCCGTTTCGACTCCGTCGCGCACGGTCCCGGGGGGCCCAGCGCCGGCGGGGACGACGGCGCCGGCTACCGGACGTGACCCCCCCCGCTGCCCCCGCTTCGCGCGCGGCGCGGGTGGGAGTGGCCATCCCGGCAGCGGGTTCGGGTGCGCGCATGGGTGGCGCGCGAAAGCCGTTCCTGGACCTGAGCGGGGAGCCGACCCTCCTACATGCGCTGCGTCCGTTCCTCGCCGATCCGCGCGTAGTTGCCGTCGCGGTGGCGTTGGCACCGGACGATGCCGTTGCGCCGCCGCCGTGGCTCGCCAGGCTGGACTCGCGCGTGCGCGTGGTGACCGGCGGCGCCACACGGAGCATGTCCGTGCGTGCCGCGATCTCGGCACTGCCGACGGATGTCGATGTGATCGCGGTGCACGATGCCGCTCGCCCACTGGTGACGGCGGAGGTGGTCTCCCGCTGCATCGACTTGGCGTACCAGGGGCTCGGCGCCGTCGCGGGTTGCTCCGCCGTGGACACGCTCAAGCGGGTCGACGGTGGGGGTGTGGTGGTCGAGACCCCGGACCGCACGGCGTTCTGGCATGCGCAGACCCCCCAGACTTTCCCGGCGGGCGTCCTGCGAGCGGCGTACGCCGATCTGCACGCCGAGGGCACGGACGACTCCATGCTCGTGGAGCGCGCTGCACCTGGTCTGCGCGTGAGGATGGTCGATGCAGGCCCCACCAACCTCAAAATCACGCGCCCGGAAGACGTGCCGATCGCGGAGGCGATCTTGCGTGGCCGGGCCCGCGCGTGACCGTCGGCGTCCGCGCGCTCGCAGTGCAGGCACCCGAGGCGCCTCTGGCGGAGGCGATCGAGCACCTGCGGGGCGGGGGCCTAATCGCGTATCCGACGGAGACCGTGTACGGTCTCGGCGGGGGGGTGAGCGAACTCGCCGTCGAGCGCGTCCGTGCACTCAAACGGCGCGAGCGCGGTAAGCCGCTCATCGCACTGATCCCTTCCGCAGCCTCCGTCTCCGGGCTGCGCTGGACGGACCCAGCACGCGAGCTCGCGCGCACCTTTTGGCCGGGCGCGCTGACTCTGGTTCTGGAGGATCCTCTCGGTATCTTCCCGCGCGGCGTGAGGGAGGAGGACACCCACGCCGTGGGAGTGAGGGTCAGTCCGCACCCTGTCGTCGCTCGCCTCTTGGAAGGGCTGGGTGGTCCGCTCACGTCCACGAGCCTGAACCCTGCGGGGGAGCCACCCGCGCGGTCGGGCGACCAAGCGCTGGCCGTCGTGCAGAGACTGGGCGCGCCCGACGTGCTGGTGCTGGATGGCGGGACCCTCGCGCCTTCCTTGCCGTCCTCGGTCGTCGACTGCACGGGCTTGGTGCCCGTCGTGCTCAGGGAGGGCGCGGTGCCCACGAGTCGTCTCCGCAGCGCAGTACCGGAGATCCATGGCTGAGCATTCCATGAAGGGCGAGGCATTCCGCATTCTCTTCGTCTGCACGGGCAATACGTGCAGGAGCCCGATGGCCGAAGTGATCGCACGCCGCCAGGCCGAGGCGCTCGGCTGGGATCATGTGGAGATTCTGTCGGCGGGGGTCGGAGCCTTCGAGGGCTCGGATGCCTCGGACGGGGCGGTCCGGATTGCTGCTGCGCACGGCCTCGACCTCTCCCACCACACCGCGAGACCCCTGATGAAGGAAGACGCCACCCGTGCCGACCTCATTCTCGCCATGTCACCCAGTCACCTGATGCGCCTCGTCGAGCTCGGCACCGGCGACCGTGCCGCGCTGCTCACCTCCTACGCGGGTGGGCACCCCGACGACCCGCGGGAGATCTCCATCCCCGATCCCATCGGCGGTTCGGACGAGGAGTACGAACAGACGTTCCTGTTGCTCGAGCGGCTGATCGAACGCGTGCTCGCGAGACTCCAGCCGGTGCTCGCACGATGACCGTCACGGCGCGTACGCGGGTGCTGACGCTCCTCGGCGACCCGATCTCCCATTCGGCCTCGCCCGAGATCCAGAACGCCGCGTTCTCGCAGGCAGGCGTGGATGGCGTCTATGTTGCCGTACGCTGCGCACCCGAGGATCTCTCGGGCTTCATGCACGGCCTCGCGCGCGCAGGGGGTGGAGGAAACATCACCCTGCCGCACAAGGAGAAGGCTGCTGCGGTCGTGGACGTTCCGAGCGAAGCGGTACGCCGCACGGGCGCATGCAACACCTTCTGGGGTGTCGACGGGCGCGTGCACGGAGACAACACCGACGTCGACGGCTTCCGCCGAGCGGTCCGGACCTTCATGGATGGCCCGGTGAAGGGGCTTCGGGTTCTGGTGTTGGGCGCGGGGGGCGCTGGGCGTGCCGCGCTGCTCGGGCTTCTCGACGAGGGCGCCGGCGAGGTACACCTCTACAACCGCACCGCCGAGCGCGCGCGCGCTGTGGCACGTCGCATTGGGGGGGAGCGCGCGCGTGTAGTGCCGGTGCTCCAGGCCCTGGATGGCGAGCGCTTCGACCTGGTGGTGAACACCACCCGCCTGGGCCTCGACGCGAACGACCCGCCGCCGATCGACCTCGGGCGGCTGCATCGCGCGGGCGCGGCCATGGATCTCGTATATGGGCGCGAGAAGACGACGTTCGTCCAGGCGGCCGAGCGACTGGGCATTCGCTCGACCGATGGCATGGAGATGTTGGTCCAACAGGGTGCAGCCTCGTTCGAGCGCTGGTGGGACCGCCCGGCTCCCATCGATGCGATGCGAGCTGCGGCGCGGATGTCGCTCGCACGGTGAACCTCGGGTCGTGGGGTGCCGACCTCCTCGACCTGGCCCTTCCGTCGGGGTGCGTGGCGTGCGGGGCGTGGGTCCCGGATCGGGGCGGCACGTCGATGGTGTGCGCACGGTGCCGGAGTCGCCTCCAGCCCGCTCCCTGGCCGCGCTGCCCCCGCTGTCACTTTCCCCGCGCTGCGGGGCGCGCGGGGGCGCCGGACTGCTTCGAGTGCCGAGAGTGGCCTATGCCGCTCACGGCCGCTCGGTACGCCTACGTGCTCGCGCCCCCGGCCGACGACCTAGTCCACGCACTCAAGTACGAGGGGTGGCCGGAACTCGCCTCGACCATGGGGAGGGAGATGGCGCGGGTGTCACTCCCCCCGCGTGAGACGGACGCCACCATGGTCGTCGTGCCGACGCCCACCACGGCGGGCCGCCGTCGGAGTCGGGGCTACAATCAGGCAGAGCTGCTGGCCGGCGAAGTTGCGGCGCGGCTCGGCCTGGAGCTGAGGCCCTCCCTCGTCCGCGCCGCGGAGGGCCGCTCCCAGACCGCGCTCACTCCGGCGGAACGGCGCGAGAACGTGCGGGGGGTCTTCGCTCCGGCCGCCGGGAGTGGCGTACGGGTCGAGGGAGAGGATGTTCTCCTCGTCGACGACGTGCTCACCACGGGGGCCACCGCCGGAGAAGCGGCATCGGCGTTGACTACGATGGGCGCCCGGTCCGTCACGCTCCTGACCTTCGCGCGTGCACTTCCCTCTACCGTGCGGCGCCCGAGCTAGACCATAATGGTAGGTGTCCCTCGTGCTCATTCCTGACCCCCAGATCGGAACGCATGGCTCTTCGGGTAGCGATCAACGGATTCGGACGTATTGGCCGGAACGTGCTGCGGTGCGCCAAGCAGAGTGGCCGCACCGACATGGACTTCGTGGCCATCAACGACCTCACCAGCGCGGCTACGCTCGCCCATCTGCTCAAGTACGACTCGGTCCACCGACGCTATCCAGGAACGGTGAGCGCGTCCAAGAGCGCCATCCAGGTCGACGGGGACGATATCCAGGTCTTCAGCGAAAAAGACCCGGGGAAGCTTCCCTGGCGTGACCTCGGTGTGGACATCGTCATCGAGTCGACCGGGATCTTCACAGACCGGGCCGGGGCGGCGAAGCATCTCGAGGGGGGCGCGCGGAAGGTCATCATCACCGCGCCCGCCAAGCAGGAAGACATCACCATCGTGCTCGGTGTGAACGAGAGCCGGTACGATCCGGACAAGCACGACGTCGTGTCGAACGCGAGCTGCACTACGAACTGCCTCGCGCCCGTGGTGAAGGTGCTGCACGACCGCTTCGGGGTGAATCACGGTCTCATGACCACGGTGCACTCCTACACGAACGACCAGAACATCCTGGATCTTCCGCACAAGGACCTGCGACGCGCCCGCGCGGCTGCCATGTCGATGATTCCGACCACGACCGGCGCGGCGAAGGCCACCGGGCTGGTACTGCCGGAAATGGTAGGCCGCATCGACGGGATCTCGATCCGGGTGCCCACCTCCGACGTCTCCGTGGTCGACCTGGTGGCCGAACTCGACCGCGACACCACCGCCGAAGAAGTGAACGCGGCGTTCAAGGCTGCGGCGGCCGGCCCCATGAAAGGGATCCTCGGGGTGTCCGACGAGCCGCTCGTCTCTGTGGACTACACGGGTGATTCACGCAGCTCCGTGGTGGACGGCCTGTCGACGGCGGTGATGAACAAGAGGATGGTCAAGGTGCTTTCCTGGTACGACAACGAGTGGGGATACTCGTCGCGCGTGGTCGATCTGACCGCCTACGTTGGGGAGCGCCTACCGAGTAAGGTGCGAAGCTGACCGGCCCCCCCCCGGAGGCTCGCATGAAGAAGACGATCTCCGAGGTCGCGCCCGGCTGGCTCGCTGGGAAGACCGTGGTCGTGCGGGCGGACTTCAATGTCCCGCTCAACGGCGCGCGCGTAACCGACGCTCGCCGCATCCGCGAGTCCATTCCCACGATCGAGCTGCTCACCAAGGCCGGCGCGCGGGTCGTGTTGCTCTCGCACCTCGGACGCCCCGACCGCCAGACGAGAGCTGAATTCTCTCTGGCGCCGGTGGCTACCGAGCTGTCCTCGCTGCTCGGGGCGCCGGTGACGTTCATTCCGTCCCCCAATGGGCCCGCGGCCGCCGAGGGCGTGAAGCGACTCGGTTCGCGCGGGGTCGCGCTTCTCGAGAACACTCGCTTCCACCCGGGAGACGAGGGGAACGACGCTGAGTTGGCCACCTTCTGGGCCGGACTCGGTGACCTCTTCGTCAACGACGCCTTCGGCGTCGCGCACCGCGCCCACGCATCCACCTCCGGTCTCGCCGAAGCGATGGCCGCCCGAGGCGGCGAGGCGGTCGCCGGGCTTCTCATGGCCCGCGAACTGAAGTTCCTCGAGGAGGCACTGGCGTCTCCGGCCCGTCCGTTCACGGCGATCCTGGGCGGCGCCAAGATCTCCAGCAAGATCGGTGTCATCTCCGCGCTGCTCACGCGCGTCGATCGCCTGCTGATCGGCGGTGCGATGGCGAACACGTTCTTCAAGGCGATGGGGCTCCACACCGGTAGCTCGCTCGTGGAGGACGACGCACTCGATCTGGCGAAGAAGCTGCTGGAGGAGGGAGGCGAGCGCTTGGTGCTGCCCGTGGATTGCATCGTGGCGCACGAGATCGCCGAGGGCGCGGCGACCCGGGCTGTGGATCGCGAGGACGTGGGGGACGACGACATGATCGGCGATATCGGGCCGAAGACGCTGGCACTCTTCGCGGATGAGATTTCCAAGGCCAAGTCGATCGTCTGGAACGGACCCATGGGTGTGTTCGAGATCGACGGCTTCGAGGGCGGGACCGTCGGGATCGCCCACGCGGTGGCAGCGGCGTGCGACCGAGGTGCCTTGGGTGTCATCGGGGGAGGGGACTCGGGGGCTGCCGTAGACCGGGCGGGCGTCGCCGAGCGCGTCACGCATGTATCGACCGGGGGAGGTGCCTCGATCAAGCTGCTCGCGGGTGGGCGACTGCCCGGCCGCGACTCCCTGACAAACCGGGGCTAGCGCGTGGCGCTCATAGCCGGGAACTGGAAGATGTTTCGGGGCCCGGCTGCGACACGCGACTTCTTCGACCAGCTCGACCTGACGGACGTACCGGACCGAAACGAGTTGGTCATCTTCCCCCCTTCGATCTCCCTCCAGGCCGCGGTGGCGGCGCGCCCCGCCCGCGTGCGCGTCGGTGTGCAGAATATCCATTGGGAGGACGAGGGTGCGTTCACCGGTGAGGTTTCTGCCGCGATGGCACGTCAGGTCGGCGCCGACCTGGCGCTCATCGGCCACTCCGAGCGCCGCCACCTCTTCGGTGAGACGGATGAGCAGGTCGCTTGGAAGACGGGCGCGGCCATCCGGCATGGGCTGGTCCCCGTGGTCTGCGTCGGCGAAACGCTCGCGGAGCGCCGAGCGGGCCTCGTCGAGGAGGTGATCCTCCGCCAACTCGATGCCGCCCTCCCGGAGCTCGCGGCGGCGGTGCGGGCGCTGGTCGCGTACGAGCCCGTTTGGGCCATCGGCACCGGCGAGAACGCGACCCCTGAGGATGCGTCGAGCGCGCACGCCACGCTGAGGCGACGGCTCGGGGAGGGCCTGGGGGCCCAGGCCCAGGGGCGGTTCTCGATCCTGTACGGGGGTTCGGTGAAGCCCGGCAACGCGGCCGAGCTCCTGGCGGCCGACCACGTCGACGGAGTGCTGGTCGGGGGTGCGAGCGTGGATCCCGCGGCATTCGTGGAGATCGCCCGCGCGGCCCCCTGAGTCCGCCGGAGCGGTTGACACCCCCTCGGGCGTCTCCGACGTTTAGCCCGTCCTCCACCCCCGGAAACCAGCGCCGATGTACGGATTCCTGCTCGCCACCTTGGTTATCGACGGGCTCTTCATGATCGTCGTCGTCCTCCTCCAGGCCGGAAAGGGCGGTGGCTTGGCGTCGGTGGGCGGTGGTGCCGGCATGACCGAGGGGATCATGGGGGGTCGTCAGGCCACGACCGTGCTGACGCGCGCCACCTGGGTTTCGGGTTCGATCTTCATGGGGCTCGCGCTCATCCTGTCGATCATGTCGTCCCGTTCGGCCGGCGTGCAGTCCGTCATCCAAGTGCCTGCCCCGACTACCACGGCTCCTCAGCCGGTCCTTCCCGGCGTCGGCGGGGAAGGTGCCGCTGCTCCCGCTCCGGTGGGGACGCCGAGCGCTCCGACCGGCACGGGCAACTAAGCGGAGCGACCGCGCGTGGCGCGAATCGAAGTG
>JBEBGN010000203.1:0-5178 GCA_040081395.1 Longimicrobiales bacterium
CGACGCTCGGGTACGGTGCCACCTACCGGGCCCGCCGGCAGGAGCGCTGGGCCACGCTGGCCATCGGCTATGGGGACGGGCTGCCCCGAGCCCTGGGACACCGGGGCCTGGCGCTCCTCGGGGGGGGGCGGGTGCCCATCATCGGAAGGATCTCCATGGACATGACGGTGGTAGACATCTCCGGCGTACCGGGGGTCCGCGTGGGGGACGTGGCCACGCTCCTCGGCAGTGAAGGTGGGGAGTCGATCACCGTGGATGACGTGGCGGATCTCGCAGGGACCATCAGCTACGAGATCCTCACAGGTTTCACGGCGCGCCTGCCCAGGGTCTGGATGGGCCTGTGATGGATCGGGACGAGTTGTTGGCCAGGGCCCGGGAGGCGATGGGGCAGGCGTACGCACCGTACTCCGGATTCCCGGTGGGCGCGGCCCTCCTGGCGGAGGACGGTACGGTGTACGTCGGCTGCAACGTGGAGAACGCGTCCTACGGCTTGACGGTGTGTGCGGAGCGGGCGGCGGTGGCGAACGCGATCGCGCGAGGGGCGCGTCAGTACCGGCTTCTCGCGATCGTTACGGAGGGAGCGGGGGTGGTTGCCCCGTGCGGGGCCTGCAGGCAGGTGCTGCACGAGTTCTCCCCTCGGGTCGCCATCGTCTCCGAGTGTGATGGCGAGCGACGCGAGTGGACGCTCGACGAGTTGTTGCCTGCGGCGTTCGATGCTTCTTCGGTGGTTCGAGATGGCCGGCGAGAAAGGGGTTGATGCGAATTTGATGCGTACCACGCGACGGATTCCGGGAACGGGGATGGCCCTGGCTCTGATGGCCACCGCCATTGCGGTGTCCGCATGCACCGAGCGATCGCCGTCGGGTCCCGATGATAGTCAGATGCCCGTAGCGCCCGTGACGGTCTCTCTGGAGCTCACTTGGGCCGAGTTCGGCTCCAACCTCCAGGTGTACGGCGGCTACGGCGCGCCGGACGAGATGGCAGCCACGATGGTGGCCAGGGCGTTCGGCGGGGTGGAGGCGCGCACGCTACTCAGCTTCGAGCAGTTTCCGACCAGCATCCAGGTCTTGGACACGTTGGGTGCGACCGCCACCGACACGGCGATGATCTTCCTCGACGCGTACGTGGTGGCTCGATTCGACACGCTCGCGAGCACGAACACGGACACGGTCTCCCTCGAGCTCAGCCAGCTGCTCGAGAGGTGGGACGCACCGTCGGCTTCGTGGACGAACTCCTTCAATATCCAGACGGTGCAGACCCCGTGGTCGCAGCCGGGTGGAGGCGCGGTCGTCCCGCTCCGAACCGCGCTGTGGGACCGGGCGCTCGGGGATTCGGTCCAGATCTTCCTCGACTCGGCCCAGATCCAGCAGTGGCGTCTAGGCGCCGACTCCGTGCGCACGGGTCGCCTCGACCTGCTGTCCGACGGGCACCGGCTCAAGCTCGACTTCGCGGCCCTGCGGTTGGTCGTCACCTCGAGGTTCAACCCCGATACGGTCATCGTTCTCGGGGTGCCCGTGCGGAGCGCCACCTACATCTACGATCCCCAGGCGACCCCACCTGCCGACGGCTTCCGGGTGGGCGGTGCCCCCGCATGGCGGACCGTGCTCGACGTGGACCTTCCTCTCACGCTCAACGGCCCCCCGGAACTCTGCGCCGCTGCTGGGTGCCCGTTCCCGCTCACCTCACGGAACGTGACCTACGCCGCTCTGGGGCTGCGAACACGAAGGCCTCCGGGCGCGTTCTTGCCCACCGACTCCATCACGGTCGACGTGCGCCCGGTTCTCAGTCGCGCGGCCCTGCCGCGCTCTCCGCTGGGCGTGTCCCTCGTGGGTGAGTCGGGTTCGACCATAGCTCCCAGTTTGTTCGATGCCGGGGAGGGGACGCAGGTCGATGTTCCCATCACGGCGTTCGTGCAGGCGTTCTTGGCGGGCCCTGACCCCGCGGGGCGTCCCCCCTCGAGCACCATCGCCATCCTGGCCGCACCGGAGCCGGAGACGTTCACCTTTGCCGAGTTCTTCGGGCCCGGCGGTCCGAATGAGCCGGTCCTCAAGCTCATCCTGACGGCAAGCGCCGCGATGGAACTGCCATGAGCGTTCGCGTATGGGTCGCGGGGCTGGCCCTGATCGTCGCGGCGACGCCGCTGCGAGCTCAATCGCTCTTCAATGCCGCAGGCATCGGGCTGCCGATGGAGGCGGTGGATGGGAGGGCACGAGCGCTCGGAAGCCTCGGCCTCGGGCTGCCAGGCACCTCCATGCTTCCGGCCGACCCGGCATCACCGGCGCGCTTGCTCGTGCCTGGTGGCATCATGGTCGTCCAACCCAGCTGGGTCGATCTGAGTCGGGACGGCGACCCCGGTCATCGATATTTCCGGGGCAGCCGCTTTCCGCTCTTCGCGGCGTCTTATCCGCTCTTCCAGGGGATGGCGAGCATCCATGCCACTTCGGTCCTGGATCAGGCGTACGAAGGTGAGCGCACGCTGACCGTTGATTTCGCCGGCACGCCGGTGCAGGCCGTGGATCGTTTCGACCAGAACGGCGCCGTCTCGTCGCTCTCGGTCGGCTATGCGCGCATGGTCTCCCCCTCCACTGCGGTCGGGCTCTCGGCGGGGCGGTACGCAGGCTCGGTGCTGCGTAGCCTCGTTCGTACCTTCGCCGACTCCGTGATCGGGAATCAGGTGATTCCGTATGCGTCCGGTGGGTCCTGGTCGTACTCGGGCTACCACGTGACGGCGGGGGTGTCGACCGATGTCACCACCTTCCTGCGCGTGGCTGCCAGCGCCACCTACTCGACGGAGCTGCAGGCCGACCCCACGGGACAGACCCTGGGCGCTGAGCGCCACTTCGCCATCCCGCTCCAGCTGCGTATCGGTGCGAGTTCGCAGCTTGCACCCGGCCTAACGCTGAGTGCGAGCGCGTCGCACGCCGACTGGTCCGACACCGAATCCGACCTGGCGGGCGGCGAGGCCGGCTCGACGACGTCGTTCGGCGGGGGCTTGGAGTTGGCCCAGGCCCGGTTCTTCGGTCGCACTACGCCGCTGCGGCTCGGCTTCCGCCGACGAGGCCTCCCGTTCGCACTCGAGGGGGGCAGCGCGCACGAGCAGAGCTTTTCGGGCGGCTTCGGCTTGTCTTTGAACGAGACGAACGAGATCGTGCTCGCCGCCTTGGACGTGGGCCTCGAGAAGGGGACCCGCTCGACGGGGAGCTACCAGGAGGACTTCTGGCGGGCGACGATGTCGCTCAGGGTTTCGGGCTTCTAACCGCCCGCCCATGGGCGCGGAGCATCCACGTATTGACGCGCCCCGCATCTGGTGCGCGAATTGACGCATGATGCGCAACCGCCCGCACCCGCGTGCGTACGTCGAGACGTACGGATGCCAAATGAACATCAGCGACGGCGAGCTGATGGAGGGCCTGCTCGCGGAGCAAGGCTACGAGATCGTGCATTCCCCCGAGGATGCCGACGTCGTCCTCGTGAATACGTGTGCGATCCGTGAGCATGCGGAGACGCGTGTGCTCGGTCGCGTGTCGCAGCTCAACGGGTTGAAGCGCGACAACCCCGATCTGGTGATCGGCGTGACGGGGTGCATGGCGCAGCGCCTGGGGACTTCCCTCTTGGAACAGGCTCCCTACGTCGACCTAGTGATGGGGCCCGATGGGTATCGCGCCCTTCCGGAGTCACTCCAGCGTATTCGCAACGAGCGCTCGTCGCGGGGGCGCACGCAACTGGCGGTGGTCGAGCTGCAGGCCACCGAGAACTATCAGGGTCTCGAGCAACGCCGCGCAGAGGGTCCGGTGGCCTGGGTTCCCATTCAGCGCGGCTGTGACCACCGCTGCACGTTCTGCATCGTCCCGTACGTGCGCGGGCCGGAGAAGAACCGTGACGCAGCCGAGGTCCTGGCGGAGATCGAGGGCTTGGCTGCGCGCGGGGTGAGCGAGGTGACGCTCCTCGGCCAGACGGTGAACTCGTATCGCTCCGGGGACGTGACCTTCCCGGCCCTCCTGCGGCGCGTGGCACGCGTTCCTGGCATCCGTCGCGTCCGCTTCACCTCGCCGCACCCGAACGACGTCACCCCAGAGCTGGTCGAAGCCATGGCGGAGGAGTCGGCGCTGTGCGAGCACCTACACCTGCCGGCGCAGTCGGGGAGCGATCGCACGCTCAGGCGGATGCTGCGCCGTTACACCGTCGCAGAGCTGATCGAGAAGGTCGAGCTCGTGCGGGCGGCGGTGCCGGACGTCGCGATCTCCACCGACATCATCGTGGCGTTCCCCGGCGAGACCGACGCGGAGTTCCGCGAGACGCTCGAACTCATGCGCACGGTGCGCTTCGACGAAGCCTACACCTACAAGTACTCGCTCCGCGACGGGACCCCTGCGGCCAGGCTGCCGGCCGAGGACTTCCTCGGTGCCGAGGAAGCGCAGGCACGGCTGGCGGAGCTGATCAAGGTCTCCCGCGGAGTCGCGGCGGAGATCAACGCGCGTGAGATAGGACGCGTCGAGGAGGTCCTCATCGAGAGGCCAGGTCGCGACGCGGGGCAGGTACTCGGCAGGACACGGCGCAACAAGATGGTCGTCTTCGATGGCGACGCTGCCCGCATCGGGGAATACGTGCGGGTCGAGCTGCTGCACACGACGGGCGCGACCTTCTCCGGGGCCGAGGTCGCCACCGCGGCGACGGCGGTGGGCGCATGAGCCGCGTGCTCGCCGGTGGCGGTGTGCTGGCGGGGCTCGCGTTGGCGATGGGGTTCGCATCGCTCAACTCCGGGCAGCGCGTAACACTGCGGCTGGGCTTCGTCACCCTGTACGGCGTGCCCCTCACCGTGATTGCGTTCGCGAGCCTGCTCGTCGGCATGCTCGTCATGTTGGTCGCCGGCGTGCGCTCGGACCTCAAGGTGCGCCGCATCCTGCGCGCGCGCCTGGAGGCGGAGGACCTCGAGGAGCGGAATCGCTTCATCGATCGGGATCAACAGGAGCTGTTCTCGGAGGGGAAGGAGAGGAGCTGACAAGCGCGGCCCACGGAGGCACCCGACTCGATTGAGTCAGGCGCCGCCCGTGTTGAGGCTGGCCCTGGCGTTCTCGCTGGGGGGGGCCTGGGTCCACGCCGGCGCACCGATCGTTCTGGCGCCGCTCCTCGCGGCGGTCTGGCTCGTAGCGCCCATCCACGCATCGGGGCGTCCCACCC
>JBEBGN010000004.1:0-64653 GCA_040081395.1 Longimicrobiales bacterium
GTACGGGGTGGATGTGGGTCTGGCACTCGAGCTCGTTGCCGGGCTCCGCGTGTCTGCGTCGGCGACCAACGTCATCCAGAAGATGACGTGGGACGACGAACTGGTCGGCTACGAGTACACCTACCACGGCTGTGACAGCGGAACGCCGGGGTGCGCCAGCTCCTTCGATCTCGACGGCGAGGAGCTACTCGACTCGCTGCGCTACTCGAACCAGACGATCGACCCGAACGCCATGAGCCTGCCGATGTACGAGACCGCCCGGGGGCTCCTCCCAGGTGCGTTCTTCCCGACCGTTTATCGGCTCGGGGTCGGGTGGCGGGCGGGTGGCACGTCGCTCGAGCTCGTCGGGTCGTCCGTATCGCCAAAGGGGCGCGAACACAGCCAGTGGGATGACCGTATCTCCCTCGGCATCGAGCAGCGTCTCTGGTTCCTGACATTGCGAGCCGGCGGGGCCAAAGGGTCGGACGGCCTCCAAGCGATCAGCGGCGGTGTGGGGCTGGGCCTCGGCCCGGTGCACCTCGACGTGAGCGGCGGCCTCATGTCGGGCGGCTTCGAGTTTGCGAGCTCGTTGGTGACGCCCGAGAACGTCGACTATGCCGGCGGCCACGTGACGGCGTCGGTCCAGATCATGGGAGGGCGGTAGGTGAGTTGCGCGCGTCGGCTGCTCGCGATGTGGTTCGCGGCAGCCGGCGCGGCCTGCTCCGATGGCGTGGCTCCCGATCCGTCGGACGGCCTCCCGCTCCTCTTCTCGCTTCAGGCGCCTGCGGCGGTGTCGCAGGCAGAGGTCGGCGCCTTGTCTGCGGCGTTCGGGCTCGTCGATACCTATCACGTCACGGTGCAGGACAGCCTGAGCCAGGGCACGCTCCTCGACGTTACGGTGAGCGTGACGCCGGGCGGGTCCGAACACGCGATCGAATTGGCGCTCCCGCGGCCAACCCTCGGGCTCCCCGTTCTCGTGACCGTGGTAGGGCTCGATGGGTCGCAGGAGCTTTATCGGACGTCATCGTACCTGCGCGTGCAGGATTCTTCGACGGGGACACCGGTAGCGCTCGGTGTCCGCTACACCGGCCCTGGCATTCGGGGGCGCGTCACGAGTGCGGCTGGTGTGCCGCTCGCGGGTGTGGATGTCGACCTGATGCAGGGGAACAGCCTGATCGGCTCGGTGACCACGGAGCCGGACGGCAGCTACCTCTTCCTCTTGGGGGGCGTCAACACTGGCCTCTACCAGGTAGCGCCCACACCGCCGGGAACCCAGGTCGTGTGTCCGTCGCTGCGGAACGTGAACGTGGTGAACAGCGCCTCGTCGATCGTCGCCGACTTCGCGACGCAGGCGACGGCGTGCCAGATCGATCTGCTCATCGTGTCCGGGGGTGACCTCGCGTTTGCCGACGACACCGTTGCGGTGAAGGCGTTGTTCGCCGGCGTGCCGAACCTCACCACGCGAGCGTTCTTCTTCGTGAACGGTCCGCCCGGGCTGAACGTTCTATCCCAGTACGACGTCGTGCTCCTCTTCGCGAACGGTCTCTTCAATCAGTCCCCGGTGCTGGGCGATCAGATCGAGGACTACGTGCAACTCGGCGGCAACGTCATCACCGCCACGTTCTATTGGCAGAACCGTAGTGACAGCGGCCTAGGCTCGCCGGGGTGGGGGGCCTTGGAGGCGTTCGATCCGTTCACGAGCGGGAGCGGGCAGACGTATCAGTCCGCGACGCTCAGGAACGACAGCACGCTCATCGCGCATCCGCTGACCGCGGGGCTGACGACGCTGACCTCCACCGGCTTCCGGGGCGCGGTTGCGGCCAAAGCGAACACGACGGTCGTTGCGCGTTGGAGCGACAACAGCCCGCTGGTCGGATACCAGACGCTTCCACAGGGGTCGCGGATGGTGGCCATCAGCCTCTTTCCGGCCTCGGGCGCGTCCGCGACCGGCAACGTGGCGACCCTGTGGCAGAACGCAGCGACGTGGGCGGGAGCGGCCGGAGGGCCTGTCCCCTAGGTCACGCAAAGACGTCTACCGACGTCGCTCGACCACCATCGCGAAGCCCATGCCGCCTGCTGCACAGACGGTGATGAGGCCGAACTGGACGTCGCGGCGCTTCATTTCGTTCAGCAGCGTGGTCGTCAGCCGGCCCCCCGTCGCACCGAAGGGGTGCCCGATCGCGAGGGATCCCCCCATCACATTGATGCGGTCGACATCCGGGTGTCCGACTGCCTCACTCCGTCCGAGCTCCTTCTGGGCGAACTCACGCGACGACAGAGCTTGGAGGTTCGAGAGCACCTGAGCCGCGAACGCCTCGTGCATTTCCATGAGGCCGATATCGACCATGGTGAGGCCGGCTCGGTCGAGCGCGATCGGCGCTGCGTACGCCGGGCCCTGGAGCAGCTGAGCCGCCGGGTCGAGTGCGGTCCACGCCCAGCTGCGTACGTATCCCATGGGCTCGATGCCTTCGGCGAGCGCCTTGTCCGCGTTCATGAGCACGACGGCCGACGCGCCGTCCGTGAGAGGCGACGCGTTGCCCGCCGTCACGGAGCCGAACTTCCGATCGAAGACAGGCGGGAGCATGCCCAACTTCTCCGGCGTCGAGTCCTTGCGGATGCCGTTGTCCTTCTCGACGACCTTGGTGAATGCCGGCGGCACATACACTACTGCGAGCTCGGCGGTGAGCCGGCCGTCCTCCGTGCCCGCCGCGGCCAGCCGGTGGGAGCGGAGCGCCCAGTCGTCCTGGGCCTGCCGCGAGATCCCGTTCAGCTTGGCCATTCGCTCGGCGGCCTGACCCATCGTTTCGCCGGTGGTGGGTTCGGCGATGGCCGGTTGCTGAGGCAGGAGATCCTTCGGTCTCACGGACCTGAATGCCCCGAGCTTCTGACCGACCGTCTTGCCTTTGGCGGCAGACACGAGGCTCTTCGACAGGCGTGGGCTCACCGTGATCGGGATGTGCGAGAGCGATTCCGCACCCCCCGCGATGACCACGTCCGCCTGTCCCGACTCGATGAGCAGAACCCCGTCGGTGATCGCCTGATTGGCCGAGGCGCAGGCCCGCGATACGGTGACTGCGGGTACCGTCTTGGGCAGGACCGCGAGACCGACCTCGCGCGCGATGTTCGGCGCCTTCGTGTCGTGCACCACCGTGCCGTACACGAGGTGGTCGACCCGCTGGCCCGGGAGCCCGCTGCGGGCGAGCACGTCCTTCACGGCCAGCTTGCCCAACTCGATCGCGTTGAGGTCGGCGAAGTCACTCCCGGATCGCTGGAACGGCGTCCTGCACCCGGCGACGATGGCGGTCTTCATGGCCTCAAGCTCGCGAGCGGCGCCCGGGGAATCAAACGTAGGCGCGCTCGCGGTCGGGCCCCGACTATATTGGCGGCCCGTTCCGTCGAACGGCGCAAACCCTTCCCGCGACTCATGCTCGGCACCAAAGCCCTGCTGGCGGTGGTCCGACGGAGGAGTGTCCAGAGATGACGAATCCCCGGCACGTGATGGCAGCCATCGAGACCGAGTACCGGCGCTACAAGGCACTCGGAGAAGGTACGATCGAACAGCTCGCGGACGATCAGCTCGTGTGGCGACCGACGCCCGAGAGTCTGTCCATCGCGATGATCGTGTGGCACGTATCGGGAAACCTGGAGTCGCGCTTCACAGACTTCCTTACCACGGACGGCGAGAAGCCGTGGAGGAATCGCGACTCGGAGTTCGAAGACCGTCGCGTAGGGCGGGCCGACGTCATGGCCAAATGGGAGCGCGGCTGGAGCATCCTGTTCGCGGCCCTGGCGCCACTCACGGACGTGGACCTCGTCAGGGTGGTCAGCGTGCGGGGCGTTCCCGCCACGGTCGGCGAGGCGCTGGAGCGGTCGCTCGCGCACACCAGCTATCACGCCGGGCAGATGACCTACTTGGGGAAGATGTTGCGACGCGATCAGTGGACGTATCTGAGCATCCCGCCGGGTGCGTCGGTCGCGTACAACACGAACCCGACACTCGAGAAGGGACCGCGCTGAGCGATGGGCGGCGGGAATGCTGCCGAGCGCGAAGTGATCCTGGCGCGCTTTGGTCATCGTCACGAGGCAGAGCTAGCGGCGGGCTTCTTGGAAGACGCCGAGATCCCCTACCGCCTCCAGATCGATGATGCTGGCGGGGTCGATTTCGGTACGACGTTTTCACGTCCGCCCATCCTTTGGGTGCTGGCCGCCGACGAAGCCGACGCTCGCGATGTGTTGGGGCTCGACGACGACGCAGAGATCGGCGATGGGGACCCCGAATCGCCAGGGGAGGATTCCTAGCCCATGCGAGCAGTCACGTTCGACGTTACGGTGCCCGGGTACCTCTTGGGGAAGGGCCTAGGCGGTGTCACCGAGTCAGTACTCTTCGGAGGGCTGAGCGGGGTGCGGCTGCGCGATGTGGCGGAGCCCGAACTTCCCGGCGGCGAATGGGTTCGTCTCCAGGTCGTAGCCTCGGGGATCTGCGGCTCGGACTTGGGCAACATCACGTTCAAGTCGAGTCCTGCAATGGAGCCGTTCGGCTCCTTTCCTGCGGTTCTGGGACACGAGATCCTCGCACGGGTCGTCGAGGTAGGCCCCGACGTCAGGGGCCTGGAGCGCGGCCAACGCGTCGCCGTCGACCCGGTCATCTCCTGCACGGTACGTGGTTTCCACGGTCTGGAGCGATGCGCATCGTGCTCGAGCGGACTCCACGGCACGTGTGAGCGCGCGGGCGAGAGTGGCACGACCGAGGTGGCAGGTCGCGCACTTCGGCGGGGGCTCACCATCGGATACCAGGCCGATCTCGCGGGCGGGTGGGGCGAACGGATGGTCGTGCACCAGAGCCAGGTCTTCCCGCTCGATGATCGCGTTTCGGACAAGACGGGCGTGCTCATGGAGCCCCTCGCCGTAGGCATGCATGCGGCGCTCGGGATGCGGCCCTTCGGGCCTGGTCCGGCTCTCGTGATCGGCAGTGGACCGATTGCGTTGGGATCCATCTGGGCTCTCAGGGCCGCGGGCTTCGAGGGTGAGTTGATCGCGCAGATCAAGCGGGGTCACGAGGCGGATATCGCTCGCAGTCTGGGCGCTACCGACGTGGTGTCGCCGGGTGACGAGGCGCGGGAGGCTCTTGTAGAGACGGGCGCGCACGCCTACATGCCGATCGTGGGTGATGAGGTGTATTCCGGCGGCGGCTTCCCACTGATCTTCGATTGTGTCGGTAGTGCCGAGACGGTCAAGCAGGCGCTGCGCTACGCCGCGCCCCGCGCACGCATCGTCCTGCTCGGGTGTGCCGCGGAGATTCCGAAGCTCGATCTCACGTTCGTGTGGGCACGCGAGCTCGCCATCAAAGGGTTCGTTTGCTACGGCGAAGAGGAGTGGCGCGGGGAGCGACGACACACCTTCGATGTGACGCAGCAACTACTGATCGAGACCGGAGCGCCGCTGGAGCGCATGGTGACGCACGTGTACCCGCTGGCGCAGTACCGCGACGCGCTGTCGACGGCGTGGAACCGGCGACGGACAGGGTCGATCAAGGTGCTGCTCGACCCCACGGTCGGCTGACGGGCGTCAGTGCCCATGGGGAGCAGTCCGCGCGTCATCGTAGTCGGCGGGGGCGTCATCGGGGTGAGTTGTGCGTACTATCTCGCTCGCGCCGGTGCTCGCGTGGTGATTCTCGAGCGCGAACGGCTGGGTGCCGGAGCGTCGTGGGGCAACGCGGGCACGGCTACCCCGGGGCACCCACCGCTCAACAAGCCGGGACGGGTAGGCAAGGCGATCCGGCACATGCTCGACCCCACCAGTCCGCTCTACATCCATCCGAGCTGGAACCCAGGGCTGTGGCGGTGGCTCATCGGGTTCGCGCGCTACTGCACTCCCGAGCACGTCGGACACGCCGTGGGCATCATGGCACCGCTCGGCAAGCAGTCGCTCGCGCTCTTCGACCATCTCGTGGTCGAGGAGCGCATAGAATGCGAGTACAGGAGGGAGGGCTACTACGACGTCTGTGCCACCGAGGCGGGGCTGGCGGAGGCGCGGCATGAAGCGGCGCTCATCGAGCCGCACGGATACAGGCCGGAGACGCTCGATGGCGAGGAAGTGAGACGGCGCGAGCCGGCCCTCGGACCGCACACCATTGGCGCGGTCTTCCACCCCGAGGCCGCATCCATGGATCCCGCGCTGTTCCTTGAGCGGTTCGCGCTGGCCGCGGCAAGACGGGGTGTCGAACTCAGAGAGGGCGTCGAGGTGGCGTCGGTGGTACTGGAGAGCGGACGCACGACGGGCGTCGCGTTGGCGAGTGGTGCCGTCGAGCCGGCCGACGCGGTGGTATTGGCGACCGGGCCACTGAGCCTGCAGTTGGCCAAGCGGCTCGGAACCCGACTTCCCGTGCAGCCGGGGAAGGGGTATCACCGGGACATCCCCATTGGGCCGAACGGGGCACCGCGCATCCGCATCGCGTGTGTGCTGCACGAGGCATCTACGTTCTGTCTCCCCATGGACACGGTGGTGCGCTTCGCCGGCACCATGGAGTTCTCGGGCGCGAACCACGTGATGCGGGGTCCGCGCCTGAGACAGCTCACCGCGGCCGGCCGTCTCTATTTCCCCGGCATCGGCACGGCGCGACCCCTCTCCGAGTGGTGCGGGCTCCGCCCCATGTCGGTCGATGGCCTCCCGATCGTGGGTCCGCTGCCGGGCGTGGGCGGCGTGAGCGTCGCGACCGGGCACGGCATGCTGGGCCTCACGCTTGCGCCCGTCACCGGCGAGCTGATCGCGAACCACGTCATGGGCCAGGTCGATCCGCGACTCGAGGGACTTTCTCCCGCTCGCTTCGGCTGACGTCAGGGGGCCGGCGGTGCCCAACGGGGGCCATCGCAGCCAGCCGACCCTCCGCCCGCCTACAGGTCGAGCGGAATCACCTCGGGGTGCACCTTGCTCGTCGGCTTCACGCCGTCGACGTCGATCCCTTCGAGCTTGAGCAAGGCGACCTTGGCCGGAAGTCCGCCGCCGAAGCCGGTCAGGGTCCCGTCGGAAGCCACGACTCGGTGGCACGGGACGATGATCGGGATCGGGTTCGAGCCCACGGCTTGGCCGACTGCGCGGGCCATGTCGGGCTTGCCGATATCCTTCGCGACTCGGCCGTACGAGACGACGTGCCCGTAGGGGATCGCCAGCAGGCGGTCATAGACCTCCCGCTGGAAGCCACTAACGGAATCCGGGAAGTCGAGCGCCACCTCGAACGTTCGGCGCCCCTTCGCAAAGTAGTCCTGCAACTGATCCACGACCCGGGTCAGCTGCGACGGCCATGCTTCCGGTGGGTCCTCGCGGTGCCCCCGCGGCAGGAGGCCGAACTCGATCCTGCGAACCCCCGCGGGGGAGACCCACACGGTCAGCGGCCCAGCGCGCGTTGCGCTGAGGTGGGCCGAATGGACCTCGACGGAGGTCAGTGACCGTCTCCGGCGGGGTGCTTCTGGAGCGCCTGCTGTAGGGCATCGAAGCCGAGCAGCGCGCATTTGATGCGCACGGGGAACTTGCTGACGCCTGCCAGAGCGCGCAGGTCACCAAGGGCTTTGTCCTTTGCAGCGTCCGCGTCGCCGTGCATCAACTGGGTGAACCGCTTGGCGAGCGCGTCTGCGTCGGTCAGCGAGCGACCCTTCAGGAGCGTGGTCATCATGCTGACGGCGGCCTGCGAGATCGAGCACCCGGAACCGACGAACTTCGCCTCGGCGATCCGGTCGTCCTCGATGCGCAACTGGAGTCGAATCTCGTCGCCGCAGACCGGATTGGCGAGGTGGACCTCGATCGTCTTCTCGGCCAGCTCTGCTTTGTTCCGAGGATTGCGATAGTGCTCGAGGATGATCTGCTGGTAGAGCGAGTTGAGCTGCGGAGTGTCCATCGGCCGGTCCGTCTCGGGTTCGAGGTCGAAATCTAGGGTACCGCCCGGCAGGCGCTACGGTCCGCGTCCTGGGCGTCGGCTCCCCCGAGACTCGAGTCGGCTTTCCCGCGCGTTCCCCGCCCGCGACCTTTCACTTTACCCGACGACTCCAACTGCCCGCGTGATGCACGCACCGCTCCTCGCCGACCTCGTCACACTGCTGGTCGTCTCGATCGGCGTGTTGTACGCATCGTACCGAGTGCGTCTGCCGCCGATCGTCGGGTTCCTGATTTCCGGCATGCTACTCGGGCCGCACGGCTTCGTCCTCGTCGAGGGCGGGGAAGACGTCCAGCAGATCGCAGAGATCGGCGTCGTGCTGCTCCTGTTCACGATCGGTCTCGAGTTTTCGCTCGCGGACCTCATGCGCATGCGGCGCGCTGCGCTCGTCGGTGGGTCGGTTCAGATCGCCCTGGTGACGGGCGCGGTGTTCCTGACGCTGATCCAGTTCGGGGTGCCGCCCAATGGTGCACTCTTTTTGGGCCTGACGACGTCACTGAGTTCGACTGCGGTCGTCCTGCGACTCCTGCAGCAGAGCGCCCAGATCGACGCGCCGCACGGGCGCATGAGCATGGCCATGCTCGTCTATCAGGACCTGATGATCGTCCCGATGATGTTGTTGATCCCAGTGCTCGCAGGTACCTCGGGAGGGCTCGTCGGGGCGCTCGGCCGCTTCTTTGTGCAAGCCGTCGCGATCCTCACGGTCGTGACCCTGCTGGCCCGCTTCGTCGTGCCACAGTTGCTGGACCGCGTTGTGCACACGCGCAGTCGTGATCTCTTCCTGCTCACGATCCTGACCCTGTGCCTCTCGATCGCCTGGGTCGCGTCGCTCGCCGGACTGTCGCTCGCGCTCGGGGCCTTCCTCGCAGGGCTGCTCGTGTCCGAGTCGGAGTACAGCCATCAAGCGCTCGCGGACATCCTGCCCTTCCGCGACGTGTTCGCGAGTTTCTTCTTCATCAGCATCGGCATGCTGCTCGACCTGCAGCTTGCGGCCAGCCAGCCCATCCTGCTCGTGGCGCTCGTCCTCGGCGTGCTCCTGGTCAAGGTCTTGGCCGGAACCATCGCGGTGCTCGTGGTGGGTTCGCCGCTCCGCACAGCGGTCATCACCGGCATGGCGACGAGCCAGGTCGGGGAGTTCTCGTTCGTGCTCGCGGGTGCGGGCATCGCGGCCGGCCTGGTCAGCGACTCGAGTTACCAGTGGTTCGTCGCCACCACGGTCGCGACCATCGGCCTCACACCTTTCTTGGTCACGTCGGCACCCCGGCTCGCGAGCCTCCTGCACAGGCTCCCCCTTCCGCACCGCCTCCAGAGCCGGGGACGCGTGGCGGAATCGGAGCGCACACCCAAACGGCTCGAGAACCACCTGGTGGTGATCGGATACGGGATCAACGGCCGGAACGTGAGTCGGGCCGCCACCGTCGCCGGCATCCCCTACGTGGCCGTGGACATGAACCCTGCCCTCGTGACGACCGAGCGCGCGCTCGGCGTCCCGGTGTTCTACGGCGACGCGACGCGCGAGGCGCTGCTCGAGCATCTCGGGGTACCGCGCGCGCGGGCGGTGGTCGTCGCGCTCTCCGACGCGGCCGCCACGCGCCAAGTGACCTCCCTCGTCCGAGCGCTCAACCCCACCTGCTCGATCGTGGCGCGCACGCGGTATGTGCGCGAGGTCGAGGCACTGAAGGGCTTGGGCGCGGATACGGTCGTGCCCGAGGAGCTCGAGACCTCGGTCGAGATCGTCTCGCGGGTGCTCACCGGCTACCTCGTGCCGCGCGCCGAGATCGAGGCCTTCGTCTCCGAGATCAGGGCGGGCAACTACGAGATGTGGCGCTCGCCCGCCGCCGTGGCGCCGAGCCTGCATGACCTCAAACAGACGCTCACGGACGTCGAGATCACCACGTTGCGCGTCGATGCGGGCAGCACGCTTGCCGGCCAGCGCCTCGTGGACTCAGACCTGCGGCGCGTGTTCGGCGTGACGGTCGTCGCGATCCGTCGGGGCGAGCAGCTCATACCGAACCCGCGTGGCGACGAGCGCGTCGTCGAGGGCGACCTGCTCGTCGTGCTCGGTCTGGGCGAAGAGATCGCGGCGGCGGCCGGCCTGGCCGCCGGCCCACCGGTGGCAGCCGGGAAGACGGACTAGCCGAAGATCCCGGCCACCACTGCCAGGCCCTCGACCAGCCGGTCGACGTCCTCTTCGGTGTTGTACAGGTAGAACGAGGCGCGGGCAGTGGCCGCGATGCCGTAGCGCTTCATCACGAGCTGTGCGCAATGGTGTCCCGCACGGATCGCGATGCCCTCGGCGTCCAGGATCGTCGAGATGTCGTGTGGGTGGGCATCGCCCAGCGTGAACGACACGACGGCGGAGTGCTCATCGAGCGAGTCAGGGCCGTAGATGCGGATGCCGTCGATCGCCCGGACCTTGTCGAGCGCGTACTTCATGAGCTTTCGCTCGTGCGCCTCGATCGACTCCATGCCGATCTCGGACAGGAAGTCGACCGCGGCGCCGAGTCCGATCGCGCCGGCGATATTCGGCGTGCCCGCCTCGAACTTGTGCGGCAACTCGGCCCAGGTGCTCTCGTCCCGGTGCACGAAGTGGATCATCTCGCCGCCCCCCTGATAGGGGGACATGGCTTCGAGTAGGTCCCGGCGACCCCAGAGCGCCCCGCTGCCGGTCGGGCCGCACATCTTGTGACCGGAGAGGGCGTAGAAGTCCACGCCGAGGTCCTGCACGTCAACCTTGGTGTGCACCGCGCCCTGTGCGCCATCCACCACGACCAGCGCTCCGACGCGGCGCGCCGCGGCCGCGATGCGCTTCACCGGGTTCACGGTGCCCAGCGCGTTCGACACATGCGAGATCGCGACGATCTTGGTGCGGTCAGTAAGCAGCGAGTCGAGGTCATCGAGAATCAGCCGCCCCTGATCGTCGATCTCGATGTAGCGGAGCTTCGCGCCGGTGCGACGGGCGAGTAGCTGCCACGGCACGATGTTCGAGTGGTGTTCGAGCACCGAGAGGAGGATCTCGTCCCCCTGCTTCACGTTGTCGAGTCCCCATGCGGACGCGACGAGGTTGATCGAGCCGGTGGTGCCGCTGGTCCAGATCAACTCGGCGGGGTCGCTCGCTCCGATCCAGCGCGCGACCTTGCCGCGCGCCTCCTCGAATGCCTCGGTGGCGCGGCGTGACAGCTCGTGGATGCCGCGGTGCACGTTGGCGTTGTCGTGCTCGTAGTACGCGTCCAACGCGTGCAGCACGTGCTTCGGTTTCTGCGAGGTAGCTGCGCTGTCCAGATAGATGAGCGGCTTCCCGTTCACCTTCTGGTCGAGCGCCGGAAACTCGGCTCGGATGCGCTTCGGGTCGAAGACGGCCATGACTCAGTCCACGTCCACGAAGATGTCCCCGTCGCGCACTTCCACGGGATAGGACCGCACGGGGAGCACGGCCGGTAGTGTCTTGCGTGCTCCCGAGCACGCGTCGAAGCGCGCGCCGTGGTACGCACACACGACCTGATCGCCGTCGAGCTCACCGTCCGAGAGCGGGTACTCCTCGTGCGAGCAGCGGTCCACCAGCGCGCAGATCCGCCCGTCGACGTTGGCGAGCACGATCGCCGTGCCCTTCGCGTCGACCCCCTTCAGCGCGCCGACGGGGCAGTCAGCCACGCGGGCCACGCGAACCCAGTCAGCCATGCGTGGTCGCGCGCCCGGAAGGTGCTGTTCTGCCCGCGCGAAAGGCGCACGGGGTACGCTTCTCGAAGGGGACATCGGCGCGGGGACCTGGTCGGCCCCGCGCCGCTAAGCGAGGCGTCGCATGCGGGAGCGTACCCACCAGGTAGCCGCCCGAGCGGTCCCCGGAGAGGAGCGTACCCCGTGCGCCGAACCCCTCACGCGTGCTGCGCAAGCTTCTCCTCGATGACCCGCGTGACTTTATCGGCCACACCCCCCAGCGGGAGCTTCGACAACACCTCCCCCAGGAACCCGAGTACGACCAGCCGCTCGGCCGTCGTCCGGTCGAGTCCGCGCGACATCAGGTAGAACTTCGCCTCCTCGTCGAGCTCTCCCACGGTGGCGCCGTGTGAGCACTTCACGTCGTCCGCCTGGATCTCGAGGTTCGGCAGCGAATCGGCGTGCGCCTTGGGAGAAAGGAGCAGGTTGCGGTTCTTCTGATATGCGTCCGTCTTCTGCGCGCCGGGAAGTACGCGGATGATCCCGCGAAACACCGCGCGGCTCGAACCGTCTAGGGCGCCTTTGTAGAGCAGGTCGCTCGAGGTGTTCGGCGTGGTGTGGTCCTGGCTGGTGTTGAAGTCGAAGTGCTGATCGCCATCGCCGAAATAGAGTCCGAGCATGTCCGAGTTGGCGCCGGGCCCGAGCAGTCGCGCGTTCAGGTCGACGCGGCTCACCGAGGCTCCGAGGCCGACGTTCAGCGTATCGAGCGTCGCGTCGCGCCCAGCCAGGGTGCGCTGCACCGACTGATAGAACGCGCCCTTGCCGAGCCGCTGGACCGCCACGTACTGCACCTGCGCGCCGTCCCGTGCGATCACCTCGACGGCGCTCGACGTGAACGTCTGCGAAGCGAAGTCGTCGGAGAGGATCTCGTCGACGTAGGAGACCTGGCTCACGCGTTCCGCGACGATCAACACGCGACTGAAGTATGCCGCACCCGCCTCGGAGAGCCATCGTGTGACGCGCACCGGGAGATCCAGTCGGACGCCACGCGGCACGTGCAGGAACACGCCGTCAGCCCAGAGGGCGGCGTTCAGTGCCGCCAGCTTACCATCCTCGGCAGGCACGGTGACGGCGAGGTGCTCGCGCAGGAGAGTCTCGTGCGTCTGCACCGCCTGGTGCAGCGAGCTGAGCACGACCCCCTTCTTGACCAGCGACGGGTCGAGGTCCGCGTGCACGACGTGGCCGTCGATGAGTACGACGTGGCCCGACGCTTCGTGGTCCTCGTCCATCGCCGCGCGCAGCCGCTTCGGCCACTTCTTCGGGTCGTCGGGCACGGGCCGGCTCTTCGCGAGTCTCAGGGACTCCCAAGCGAGCTTCTTCTTCAGGTCGGTGTAGCGCCACTCCTCGAGCCGCGTGGTCGGGAGCGGTGTCTGCTCGTACACGGACCAGGCCTGCATCCGTCGCTCGGCGAGCCACGAGGGCTCACCCTTGGAGAGGCGTTTCGCGGCGTCGGCATTGAATGCCGGCGTCACGCCTTCCGGAGCCAGCGTCGACGGCGCGTTAACCAACGCTACCCTCCATCTCCATCTCGATGAGCCGGTTCAGCTCCACGGCGTACTCGAGCGGCAGCTCCTTCGCGATCGGCTCGATGAAGCCGCGCACGATCATCGCCATCGCCTCGTCCTCGGGAATGCCACGGCTCGTGAGGTAGAAGAGCTGCTCTTCGCCGATCTTCGACACCGAGGCTTCGTGACCGACATTGGCGTCGTTCTCGTCGATCTCGATGTACGGATACGTGTCGGTGCGCGAGGTGTCGTTGATGAGCAGCGCGTCGCATTCGACGTTCGAGCGCGCGTGGTGCGCGCCCTTGTAGACCTTGCAGAGGCCGCGGTAGGTGGCTCGGCCCGTGCCCTTCGAGATCGACTTCGACACGATCGAGGACGTCGTATGCGGCGCGACGTGCACGACCTTGCCGCCCGTGTCCTGGTGCTGGCCGTTCCCCGCGTACGCAATCGACAGGATCTCGCCGTGCGCGCCCTCGCCCATCAGGTAGCAGGACGGATACTTCATGGTCAGCTTCGACCCGAGGTTGCCGTCGAGCCACTCCATGTGCCCACCCGCGCCCACCATCGCCCGCTGGGTGACGAGGTTGTACATGTTGTTCGACCAGTTCTGGATGGTCGTGTAGCGGAAGCGCGCGTTCTTCTTGACGATGATCTCGATCACGCCCGAGTGGAACGACTCGGTCGAGTAGACCGGCGCGGTGCATCCCTCGATGTAGTGCGCGTTCGCACCCTCGTCGACGATGATGAGCGTGCGCTCGAACTGACCCATCCGCTCCTGGTTCACGCGGAAGTAGGCTTGCAGCGGCGTCTCGAGCTTCACGCCCTTCGGGATGTAGACGAAGGAACCGCCCGACCACACCGCCGAGTTCATGGCGGAGAACTTGTTGTCCTCCGGAGGGATGACCGTGGCGAAGTGCTCGCGGAAAATTTCGGGATGGTTCTTGAGGCCGTCCTCGATCGAGTCGAAGATCACGCCCTTGTCAGTCCACTCCTTCCGCAGCGAGTGGTAGACCATCTCGGACTCGTACTGTGCGCCGACCCCTGCGAGGATCTTACGCTCCGCCTCGGGGATGCCGAGCTTCTCGAAGGTCTCCTTGATCGAGTCCGGCACGTCCTCCCAGGAGTTCATCATGCGGTCCTGGGGACGCACGTAGAAGTAGATCTCGTCGAGCACGCGCTCGAGATCCGAGAGGTCGCCGCCCCACTTCGGCATCGGCTTGGCTTCGTACGTCTTCAGCGCCTTCAGCCGGAAGTCGAGCATCCACTGGGGCTCCTTCTTATGGGCGGAGATCTGTCGAACGACCTCCTCCGAAAGGCCCTTCTTGGCCCTGAATACCGGCTCGCTCTCGGTGACGAAGTCGTACTTGTATTCGTCGAGGTTGAGCTCTGTGATCGTGGTGTCTTGCGGCATGGATTCCTCCCCGGCTCAGGCGTGCTTGCCGTTGGTCGACGGCTCGATGCCCTCGTACTCCCTGTACCCCTCTGCCTCGAGGTCCAAGGCGACGTCGGGTCCGCCGGAGCGCACGATGCGACCGGCGACCATCACGTGCACATGGTGCGGCTTGATGTAATCGAGCAGGCGCTGGTAGTGCGTGATGAGGAGGATCGACATGGAAGGATCCTCCTTCTGCAGCATGTTCACACCGTTGGCGACGATCTTGAGCGCGTCGATGTCCAGGCCTGAGTCGGTCTCGTCCAGGACGGCGAGCTTCGGCTTGAGCACAGCCATCTGGAGGATCTCGTTGCGCTTCTTCTCGCCGCCGCTGAAGCCCTCGTTCACGTGGCGCTCGGCAAAGGCGATGTCCATCTCCAGCATGGCCATGCGCTCGGCGAGCATGTCCGTGAACTCGAAGATGTCCAACTCCTGGCCTTCCTCGAGGCGCGACTGCACCGCAGTGCGCAGGAAGTTCGCGATAGACACGCCGGGGATCTCGACCGGATACTGGAACGCGAGAAAGACGCCGGCCTGCGAGCGTTCGTCCGCTTCGAGCTCGAGCAGGTCGCGCCCGTCGAACGTGACGCTCCCGCCGGTGGCCTCGTATCCCGGGTGGCCGGCGAGAACCTTGGCGAGCGTGCTCTTACCGGACCCGTTCGGGCCCATGATGGCGTGGATCTCGCCGGGGCGGATCACCAGGTCCACCCCCTTCAGGATGCCGAGCTCTTCTTCGGCTACCTTGGCCTGGAGGCCCTCGATCTTCAGAATGGGGGCGACACTCATCTAGACCCTCGGGCAGTAGGGTTCACGGTGCCCGGTTGGGCCCGTCTATCAATAATGATTCTTTATTTCAGGGCCCGTAACCTAGGCCGCCCAAAAGGGGGGGTCAAGTGAAGCGTCCCGGGCCTGGCAAGGCTTCCGGGGAGCCCGATCCGGGGCCGCCGGCCGGCTTTTCTTCTGCCGCGGGCCTCCCTGGGCGGGGCGGCACCTGGCTGGTGCTCGGCGGGGGGGGGCTCAAGGGCCTCGCGCACGTCGGCGCTTGGCAGGCCCTCGTCGGGGCCGGAGTGAAAATCGACGGAATCGTGGGCACGAGCATCGGTGCCTTGGTGGGCGCGCTCGCGGCCAGCGGCATGCCCATCGACCAGATGCGAGCGCACGCACTGGCCGTCGACCGCGCTCGGGTCGCGAAGGTGAACCGGCGCGCCGTGTGGATCAACGGGATACGCCAGGCGAGTGTTTTCCACGGAGAGACGCTCCGAGCTCTGTACGCGTCGATCCTGCCCAAACAAGGATGGGGCGCGCTCCGCGTGCCTGTCCTCTTCAACTCCGTCGACCTGACCTCCGGGTCGATGGTGTGGTTCGGTGTCGGAGGACGCACGGACGTTCCGCTGGCCGACGCGGTCTACGCTTCGTCCGCCTTGCCCGTGTTCTATCCCCCGTACGAGCGCGACGGACGGGCGTTCGTGGATGGTGGAATGGCGGATACCTTGCCGGTTGGCAAGGCCGCCGAGGTAGGTGCGGAGAGGATCATCGCGGTCGACGTGGGCTCGGGCGGGGACGCGGACGCGCGCCAGATCCTGCGCGGGGGCATGATCGCCGTGCATCAACGCGTGGTGACGATCATGATGGCTCAGCGCCGCCGCGAGTCGGTCAGCGAGTGGGCCGGCCCACCGCTCGAGTACGTGCGTCCGCGCCTGGCCGGCTATGGAACGTTCGACTTCGAGCACATCCCGTACTTTCTCGAGGAAGGTCGGCGCGCGATGCAGGAGGCCTTGGCGACGACATGAGATGCCTCCGGGCACTCGGGGTGTGTGCGACCGCGGTGCTCCTCACCGCGTGCTCGGATCAGGGTCCTGAGTCGGCACCGGGCACGCTCACTGCGGCGCTGGTGTCGCCGAACGGGGCAGAGGGTGCCGCCGTGGTCACCCTACGCGGCCAGGGCCTCGGTGCGACGACGGGCCTCGGTGACGTTGTGCTCTTCCGGCTCGACGATGCAGACGTCACGACCATGGTGCTGGTGAGCCCGAGTGGTGGGTCGCTCTCGTTCCGGGCCGAGGTGGCGGATACGACGCGCCCGCCGACCACGGCGGTGCTCCAGATCGCTGGGCCGGACGACGAGCTTCGAGCGACGTTGTCAGGGTACCGATTGGAGTGGGTTCGTTGAGAGCCCTCTGCAGAGTGCTGCGCGGCTTGGCCGTCACCGTAGCGTTGTCGGCGCGCGGCGCGTTTCCCGCGGCGGCCCAAGACGTCGACGCAGCTGCGGCCCTGCGCGGGCTACCTCTGCCCGCTGCCTACTACGAGCAGGTTCGGACCGACCCCACGGCCTATCAATTCAGTCGAGCGCTCTTCGCGCGTTCGGCGCCCGCCCGCGCCGCTGCCGCCGGCTCGGTTCGACTTCCTGTCGTGCTGGCCCTCTTCGCCGACTCACCGACGCCGACCATCACGCGCGAGATGGTGCAGGAGGCGCTGTTCGACGGGCCTTCCCCGCACGGAACCCTCAGCGATGCGTACCGGGAAATGTCACGCGGTGCTCTCGACGTGCGGGGTGACGTCCTCCCCTGGGTGCGAACGAGCTGGACGGTCGCGCAGGTGGTCGGCGCGAGCGACGGGTTGGGCAACGACGGCAAGGTAGGGGCGTACTTCCGCGAGGCCCTGGATTCTCTGGACGGCACCGTCGACTTCGCTGTCTATGACAACGACGGTCCGGACGGAATTCCTGACAGTGGCGACGACGATGGCTTCGTCGACGTCGTCACCTTCGAGTATCTCGAAGTCGCGGCGTCCTGCGGCGGACCCGCCATCTGGCCGCATCGCTGGACGCTCGGGGCCCGCCTGGGGGCGCCGTATCGGACCGATGACCTCGGAGCCAGCGGCGACACGATCCGCGTTCAGGACTACATCACGCAGGGGGCGACGGACTGTACAGGTACCAGCGTGCAAGGTGCGGGTACGCTGGCGCACGAGTTCGGACACGCGCTCGGGCTCGCCGACTACTACCACTGGATCGATCGGGCCGCCGGTGCCCAGGGGCGCAGGTGGGTGCTCGGCTGCTGGGAACTCATGGCAGCCGGCTCATGGGGGTGCGGGCCGACCACGGCTCCCACCGGGACCTTCGGGCCGACGCACTTCACCGCGCCGCTCAAGCACGAGCTGGGGTGGCTGGATTATGTGACCGTGGGCGAGGTCTGGAATGAGGTCATCGAGCTCGAGCCCGTGCAGACCTCCGGGCAGGCCCTGCGCATCCCGATGGGGAGTGGCGGCAACGAGTTCTTGATCGCCGAGTACCGGCCCGCGACCGGCTTCGACCAACAGCTCCCCGCGGGGGGCGTGCTCTTCTACAAGCAGGACCTAACGGCCGCGCGGCAACCGGACCCGCTCAGTGGTGCCCCCTACTACCTCACGCTGCTCGAGCGCGACGCCAACCGCGGCCTCCTCCGTATGCACGCGGAGGGGGGCAATCGCGGCGAAGCGGGGGACGCCTGGGCGGTGACCGGGTTCGACGGGGGGGACCTGCACGCACTGAGTCTTCCGGCCCTCACGCTGAGCGACGGCACCGCGACCCCGGTCGTCGTTCACGACGTCAGTGTGGTCAACGGACGCGCTCGACTCGTGGTGTCGACGTCGCCGACCCCGCGACTGATGGCCCGCTCGGGTTCGCCGCCGGGAAGCCTGGCCCTGCGCGTCGCCGGCGGGGTCATGCCGTACTCCATCACGGTTGGTGCTACAGCCGGGACAACGTCGTCCGTGAACGGCGACGACGTCGCCCTATCGATTGCGTCCGGCCCCTTCCTGGACTCCGATGCCGTGGTGTCGGTGCGTGACGCGGCCGGAACGATGTCCGTCCCGGTCTACTTCAGTGCCTCGGGTGCCACGACGTGGGCGCCCGATCCGGAGGGCTTGGCGGCCTTCTTCACGTCGGGTGGCACCGACCCCACGGCACCGACTGGGGCCATGGCGGACTATCTCGACCAGGTCGGCAACGCCAATGGCGCATACGACGTGGGGGATCTGCGGCGCTGGCTTGCCACCCATACGCCGTGAAAACGACGAGCCCCGCCCGGACTAGGCCGGACGGGGCTCGAATCGGGCTCGCTGGGTGCGTGTCAGCGTGGCCCGAATCCTCCTCTACCTCCACGTGGCCCGCGACCCGCGTCACCCGGAGCGAAGCCGCCCGGTCCGACACCGCCGCGTCCAACGCCGCCATTGCCGGGTCCAACGCCGCCACGGCCGGGTCCGAAGCCCTGTCGGCGATCGCGCACTCGGTCCGCGCGCGTCCGCATCTGGTCGACCGCGGTCCGCTGCTCCTCGGTCAACACCGCGTCGATGCGCGTACGCCGCTCTTCGGCTCGCCCTTCGGCAGCCGCCTGGCGATCCTCCTGAGCGGCAATCACCTCGCTGCGGCGCACCTGTCCCGCCGCGAGCTGTGACCTGAGCTCCGCCATTTCGGCCATCTCGGCCGAGCGCTGCGCCACGATCTCTCTGCGGATCGCATCCAAACGCTGGATCTGATCGGCGCTGAGCTCGAGGGTCTCCCGCGCACTCATGATCGCCTCGACGCCCTGTCCGGAGATCCCCGGCGCGCTGACCAGCGCCAAACCAACCAGGATGAACGATGCCCTTCTCATGCCCTTCATATAGACGACTCTCCAACGCACCCTAGGTTCGAGACGACTCCCTGTCGTCTCTCGTGCATTTCGAGTCTCGGTGCGGTGGCGTCGTTAAACGCCGATCACCACAGCGATCAGCCGACCGGGTCCGTGCACGCCCTTCACCATGACGTGACCGATGTCGGCGGACTTGGATGGTCCGGAGTGCAAGCCGAGCGCCGAGGGTAGGTCCGCGCGTAAGGTCATCAACGCGGAGCGAAACGTGTCGTGCACATCGCGTCGATGCACGAACACGACGTGGGTGGGCGGGAGGAGTTGAGCGCGGCGCCCGTCGCGGGCGTCCATGACCAACGAGCCCGTCTCGGCGATCGCGCAGCGCGCCATCGAGACACCGAGAGGTGCTTCGTCGGGCACGCGCTCCGGCAGGCTGGGACGGAGCGCAGCGGGCACGGTCGCTCCCGACGCGGCGGAAGGAAAGTCGGCCGCGAAGCGCGCGAGCCATGCCGCAGCGGTCGGCTCGTCCGGTTGGCACACGACCTCGCCCCCAGCGCTCTCGAGCATTGCCCTGAAGCCCTCGACGCCTGCGCGCACGGCACCGTCTGGTCGCCACCCCTCGAAGGGACGCGGCAGGTTGGTCGTCTCGCGATCCCTCAACGCGTCGCGGACTCGCCCGAGGATGCGGTCTCTCGCTGCGTTTGGCCCACTCACTCGATGCCGTCCTTCCACAGAGAGCGGAAGCTCTTCGGACTCGGCTCCGGCGCCGAGCGCTCCTGCATCCATCCGCTCAGAATCGGGAGTGCGCGCCCACCGGCGCTCCATGGCAGCACACGCATCAGTGCGGCCCCGACGTCGAACAAGCCACGATGCTCGGCAGCGGCTGTGAAGGCGGTGATGCCGATGGCTTCGGTGGTGGATCCGAGGCCCGCTTCGACGGCCTTCTCGCGCCAATGGAGCAACAGGTCTGGAATCGGGATGCGAACGGGGCAAGCGTCGGCGCAAGCGCCGCAGAGCGTAGACGCGAACGGGAGGGGCATGGATTCCTCCAGCCCGAGGAGCGCCGGCGCGATGATTGCCCCGATGGGACCCGAGTAGGTCCATCCGTACGCGTGTCCCCCCGTCTGACGGTAGACCGGGCAGATGTTCAGGCACGCGCCGCAGCGCACGCATCGCAACGCTTCCCACGCGGCATCGTCGGCGAGCAGGCGCGTTCGGCCGTTGTCCACAAAGACGACGTGCACTTCTTCCGGGCCGTCCGACTCGTCCTGCCTCCGCGGCCCCTGGATGAGCGACACGTAGTTGCCGATCGGCTGGCCGGTGGAGGCGCGCGTAGTGAGCTGCACGAATCCGGCGATGTCCTCCAGCCTCGGTACGATCTTCTCGATGCCCACGAACGCGACATGCACACGCGGAAGCGAGGTGCTGAGGCGAATATTCCCTTCGTTCTCGATCAACGCGATGGTGCCGGTGTCCGCCGCCAGGAAGTTCGCGCCGCTGATCCCGAGGTCGGCAGCCAGGAACTCTTTGCGCAGGACCTCCCGCGCGGCGCGCGCCAGCGTGTCGGGATCCCCGTCCAGGGGCGTGCCGAAGCGTTCGTGAAACAGCTTCTGGCAGTCGGCCACGCTCAGGTGGATGGCAGGCCCCACGATGTGCGTCGGTGGCTGGTCGAGCATCTGGACGATGTACTCGCCCAGGTCCCCTTCGCGTACGTGGACCCCGAGGCCTTCCAGGTGCGCGTTCACGCCGAGCTCTTCCGTGAGCATGCTCTTGCCCTTGATCGCGCGCTTCAGGTCGTGCTCGCGCACGATGCCGCGTAGCGCGGTGAGCGCGTCGGTGGCGGTCTCGGCCCAGTGCACGTGCACGCCGTTGGCGACGAGGCTCGCCTCGGCTTGCTCGAGGTACCGATCGAGGTGCGTGAGCATGTGCGTCTTCACGTCGCGCGCCCAGTCACGCCAACGACTCGAGTCGATCTCGGCGTAGGCGCGTCCGCGGTTCACGTTCGAGTGGTCGGTGGCTGCGGTCACCGCCGCGCGCACGCCCGGCTGCTCGATGATCGTGCGCGCCGCCACTGCCCGGTAACGCCCCGGCCCGGTGCCGCCGCTCATCGCGGGACGCCCGCTCCCACACCCCGCCAGAGCGCGCTCGCCAGGTGCAGAAAGCGCGGTTGGCCGGGTCGACGCGCGGCCCGACCGGAGAGCTGGAGGAGGCACCCCGCGTCGGTCGAGGTGACGAAGTCGCCCGGGGGGAGCGTGCCGAGCTTGCGGTCCGCCATACCGGCCGAGACCTCGGGGAGCTTGGCGCTGAACAGACCGCCGAAGCCGCAGCACTCCTCTGCGGCCACCCACGGAATCACCTCGGCGCCACAGCCGCGCAGGAGATTCTGCGGCTCGTCACGCACGCCGAGCTCCCGTAGAGCATGACAGCTGTGGTGGTAGATCACGCGCGCGCCGGCGAGGCCTGAACCGAGACGCTCGACGCCGAGCACGCCCACCAAGAACTGTGACAGCTCGTAGGTCCGCCCGGCCAACGACTGCGCAGCGCCGTCCCCTCCGGGAAGCAGGGAAGGGTAGAAACAGCGGAGCATCCCCGCGCAGCTCCCCGAGGGAAGCACGACGTACTCCGCGTCGCGCAGGACGTCGAGAGTGTGCCGAGCCATGCGCGCTGCCTCGCTCCGGCGGCCCGCGTTGAACGCGGGTTGTCCGCAGCACGTCTGACCCGAGGGAACGTCGACGTGCGCGCCAAGGTGCCGCAGCAGTCGCACCGTGTCCGCGCAGGCCTCTGCGTAGAACTGATCCGCGAGGCAGGTGGCGAAGAGGGCGACCCGGATACTCACAGGGTCGGCGCGTCCGGGTCGGGCAGAACCTCGAACACCGCCTCTCGTTGTGTCTCGAGTGCGAGCCTGTAGCGCGGGTCGTTGAGCAGGTAGAGCGAGAAGCGGGGGTTGCGATAGGGCTCGACCACCACCCAGCGCGCGCCGAAGTGGTCGGTGAGCACCCGGTGCGTGTCGTTCGCGTCGCCGCTCGCGCACGGGAACGCATCGCACGTCCACTCGGTGTTCAAGTCGGCCGACAGATAGAAGAACTCCCAATAGCGCCGCGAGTCGTGCGCGAGCTGGAAGACCGGATCCATCCCACCCAGGTAGCGGCTCGTGCGATTGTGGGCCAAGAGTGGTCCGAAGTTGTCCCACTTGGCGTGGAAGACGACGTCACCGGGAGTGGCCTGCCCCTCCAGGAAGTCCGCCACCTGCGCCATGGTGTCCGGGGGTGAAGCCACGAGCTCCACGTTGAGCGCGTATCGCCACGCGCCCCAGCCCAGATGCCCGGCCAGGACGAGCGCGCCTGCGGCGCGGACGGCACGGCGTGCCGTCAGCGTGCGCACTTGGTCCCAGAGGAACGGGAAGGCGAGGGCCCCGAACGCGACCCAGTACTCCATGGCCCTCCTCGCGGAGAACAGCGTGAGGAGCAGGAACGCGGTCGATACGAGCAGTGCGCTCACGAGGAGCGTGCGCTGCTCTGGCCTCGCCCGGAGTCCGCCGGTCGCCACGCCGTGGATGGCCACACCGATGGCCGCGAGCCAGGCAATGAGGAAGAGCCATGACGTCCTGGTCAGCTCTCCGAGCGACAGCGGATAAAGCTCGGCCGCGAACGTGAGTGGCTCTTCGGTGGCCTTTTCGGCGAGCAGTCGGATGATCTGCACGCCCGCGAGCGCAGCCGTGTCGATGGGATGCGGGCGCAGGAGCCAGCCCGCGCCCACGCCGAGCGTCACCGCCGCGATCGCGGTGATCGGTGCGACGCTCTCCGGGGCGCGTGGAACGACCAGTCCCCGCTCGACGGCCCGAACGAACGCATACGCCACGGCCACCGCGATCGGGGCCCACGCCAGTCCGATGTGAACCCAGGCGACCGCCGCGCCGAGCAGCGCTGCCTGCCACCAGCGTCCACGGACCAGCACCGCGAGGAGGAGGAGCGCGCCCGCGAGCGAGAGCATGTGCGGGCGCAGCATGACCTGGCGGAAGAGCACATTCGGCACGGCGAGAAAGAACACCAGCGTCCACCAGGTGGCCGACTCGACGCTGTGTCGCCGAAGCGCAACATAGAAGCTGCCGACCAGCAGGACCGTCAGCATCAGCGCGGCGAGGCGGATGCCCCAGGCCACCGAGTCCAGGGCAGCGATCGGCACGAGCGCAACGTGGAAGCCCCACCAGAGGTCCGCGCCGCGGTCCGCGATGACGGACTGCGTGGCCCAGGGAAAGGACGTGTCGAAGATGGAGCCTTCGGCGTACGCCGCGGCATGCCCGAAGTGATAGAAGGCATCCGGGTCTGCGATCTTCGGGAACAGCGATGCGTGCGCCACCAGCACGGCCAGGACCAGGACGATCCCGGGGAGCGTCGGGGCGCGGTGTATCACCTCGTCAGGCGGCCGCCCGCATCCTCTTGAGGTCCTTGAAGCGGATCAGCTTGCGGCTCTCTTCGTCCCACAGCGCGAGGTTGATCAGCTTGATCGTGTCCCGGAAGCGGACCTTGTTCACGACGTGGAACTCCGGATTCTCGTCGTGCACCTGTTGGAGCTTGTAGTTCGGAATGCGCGCGCTCATGTGGTGCACGTGGTGTACGCCGATGCTCGCGGTCAGCCACTGGAGCGGCTTCGGCAGCACGAGATACGAGCTTCCATGGAGGGACGCGTCGTAGTAGTCCCACTCCTGGTGCCAGTGCCAGTAGGTGTCCTCGTACTGGTGCTGCACGTAGAACATCCAGATGCCGATCGTGGACGCGATGAGCGTGATCGGAAGCTGTACCAGCAGGAAGCGGTCGAGTCCGATGGTCGCCCACGCCACCGCGAGCACGCCGACGAGCGCGACGTTCGTCCACCACACGCTTGCCCAGGCCTGCTTCCAATCCCGCGGAACGTCCCAGGGAAAGCGATGCTTGACGATGAACTGGAAGAACGGCGCCAGGCCGAAGAGCACGAGCGGGTGGCGATAGAGTCGATAGCGCAGACGTCGGGACTTCGGCCACGACAGGTACTCGCGCACGGTGAACGTGTCGACGTCGCCGAAGCCCCTGAAGTCCAGGTCTCCCGAGTGCGCGTGGTGGTACGCGTGCGTGCGCTTCCAGTAGTCGTACGGAGTCAGGAGCACGACCCCGATGCACCTGCCCACCCAGTCCCGCGCGTCGCGTGAGTGAAAGAACGAGCCATGACCGCAGTCGTGCTGGATCATGAACATCCGCATCAGGAATCCCGCGGCGGGAATCGCCACCAACAGGGTCAGCCAATACCCCACCTCGAGGCTCCGCAGGGCCAACCACCAAAGCGCCACGAATGGAATCACGGAGGTGAGGATCTGCGTCACGCTCCGCCGCGTATCGGCGCCCAGATACGGCTCCAGGATGTGATTCCAGCGCTCCACGGCCTCACGGTCGGGCTTGCGGTGGCTCATCGGGTCGCGGTCTGGGGTGGGTCAAAGTGCGCGGCCCCGACGGTAGGAGCACCACCCGACCGGGACAAGTGGGGGGCGACCGCCCCCGCGTGTCCTACAGAACCACCTGGCTCTCCAGTCGCAGTTGCGCGGCGCGAGCGCACCCCTGCATGACCTGGAAGTACCGCTGCACCGACTCCTCGCCCACGATGTACGGATGGGTCCCTGCGGGAACGCCCATCAGCTGTAGGGCTCTCCAACCGGCGAGCAGACGGTTCTTCGTCGTGGCGCTGTCGAACTCGGAGTGGTTCGACAGGATGACCGTGGCGCCGGTGCTCGCGGCCTGCTCTGCCATGTGGCGTTGCGAGTCGATGTAGGTCTGGAAGTTCTGGATTCCCGGGTTGGGCGCGTTGTTCACGAAGTTGAACGCGGTACCACCCGAGTAGGCGACGTTCACGGGCCTACCGTTCTCCTGTACGGTGAACGTGTACGACAGCGTGCCGGGTGTGTGGCCGGGGGTCTCCCAGACGGTGACCGAAGCGTCCCCCAGTGTGATGCGCATGCCGTCCGTCGCGACGATGTCCCGCCGCGGCGCCATCGTCCGATAGCGGTTGGGGTAGCGCTCGACCAGATCCCAATCGGGGGCGCCCATGACCACCCTCGCGCCGTACCGCTCCTGGAGCATCTGCGCTCCGCCGATGTGATCTCCGTGCGCGTGCGAGATGATGACGTAGCGGATGTCGGCAGGATCGAGTCCGAGACGGCGCAGACCTCCGATCACCAGCTCTTCGGAGTTATACGGGTAGATCGTGTCGAGGATGATGATGCCCTCGCTGGTGGTGATCGCCCACGAACTGTGCTCACTCCCACCGACGAAATAGAAATTGTCGAAGACCCGAGCCGGGTCGGCGTACCAGTTCTCGCGAGGGGGCGCGGTGGAGGGGTCGGTCACGTAGCGCGGCACGTTGTCGTTCGTGTTCTCGCCCCCGCTCGCAGGTAGTAGACAGATCCGGTTGAGCGTGCCGAGATGCTCGGTGCCGGCGGCCTGTTTGGCCGAACGGATCGCATCCTCGATCTCCGCATCGAAGTCGCGACCGCGGTTGCCCTGAGCGGCCAATGGGGTCGTACAGCCGAGTGCGACCGTGGCGAATGCCAAGGCGCCGACGTAGGGGACGGCAACTGATCTCATGGGGATCCTCGTGGGTGCGTCCGGTCAGCGCATGGGCGAGAAGTCGGTCGGATCGAGGTACATCCGCACCACCTGCGACACGATGCGTCCGTCCCGCTGCGACTCCTCGGAGACGCGCTGCCATTCCGGGTCCGCAGCGAAGTCGCGCCACGCCTGGTCGGCAACGGCGCGAGACGGATGCGCGAGCAGGTACACGAGCGTGTTCTGGCGCAGCGTCGTGTCCTGGGGGAGCCAGTAGCCGACGTTGGTCATGCCATGGCGCTCGAAGATCCGCATGGTGTGATCGCGGAACCGGGTCTGGAGCGCGTCCAGCTTTCCTTCCGGAGCCGTATACGTACGCAACTCGAACACGCGATCCGCGGCCTGGAGCGTTGTGAGGGGGCTCGCTTGCGCCTCCTGGACGGTGCCGACTCTGCCGAGCAGGAAGCCTGCTCCGAACAGCGCGACCATCGAACCGGCGAGCAAGGCTCGCTTCGTAGCCATCGTCGGGTACTCCTTGCCGAATGTGAGCGTCCGGCCGACGAGATTCGGCGCCGGACGACGTTCCAGCAAGTTCAGGGGGACGCGCCCGCTGGCACCCCTGTGCCGACGATCAGCTGCGCGAGGTCATAGCGGAGGACCGCCCGGTCGCTTCCGGTGCTCACGTCGGGCGCCAGCTCGGCCGGACGGCGGAAGACATCCGGTCCCACGAGTTCCTCCGGTCTGAGCAGGTGCTCGACGACATGCATGGAGAACGGCGCATCCGGGGGGAGGGCGAGATCGAGCACGACCAGGGAGTCGGGCTCACCCCAGTGCTCCACCCATTCGAGGCCGTCGGGGTTCGCGAGCGCGCGCCCGTTCACCGCCAACAGGCGCGCCCCGGGCAGGTCGGGCATCTGGAACCGAAGCAGCTCGGCACCCAGCGCCGAGCGTACTCCAAGGCTCAGGCGCCTCACGGACAAGTCGGCGGTGTCGCGCAGCACGACCACGATCGGTGGCGTCGCTTCGTAGACCGGCGCCGTAGCGACGAGCATTTCGCCGGGGATCCCGAAGTCGGCGAGGTCGCGTGTCGCCGAGTAGCTCGCACCCGCCGGGGCGGCTGCCCACGCGAGCGCAGCGGAATCGACCGAGGGGTCGGCGGCGCGGTCGGTGGCCCAGAACGCCGCGGTGTCCCCTTGCTGGTACGCGTAGACGAGCGTGCTGGGCGCGGGTCGGTCCGCGGTCGGACGCGCAGTGAGCGTCCCGACGCCGAACGCGCCGCCTGCTACGGCCAACCCCGTGAGCGGCGCCCACCAGGCGTTGGGCTGACGGACGAACTCGAGAGCCGGCGTACACAAGTAGAGCACGGCGGCCGCGAGCACCGCCAAGATGGGAGCCTGGCCGAGGCTCAGGGTCGCCCACAGCAGCTCCAGCACGGGGGCTAGGAGCATGAGTACGGGCACGGTGAACAGGAGCGTGCCGACCCATCCGATCAGGCCGTAGGCCCGCGACCGGGCCAGCGCGAACACCAGGCCGCCCAAGATCGCACCTGCCACCGGCCACTGCAGGTTCATCGCGCCGAGCGGCGCTACGAAGCCGAGCCAGGCCGCCAACCCAAGCGGCAAGAGGATCGCGCCGATGGTGAGCTCGTTCGGCCTGAGCCACCGGCGTGTCAATGCGTTCAGGCCGGTGACGATCGCGAAAGTCGCTGCGACGAGGCCGATCACGTACCAGCCCTCGTTGTGATAGAGCGCAGCGCTCAAGCTGCCGGCCTCGGGATGGGATCCGGCGGTGAGTCGCAGCAGACCCAAGCCCGCACCGTACGCGAGCGCGCCCCCGAGGACCGTCACACCGAGCGCGCTGACCATGCCCGCCGGGCGGGACCCCGTGCGAAGTCCGACCAGGACGAGTAGCAGGAAACCCGCTACGAGTCCTCCGGTGATCGCGATCACCCAGCTAGGGTCGTAGGTGACGAGCCCGAACAGCGGAAGCGTGAAGTACACGAGGTTCGGCGCATCCACCGTGCCGAGCTCGGCGTTGCCGAACCAGCGGAGCGCCGAGAGCGCGCGCAGGCCGTGATGCTGGAGGGTGGCCTCTGAGAGGCGCTCCGGCGTGTCTGTGGCCTGATGGTAGACGTGCGCACGCCCGATTGCGGCGAAGTTGAGCCCCTGTTTACCCGCTTCCTTGAACGGTGTGAAATCCGTGTCGTTGGGGAGTCGCTCGTAGACCTCGTAGGCGAGCGAGTTCGCGAACGGCTTCGGGTCGAAGTCGGCGAGCGCCCGCACGACCCATCCGCTCTGCTCATTCGTCTCGAACATGATCGACGGACCGCCCGCCCCCCGCATCTCGAACGAGAGCACCAGGGAGACGTCGTCGAGCCAGGGGTGCTCGTCCACGAAGGCCCGCGCGCCCAGGAGCCCGAGCTCCTCCGCGTCCGTGAAGAGCACGATCACGTCGTTGCGCACCGGGCCACCTGCTTGCAGCGCCCGGACCGCTTCCAGAATGGCGACCAATCCCGAGCCGTCATCGCCGGCACCCGGCGACAGCTCACGGCTGTCGTAGTGTGCGGTCACGAGCACTGCACCCGTCGGATTCGTCCCTGGCAGGCGGGCCATCACGTTGCGGACCGTCGCCGTGCGCACGGCGCTGCCCCGCTGGATCGTGGCCGTCGCGGTTTGCACGACGGGTTCGAGGCCGAGCGACCCGAGCCGGCCCAGCAGGTAGTCGCGCACTCGCGCGTGCTCCGGAGAGCCCGTCGGGTGCGGCGCTCTGGCCACTTCCACCAACATGGCCATCGCACGCGCAGAGGAGAACGCGGTGTCGGGCGCATTCGCCGGTGCCGGGCGCGGCATGGCGACCCGGCTGCTGGCGAGTGCGACCATCGCCACCAGGATGGCCACCGTCAGCGGGCCTCGCCCGCGCTTCTTTGGCCCTTCGTCCCCGGGCGCTGCGGCCGCCTTGGCCTCGGCTTTCGCCGCCTTGCCCTTCTTCTTCGACTTTCCCGCCTTGGGGTCCCCCGCCTTTCCCCCCGCGGCCGCAGTCGAGGCCTTGTCACCCAGCAGGGCGAGCAACTCGGACTTGGAGAGTTCGCCTTCCCCGGTGTCTTCCTCCTCGTAATTCTCCCGGTCCGCCTTGGAGATGCCCAACTCCTCGTCGGAGGGAAGTTCGGGAAGCTTGTAGTCGCTCATGTGCGCGTGCTCTATCTCGCGAGGATCCCGACGATCTCGTCGATCGCCTCCTCGACGAGATCGTCGTCGAGGCCCGCCCCGTTGGCGAGGATCGAGAAGATCACCTCCCGACCGTCCTCCTGTACGAGATATCCCGACAGAGAGTTGACGTTGGAGATCGTTCCGGTCTTTGCGAAGACCCTCCCTTCGAGTCCGCCGAGGCGCTCCTCGAGCGTCGAGTCGGCCTCTCCCGGCTCGGCCATCGCGGCCCGGTATGCGTCACCGTCCGGTCGCGCGCGCATGTGACCCAGGACGCGCACCAGGGCCCTGGGCGTGACGAGGTTGTAGGCCGAGAGCCCCGATCCGTCTCGGCTGGAGACGTCCAGCGTGTCCACCCCGACTTCGTCTCTCAAGAAGTCGTCCACGACCCGCAATCCCTCGGCCCAGCTTCCGCGCTCCCCATGCGCTGCGCCGAGGCCGAGCAGGAGCTGCTCCGCCATCCAGTTCTGGCTTGGTTCGAGAGCGCCGCGTACGAGTTCGGCGACCGGCGGCGACTCGATCGCCGTCAGGAAGTGCGCGCGCGGGCAGCTGCGCACGGCGCCGGCGAGGCAGTTCGGTCCGATCGCCTCGCCCGTGGTCCAACGGACCGCCCACCCGTGTTGCGCGATGATGCCGACGCGCTCCAGCGCCTGCGCCAGGGCACCGGAGGCGATGCGCACGGGGTCGCGCTGGGCGAGTGCCAGAGTGTCGACGGTACCGATCTCGATAGCCCCTTCGAGCTCGATGCGCCGTGATTCGGGCAGGTAGCGAGCGACCATCCGGCGGGAGCCCTCGCTCGACGACGTCCTTACACGCGGGATCAGGAACGTGTCGTCGACGCGGGGGGACCACGCCACCTCGGCGGGAGCGCCGACCCAGGGGCCGGCCCGCACGATCACTTCGAGCTCTCCTTCGTCGAGCGCGAAGGCGCCTCCCGAGGCGCCGTAGCCGAGCGGGAGATCGTCGACCTCTCGTGTCGGCGCCACGCTCGTCGAGTCCCAGGCAGAGACGTCGATCAGGAGCGACCCGGTCACCTCCCTGATTCCCGCGGCAACCACGCTGTCTGCCAACGCACTGACCGCTGCGCTCCCGGACTCCCAGTATCGCCTGGACAGGGAAGGGTCCCCCGAGCCGATGACCACGAGGTCACCCTCGAGCCGCCCCCCGGTCAGCTTCCCCGACGCCCACACCTCCGTGCGGAACCGATACTCTGGCCCGAGAAGTGACCACGCTGCAGCCGTGATCAGGATCTTCTGATTGGACGCGGGCACGAACCACTGTCGAGAGTTGCGCTCGTACAGGGTTCGTCCTGAGCGCTCGTCGACGGCAAGAATGCCAAAATGCGCCCGGTCGAGGGGCTCTGCCCCGACCACCGCGTCGACGGCTTCACGTGTCCCCCCCGAACCGCCCATCCCACCGAGAGACGCACAGCCAGCCAGCACGAGGAGCAGGGCGACCGATGCAATGCGGCCTAGGTGCCCCTGTGCGGAGCCACGCGTGCGGTCGTCGGGGAAGAGGGCGTCACGAACGCGCTCCATGCCGCCGTGCGCGGACACCTCACGCGGCGTGAGCCCGGTCTGCCTCTTCATGGCCCGGGCGAGCGAAGTGGCGGTCGCGTAGCCGAGGGAGAACGCGACGTCCTCGACCGTCCGCCCGTCACTGGACAGGCGCGCGCCGGCGAGCAGCAAGCGCCCCCACAACAGCACCCGCGTGGGTGCGGGCAATCCCGCCTCTTCGAGCGCCTGGCGCAGGCTCCTCGGTGTGTGCCCCAACGCAGCGGCCAGCTTCTCCACGTTGGTGTCGTCACCAGCGTGCTCGACCGCCCAGCCGATGGCGACCGGACCGGGCGAAGCGAAGCGACCTTCCAGGCCGCGCGCGATGCCGTCGGCGCGTGCGGTGGCGAGGGCCTTGTCCACGATGGCCCGCATGGCCGGGGGCTCTGCGCTCGCTGCCAAGATGCCGTCGACACCGAGCCCACCGAGGTCGTAGTACGCCAGCGCGTAGCTCTCTTCCACGCAGGCGATGATGGCGAGGCTGGGGTACTGGCTGCGGAACCGCTCGATCTCTCGACTGGCGAGGTGGCGGTTGGGTTGATCTGCATCGACCAGGCATCCGTCGAAGCTCCTGCGACCCAGCAAGCGTCGCATCGACTCCCATGACGAGCACACGACGACCTCGTGGTCGCCGGAGAGCGCCTCGTAGAGGCGGGCGACCGCACGTGCGTCGGCTTGCAGGATGACCAGGGCCGCCAAAGTACCCCCGGGACGGGACGCGGTACGGCGAAGATGCTCCGCCGCGTGGACCGTCAGCAAGCAAGTCGAGCGCGACGGCGAGCCGATCGCGTTCGATCACCCCTACTCGATGGGTCCCAGCCGCACCGCGGTGCCATAGCAGAGCATCTCCGCGGCACCCGCCATCACTTCGGATGTCTGGAAGCGTACGCTGACCACCGCGTCCGCCCCGAGTGCCTGGGCTTCCTCCACCATCCGGTCGATCGCCTGCTCGCGCGTTTCCGCGAGGACCTTCGTGTACTCGCGGATCTCGCCGCCGGCGAGGTTGCGAAGGACGGCGATGAAGTAGAGGCCGAGGTGCCGGCTCCGGATCGTGCTGCCCCGCACGAGGCCGAGGGTCTCCTTCACGCGCTGTCCGGCGACGTCCGCGGTGGTGACGACGATCATCGATGCACGTCCCTGTAGGGATCCCGCAGCCATTCCCGGTACCGCTCCCAGATCACCGACGCGAACAGGATCAGGATCCCGATCGCGATCGCTCCGGTCGCCATCTTCTCCCACGGGTCGGACGGAGAGGTCGTGAAGAGATACACGCCGTATGAGAGCCAGACGGCGAGCCCCGCGACCAGCAGTATCCACCCGATAGGCCGCGTCACGCGTGCGTTCACGCGATCCCAGACCGACGTGTAGCGCGCCGCCGGGTGGAACGACAGCTCCTGGAAGTCCGACTTGAGCGCGCGAAAAATGGCGACCTCGCGTTGGAGTTCCGTCGATGTGGCCAGCTCGGTATCCACCCGCGCCCGTTCCTCGGGCGCCAGCTCGCCGTCCAGGTAGCGCATGAGATCGTCGGTCGTGATGCGCGTGTTCATGGATGCTCCACGTTCATTCCGACCAGCGCCTCGCGCAGGGCGTTGCGCGCGTGGTAGAGCCTGCTCGCGACCGTGCCCTCGGGGATCTCGAGGATCTGGGCGATCTCGCCGTACCGGAACCCTTCGAGCTCCTTCAGCACGAGGATCTCCCGGTGCTCAGGACCGATGCGCTCGAGCCCCTTCCACAGCGTGGTGCGTGCGTCGCTGCGCTGATGCGCGCGCTCGGGGCCGCGCTCATGGTCTGCCGGGCGCTCCTCGATGAACTCATCGACCTCCTCCATGCGGAACTTGGCCTTCCGGCTGCGCAACATGTCGCGGCACTGGTTCCTGAGGATCTGGAAGAACCAGGGGCCGAACGGCCGGCGGAGGTCGAAACGTTGGAGGGTGTCATACGTCTTGATGAACGCGTCTTGGAGCGCGTCCTGAGCGTCCTCGGTGTTGCCCATCATGGCCACGGCCAACCGGAGGCCAGACGGTTCGTAGGCCCTGACCAAAGGCTCGTAGAACCGCGCGTCTCCGGCTTTGCACTTACGAATGAGCTCGCGTTCCAGCTCCGGCTGCAACGGGTTTCCTTTCTTGGCGTCGCGGATGGCGGGCCACCCGTGAAGCTCGTGACGGCCTCTACGCGAGGCCCGTCGGATTCCTTCACCGGGGGGCAGGACCGCCCCATCTTCCGTGTTCGCCCGCCTCGTCCGCAACTTCGGCCCGAACCACGAGTCCCGTGACGCGCTCTCGCGACGACCGCTCCCGCGCCGCTCAGGAGGCGGAGCGGCTTCGGGCCGAGCTCCACCGCCACAACTTCCTCTACCACGTCGAAGCGCGCCCCGAGATCTCGGACGCCGACTTCGACGCACTCTTCCGGCGTCTCCAGGCGATCGAGGCCGAGTACCCGGACCTCGTCACTCCCGACTCTCCGACACAGCGCGTGGGGGCCGAGCCGCAGGCCGAGCTCCAGACGGTCGAGCACGAAGCACCGATGCTGTCCCTGGACTCCACGCAGGACGAGGACGACGTGCGCCGCTTCGACGAGCGCGTGCGGAAGGCGCTCGGGGGCGTGAAGCCGAAGTACATGCTCCAGCCCAAGCTCGACGGCGCCTCCATGGAGCTGGTCTATGAGCGTGGTGTGCTGGTGCGTGCCGTTACGCGAGGCAACGGACGCGCGGGTGAGGCCGTCACCGAGAACGTGCGCACCATCCCGTCCGTGCCCCTCCGCCTGCGCACCGAGAAGCGGGACGCCCCTGAGCTGTTGGCGCTCCGCGGAGAGGTGATGATGTACATCTCCGACTTCCAGAGCTTCAACGCCGCGCTCGTCGAGCGTGGGGCCGAACCGTACGCCTCTCCGCGCAACTCGGCGGCGGGCGCCGTGCGTCAGCTCGACTCGGCCATCACGGCAGGCCGGAAGCTCGACCTCATCGCCTATGACGTGATCGCGGCCACGGGCGTTCGCTTCACCAGCGACTCGGAGGCCGTGCAAGCGATCCGGGACTGGGGCTTCAAGGTCCCCGAGCGCACGCGGCCTGCGCACACCTTGGAAGAGATCCTCGAGTACCAGCGTGCGTTCGGGCGAGACCGGGACGATCTCGACTACGAGATCGACGGCGTGGTCATCAAGCTGGACGACGTGAGCGCGCGCGCCGCGATGGGGTCCACGTCGCACCATCCGCGCTGGGCCATCGCGTACAAGTTCGAGCCGCGTCAGGAAGTAACCCGCATCGACAAGATCGACGTACAGGTTGGGCGCACAGGGGTGCTCACGCCCGTGGCGCTGCTGCGTCCCGTCGTGGTGGGGGGCGTCACGGTGTCGCGCGCGTCGCTGCACAACCGCGAGGAGCTGAAGCGAAAGGATCTCCGCGAAGGAGACATCGTGCGCATCCAGCGCGCGGGGGACGTCATTCCTCAAGTGGTCGAGGTGGTCGAGAAGGGCGCGCACCGCGGGCCCGAGTTCGAGATGCCCGGCAAGTGCCCGGCGTGCGGCACGCGCGTCGTCGAAGACGGACCGCGCACCGTGTGTCCCAACCGCTTCGCGTGTCCTGCTCAGCTCAAGGGCCGCATCGTCCACTTGGCCGCGCGCGACGCGCTCGACATCGAGGGACTGGGGGATGAGACCGCCAACCTGCTGGTCGAGCGGGGATTGGTCGACGAGATCGCCGACCTCTTCGACCTCACACCCGAGCAGCTCATGGACCTCGAGGGCTTTGCCGAGAAGTCGTCGAACGCCCTCGTCGCTGCGATCCACGCACGCAGGAAGCCCGAACTCGCGCGCTTCCTCATCGCGCTCGGCATTCCCGAGGTGGGGGTCTCGGTCGCGCGCGACCTCTCCGCACACTTCGGCGACTTCGAGCGCATACGTAGCGCGAGCCGCGAGGAGTTGGAGGCGGTCCATGGCATCGGTCCGCGCATGAGCGAAGCGATCACCGTCTTCTTCGAGGACCCGCGTAGCCGCACGGCGATCGACGCGCTGCTCGCGCGCGGCGTGCAGCCGCTGGTGACGGAGCCGACGCCGACCGACCTGCCCGACCTCGGAACCGCGGTCTTCACGGGCACCTTGCCGGTGGCGCGGGTAGTGGCCGAGACCGCCTGGCGGCGCATCGGTGGCAAGACCGCGGGCGCCGTCTCGAAGAAAACCGCCTTCGTGGTGGCGGGCGAGGAGGCGGGGTCGAAGCTGGAGAAGGCCGAGAAGCTCGGTGTGGAGGTGCTCGACTTCGACCGCTTCGTGGCCCGTCTGCACGACCTCGGCGGCTCGCTCGACTAGTGGAGAACCTCGACGTCGCCCGCGAGCTCACCCTGCTCGCCGACTTGCTGGAAATCCAAGGCGCGAACCCCTTCCGCATCCGCGCCTATCGGAACGCGGTCAACACCATCGAGGGACTCTCTCGTCCGTTGTACGAGATGGTCGCGGCGGGCGAAGATCTCACGGAGCTGCCGGCCATCGGGGACAACGTGGCTGCCCACGTCGTCGAGCTGCTCCAGACGGGCTCGATCGGCCGTCTGCGCGAGGTCGAGGCCGAATTCCCGCGCTCGCTCGTCGAACTCATGGCGCTGGATGGTCTAGGCCCCAAGAAGGCGCGTAAGCTATTCGAGGACTTGGGCGTGCGAACCATCGACGACCTGGCTGCGGCTCTGGACACAGGGAAGGTCGAGGTGTTGGAGGGCTTCGGCGCGAAGAGCGTATCGAAGCTGCGCAACTCGATCGAGGCCCACAGGAAGCGCACGGGCCGCCCGCGCCTGGACGAGGCCGAACTGCTCATCGCCGGGCTGCTCGAGCACATGAAGCGTGCGCCCGGTGCCAAGCGGCTCGAGGTCGCTGGAAGCTTGCGTCGACGGCGCGAGACCATCGGCGACGTCGACCTCCTTGTGCAGGCCGAGGGGGACGGCACGCCCATCGTCGAGCACTTCACGTCCTTCGAGGGTGCGGCCCGCGCCGAGGCAGCCGGGCCCACGAAGGGGAGCGTCGTCCTGACGTCAGGCCTCCAGGTCGACCTCAGGGTGGTCCCCAAGAGGTCGTTCGGTGCCGCGCTCGTGTACTTCACCGGATCGAAGGACCACAACGTGGCTATCCGCACCCGCGCCGTGCGCGATGGGCTCCGGGTCAACGAGTGGGGTGTCTACCAGGTGCCCGAGGACGTCGACCCCACGACGCTCGGCCCGACCGACGGGAAGCGGCTCGCAGGGGACACCGAGGAGTCGGTCTACGAGGCCTTGGGCCTGGCCTGGATCCCTCCAGAACTGCGGGAGAATCGGGGGGAGGTCGAGGCTGCAGCAAAGGACACGCTGCCCCGACTCATCGAGCTCGGCGACCTGCGCGGCGACCTCCAGATGCACTCCACCTGGAGTGACGGGAAGGCATCCATCGAGACCATGGCGCGTGCGTGCGCGACCCGTGGCTACGAGTATCTTGCGATCACCGACCACAGCGGTGCGATGGCCATGCTCGAAGGGCTCGACGCGAAGCGCGCGCGCAAGCAGTGGCAGGAGATCGAGCAGGTGCGCGAGAAGGTGCCCGAGATCGAGATCCTCCGGAGCGCCGAGGTCGACATTCTCAAGGATGGCACGCTGGACCTGCCGGACGACGTGCTCGAGGAGCTGGACCTCGTGTTGGTGTCCATCCATTCCTTCTTCGATCTGGACAAGAAGAGAATGACCGACCGAGTGCTCAAGGCGATGAGCCATCCCGCGGTGGACATACTCGCGCACCCGACGGGCCGTCAGATCAACCGACGCGACCCCATCGCCCTCGACGTCGAGGCCGTGCTCGAGGCCGCCGCGGAACTGTCCGTCGCGGTCGAGATCAACGCCAATCCTCGGCGGCTGGACCTCAACGAGGCGCACGCGCACCGCGCCAAGGAACTCGGCGTGCCCCTCGTGATCAGCACGGACGCGCATTCGCCATCGGGACTCGACGATATGCGCTTTGGCGTCGATCAGGCCCGTCGCGCCTGGCTCGAGTCGAAAGACGTGCTGAACACCCGGACCGCGAAGCAGCTGCGGAAGTGGTTGCAGAGGAAGCCGACATGAGACAGGAGGCCCACAGGCTGTACGAAGCGATCGACCGGTGGGAACGCTCGGGCCTGATCGACGCCGACACCGCGTCCCGACTGCGCGTCGACGTGAGTCACGAAGCGAGCGCCGGTACGCTGCGGCTATCCCGGTACCTGTTGGCGGTGACCGGAGGGGTGGTCCTCCTCATCGCTGGGGGTGTCTTCCTGGATTGGGCGTGGCCCCTGATCGGTGACGGAGCCCGCGCCCTCGTCCTGGCGGCTGCGGGCGCGGTCGTGGTGACGGTCGGCGTCGCACTGGAAGAGCGCACGGAGCGATGGAGGCCGGCCGCATATCTCATGCAGACGGCGGGTCTGGGGCTGCTCTTCTCGGCCTTCGTTTACTCGCGCCGGGCATGGGCGGACCTCAGCCTGGGTGGGGTCCTGGTAGGTGTGTTGTCCCTCGTCGTGCCGATCGTGCTGGCACCACGCGCGATGAGGCGCAATCGCGTCATGCCTGCGGTGCATCTCGCGTTCGGCCTGGCCTTCCTCGCGGTCTTCCTGGAGCGCGCTACCCCGCTCTCCGAGGATGCCATCATCTGGGTGCTCGACGCCGTACTCCTGGCCACGCTGCTGATGCTCTCCCGCGCGCTATCGAGCGAGGGGGGTGTCGAGCGCCACCCCTGGATGGTCAACGCACTCGTGACCGCGATGGGCTCGGGTTTCCTGTTGGTCACCTGGACCGGGCTCGGCCCGCTCGACCTCTCGGAAGATGCCATCTGGCCACTCGACCTCTGGCTGGCGCTGACGGTCGGGCTCGGGGTCTGGGGCATCGAGCGAGGCCCACCCAGCCTCTCCCGCGAGTGGCTCGGCGACCTACTCGCCTGGCTCCTCGTCGCCTGGATCGCGTTGGGATTCTACACCTCGCTGGAGGCGCTCGACGGGCCGCCCGAGCTTCCGCTCCTTTTGGTGGGCGGCGCGGGCGTCGCGGCCTTCGTATACGCGAACGGCCGCGGACTGCGCTCCCTCATGGGCGCGGCGACCCTCGCGTTCGTGGCCCCGCTCTGGTACTGGGCGGTGGACCGCGGTGGTGCACTGGGTGCCGTTGCGGCCCTAGTCGCCACCGCGGGCATCCTGTTCTGGGTGTCGGGACGCATCGGGAAGCGACCCGCGGCGGGGTAGGCGGCCCGGCAAGGCCCGGGTAGCTTCTTCCCCTCACCAGGAATCCGAGCATAGATAAGGAGCCTCGCTTCCATGTTGCCGATCGACCTCACGGGCAAGCGCGCCTTCGTCGCGGGCGTAGCCGACGACAAGGGGTACGGGTGGGCCATCGTGCGCGCGCTCGCGCAGGCTGGCGCATCGGTCTGCGTGGGGACCTGGCCTCCTGTGCTGCGCATCTTCACCAAGAGCTTGGAGCGCGGGAAGCTCGATCTGTCGATTCCCGGCGGCGGCGAGATCGCCTTCGAGAAGGTCTATCCGCTCGACGCGGTGTTCGACTCGCCGTCAGACGTGCCCGAGGACATTCGGACAGACAAGCGCTACATCGAGCTGACCGGGTACACGATGCAGGAGGTCGCGGATCAGGTGCGTGCGGACTTCGGCGCACCCTGCATCGATATTCTAGTGCACTCGCTCGCCAACGGCCCGGAGGTCCAGAAGCCGCTGCTCGAGACCAGTCGCGGCGGATATCTCGCGGCGGTGAGCGCGAGTGCGTTTTCCATGGTGAGCATGGTCCAGCGTTTCGGGCCGCTCGCGCGGCCCGGCTCGTCGCTGGTATCGCTCTCGTACCTCGCTGCGGAGCGGGTCATTCCTGGCTACGGCGGAGGCATGAGCTCCGCCAAGGCCGCGTTGGAGAGCGACACACGCACCCTCGCCTTCGAGGCCGGCCGCAAGTATGGCATGCGGGTGAATACCATCAGCGCGGGACCGCTCGCCAGCCGCGCGGCCAAAGCGATCGGCACCATCGACAAGATGGTCGACTACTACCGCGCGAACGCCGCGCTCCCCGAGGCCAACACCGCCGACGAAGTCGGGTGGGCCACTGCCTTTCTTTGCTCCTCGCTCGGCTCGGGCATCACCGGCGAGACGCTGCACGTCGACAAGGGCTACCACATCATGGGAATGCCGGCGGCGCCCCAGCTGTGACGGTCTCGCGGGCCTTCGGCTCCCGTCTGCCGGACATGCGGGTGCCCATCCCGGGTCCGGCGTCGAAGGACTTGGCGGACAGACTGCGAGCCGTCGAGTCGCGCAACGTCACGTGGCTGAGCGACGACTGGCCGATCTTCTGGGAGGAAGCCGCGGGGGCCAACGTCCGCGACGCCGACGGTAACGTCTACGTCGACCTGTGCGCCGGCTTCGGCGTCGCGCTGCTCGGGCACTCCCACCCCTCTGTCGTGGCCGCGGTGAGCGAGCAGGCGCGTCGCCTGATTCACGGCATGGGCGACGTCCACCCACCGACCCTCCGCGTCGAGTTGCTCGAGCGCCTACGCGACCTCGCTCCCTGGCCGGAGGCCCGCGCGGTGCTCGCCTCGACGGGCTCCGAGGCCGTCGAGATCGCGCTCAAGACCGCACAGCTCCGCAGCGGCCACGCGGGTGTGCTCGCGTTCGAGGGCGGCTACCATGGCCTCACGATGGGGTCGCTCGCGACGACGGCTCGCCAGACCTTTCGTCGCCCCTTCGCCAAGAAGCTCTACCGGGGCGTGGCGTTCGCGCCCTATCCGCTGGCAGGGCCGCGCTCCGGTGTGAGCGCGGCGGCCACACTCGATTTCGTGCGTCGCGCGCTCAGGGACGGCGCGCCGAACGGGGACCCTATCGGAGCCATGATCATCGAGCCCGTCCAGGGGCGGGCCGGGGCGCGCGTCGCGCCCGGGGGCTTCATGGCCGACGTATCCGCGTTGGCGCGCGAGGCCGGCGTGGTCATCATCGCCGACGAGATCCTCACGGGAATGGGACGCTGCGGCGCGATGCTGGCAACGACGCGCGTAGGCCTCTTGCCGGATCTCGTGTGCGTGGGCAAGGCCCTGGGCGGCGGACTGCCACTGTCGGCGTGCATCGGCAGGAGCACCGTGATGGACGCGTGGCCCGCGAGCGATGGCGAAGCGATCCACACCAGCACCTTTCTCGGTCATCCGCTCGCCTGTGCCTCTGCACTCGCCGCGCTCGATCGCTACGGCCCGGAGTCCGTGTTGGCGCGGGTGGAGGCCCTGGGTGAGCGGCTCCGGACCCGTCTCGGGGAGCGACTTTCCCCGGAGGGGGGTGTAAAGGAGGTACGCGGCTTGGGGCTCCTGATCGGGATCGAGTTGATCTCGGACCGGCCCGCCCCTGCCGCGCGAGTCGCCGCTGCCGCGCTGCGCGAAGGTGTGATCGTCTTGCCGGCGGGGGAGGCGGGGCAGGTCGTAGAGTTGACGCCGTCGGTCGCGTTGACCGACGAGCAGGCGGACCACGCCGTGGAGGTATTGGTGAGGGCGATCGCAGCGCAGCAGGTGACGAGCGAAGGGACGAAGTAGACGTGCGTAGGCGCTTGCTCGTCGTTGTGGTTCTCGCGGCGGGTTGGCTCTCCTCGATGGCCGCTGGCCCACGGCCGAGCGAGGGGCCACCGCCGGCTCGGCTGGACGTGCCCGTCGTCCTCGTGCCCGGTTGGTTCGATACCGCGCGGGATCTCGCGGCGCTCAAGATCCGATTGCTCGGGGCGGGTGCGGCGCACGTGGAGACGCTGACCTTCCAGGAGCCCACCGGAAGCAACCGCGAGCATGCTCAGGAGATCGACTCGCTGGTCAGCCAGGTGCTCCGCGAATCCGGGGCGGATCAGGTCGACATCGTCGCCCACTCGATGGGAGGGCTCGCCACCCGTTGGTACTTGAAGACGCGTCCCGAAGCACCGGTGCGCCGCACCGTGTTCATCGCGTCTCCGCACCATGGCACCTATACTGCGCTCGTGGCCTGGGGCGAGGGGCGTGACGAGATGATGCCGGATAGCGAGTTCCTGGCATCTCTGAACTCCGGAGCGCCCCTGCCGGAGGGCATCGAGGCCATGACGATCCGCACGCCCATCGACACGCACGTACTTCCCGGCGAGAGCGCCACGCTCCCGGGAGTGGAGGACCACACCGTCTGCTGCCCGACCCATCAGGGGCTGCTGCGCAGTGACGACGTTTTCTATCTCGTGATCGACTTCCTCGAGCGCACCGGACCGCCGGCGGAGCCTCGTTGACGGCAACGCGCGGCTGGAGTGGCGTTTTCTTCGATCTGGATGGCACGCTGGCGGATACCGTCGAGCTCATCCTCATGAGCTACCGGCACACCATGCGCGCCCATTTGGGGGAAGCGCCCCCCGACGCGCGCTGGCTCGCGACGCTCGGGACGCCCCTCCGCGATCAGCTCGGTGACTTCGCGCGCGACGAAGACGAGGCCGCGGCCATGCTCGCGACCTACACGGAGTTCCAGCGCCGAATCCACGACGAGATGGTGAAGCCGTTCCCCGGCGCGGTCGAGCTGCTGGATACCCTGCGGTCGCGAGGATCGAAGTTGGCCGTCGTCACGAGCAAGCGCGGACAGGTCGCGCGCCGCACGCTCGAGGTCTGTGGCCTCGCCGACGCGATCGATTTCGTGGTGTCGGCGGAGGACGTCCGAAGGGGAAAGCCCGATCCGGAAGCGGTGCACGTCGCTCTGGAAGCCCTCGGCCTCGCGACAATGGCGCGCGAGGTGCTCTTCGTGGGCGACTCGCCGTTCGACCTGCGTGCGGGCCGCGCGGCGGGCACGCGAACCGCCGCTGCGCCGTGGGGCGCCTTCGACAGGGCCGCGTTGGAGGTGGAAGCGCCCGACTACGTCCTGAGGGGACTCGGCGACGTGCTCGAGATCGCGCCCGACTAGCTACTCGGCCCGCGAGGTCGCGAAGTCGATCTGTTCCGCTACGTCGAGGTCCTTGCCGGTGATCCCCCCGAGGTCGTGCGTCGTCAGCGACACCGTGACCTTGGAAAAGCGAACGTCGATGTCCGGGTGGTGGTTGAAGTGGTCAGCGACCGACGCGATGCGGTTGACGAACACAATCGAGTCCCGGAACGACGAGAAGACGAAGTCCTTGGTCAGCTTGTTCGCCTGACGCTTCCACCCGCGGTGGGTCGTCAGCCAGCCCTTGATGGACTCGGCAGTCAGCTTCTCGAGCGTGCGCGTTGCGGGCATCACGGCTACCCCGGCGGAGGATTCCTACCCGTCTGTGACACCTCGGGCGGGCAAGTCGTTGAGGGGTTGACGCTTGAGACGACACCTCCTTAAGATTGCTCCCCTCCTGCCACCGGGAGGGGAGCATTGCGTACGGACGCCCTCATCGTCTAGTGGCCTAGGATAACGCCCTCTCACGGCGTAGACCGGGGTTCGAGTCCCCGTGGGGGTATGGGCGGTAGCGCCTCGCCCGAGGTCGCTTAGCTCAGCGGTAGAGCACCACGCTCACATCGTGGGGGTCGCAGGTTCAAATCCTGCAGCGACCATGCGGACCAGGCTCGGGGCCGGAACGGCCCCGAGCAGGTTGTCACAAGCGTGCCGCGCAAACCGTTCCAGAGGCACTCGTTCTCTCGCCTCGGTTCTCGCCCATGCTTTCGTCACTTCGCGTTGCCCTGCTGACCGCCGCTCTGTGCCTAGGGTGCAGCGATCCATCCGGCCCAGGCCCCGGTGTGGACCCGATCACGGAGCTGCCCCGCCCGCTCACCGCGAACGAGCAAGCGGTGATCGCCGCCTCGAACCTGTTCGGCTTCGACCTCGCTTCGCGCGTGGTGGCCAACGACCCGCGCGCCAACGTGGTCCTGTCCCCCCTCAGTGCCTCGATGGCGCTCGGCATGGCCCTCAACGGCGCGGATGGCACGACCTTCACGGCCATGCGCGATGCGCTGGGCTTCGGCGGCCTGACCCAGCAAGAGGTCAACGCCTCCTACCGCGATCTCATCGACCTCCTCACCGATCTCGACCCCACGGTCCAGTTCGAGATCGCCAATGCGATCTGGGCCAACCAGGGCGTGCCTTTCCACCAGGCGTTCTTCGACGCCGTGGCCGCGGCGTTCGACGCACGCGCCGAGTCGAGGGACTTTGCCGATCCTGCCACCCTGGACGCGATCAACGCCTGGGTGGAGGACCATACCGGAGGGCTCATCGACAGCATCCTCGATTCGCTCGACCCGGCGTTGGTCATGCTGCTCGTCAACGCGATCTACTTCGACGGAGCGTGGACGGCCCAGTTCGATCCCGCCGACACGCGACGCCAATTCTTCATGCGCGGCAACGGTTCGACCGTCGACGTCGATATGATGACGATGGAAGATCCCGAAGTGCGTGGCGGGTACGGTGCGACCTACTCGGCCGTCGAGTTGCCGTACGGCGGAGACGCGTTCTCCATGGTGATCGTCCTCCCGCACCAGGGCACCAGCGCGCGAGACTGGCTCGCCACGCTCGACGCGAACGGCTGGACGTCTCTGGTGGGCGGGCTGGGGCCGAGCAACGTGGAGTACTTGGCCCTGCCGAAGTTCACGCTCACGTTCGACTCGTACCTGAACGAGCCTCTTCAGGCGATGGGCATGGACCCTGCGTTCCACCCTGGAGCCGACTTCACGAACATGTCGCCGATCGGCGACCAACTGTGCATCGGATTCGTGCGGCAGAAGACGTACATCGAAGTCGACGAGCGCGGCACGCGGGCCGCCGCCGTGACGGCCGTGGGTGTGAGCGTCACGTCCGCCGGGGGCAGCTTCGTGGTCGACCGCCCCTTCGCCTTCGCCATACGAGAGCGACTGTCCGGCACGGTGTTGTTCGTCGGACTCGTCGAGGACCCGACTGCGCAGGACACCGGACCCGAGCCCTTCACGACCGACTGCGGTTAGCCGGTCGACTCAAGCGGCGCGCTGGAAGATCGAGGCGGCCAGAGCGGCGCCGATCGCCGCGGCCAGTACACCCGCACCCATCGATCCCATGGTGTAGGCCCCGGCTCGCCACCACGCGCCGAGGCGCACCATTTCCAGCGCCTCGAAGCTGATCGCGCTGAAGGTGGTGAAGGAGCCGAGGAATCCGACGACGAGCAGCTCGCGAGCGGCGGGTGCCGAGACCACCGATTGCAGCCAGATGGCCACGAAGCCGATGGCCAGCGAACCGGACAGGTTCACCGCGAGGGTGCCCCAGGGCAGATAGGCTCCGGCGGCACCCTGCACCCAGCCCCCGAGCAGATAACGCGCGAGCGCTCCGGCTGCACCTCCGAGTGCCACGGCCAACAGTGTCATGGCCGAAAGGATGGCCCCCCGCGTGTGGCACGCCAAGGGAGGTCGAAATGAAAGGACCCGGGCCGGCGCGAGGCCGACCCGGGTCCGATGGACCTGCGATGGCGACGTCTCGGGCTATTGGGTCGAGTCGTCGGTGATGGTCGGCATGGCCGGGGCCTCGCCGTTGTGGTCGATGACGAGCACCACTCGGCGGTTCTGCCAGCCTGCCATCCCAGGTCCCTGATCCGCGGGGACTACGAGACGGGACGTGTCTTCACCGTACGAAACCGCGCGGATCTGCTCTTGCGCGATGCCGGCGCCCACGAGGTACTCGCGTACCGCACCAGCGCGCCGCAGGCCGAGGGCGGTGTTGAACTCCGCGGAGCCAGCCGGATCCGTGAACCCTTCGACCGTGACCAAGGCGCCCGGGTAGTACTCGCGAGCCACCGCCTGGAAGCGGTCGAGCACCGCCTGGTCGTCCTGCTCCACCGTCGCGTCGTTGAACGCGAAGTAGACGGGGACGTCGAAGCGGAGCTGATCCTCGAGGCGCGTGATGGCGACTTCGAAATCTTGCTCGAGCTGGTTCAGGTCCCCCTCGAGGGCGGCCTGTCGCTGCTCCACCGTGCTGATGCGGCCGGCCAACCGCTGTGACGTGGCTTCGTCTCCAGCCTGCATCTCGCGCTGCATGTCGGCCCTGAGTGCCGCGAGGCTCGCGTCGAGCTCCTCCGGCTTGACCCTGGAGCAGGCACCTGCGGTGACCGCCAGGCTCAGCGCAGACAGGACGGCCAGCCTCCTCCGATTCGTTCTCATCATGTCCATGCTAGGACTCCCCCAGAGGGTTGGTCTATCGAACGCTGGGCAGAGTGTGCAGGAAGGATGCCAGGCGAGGCCGGACCTACCTCTTGGGAGGGGGAGGTACATCCCGGTATCCCCACCATGTATCCCCCGTGGGGGGCGGCGATCGAGGGGGTCTGGTGGCTCGCGCGGTCGCGGACGGTTACCCGGCCGTAGCCGTACCCTTGCGGTTCAGATTGGCGACGCGTAGTCTGCCGGTTGCAGTGGTGCCGGCGCCCGCCGGTGCCGCGCCATTTGGCAACTGTCCAAGCGGCCTACTAGGAGGAAGCAAATGGACAAGCTCATTCGTCAGCGTTTGTCGCAGAGTCTGGGGGTGCTAACAGCAATGTTGCTGTTGGTGGCCCCCGGTCTGGCTGCGCAAACCGGCACGATCGCCGGAAGAGTGATCGACGCCGGAAGTAACCTCCCGATCCCAGCCGCGCAGGTGTTCATCGCGGATCTGGACATCGGTGTGCTGTCTCAGCAAAACGGGTCCTATATCCTCCTGAACGTACCTGTGGGTCCGCGGACGGTGACCGTCCAGCGCATCGGGTATCGCCAGGTGACCCAGAACGTGACGGTGGCCGGCGGTCAGACCGCGGTGCTCGACTTCCGTATCTCGGAAGAGGCGCTGCAGCTGGACGAGATCATCATCACCGGTACGCCCGGCGGTACGCAGCGGCGCGCGATCGGTAATGCCGTCTCGTCCGTCGACGTGTCCGATGTCGTTCAGGACGTGTCGATCTCGGGCGTGCAGGACCTGCTCTCGGGCCGTACGCCCGGCGTGCAGTTCACGCGCCTCACGGGCAACGTCGGGCAGGGCTCCCCGGTCCGCGTCCGCGGCATCGGGTCCTTCACCGACGCGAACACGAACCCGCTCGTCTACATCGACGGCGTGCGCGTGAACAACGACGTCAACGCGGGCCCGACGGTGGGCGGTGGTGACGGCGTCAGCGTTCTCGACGACATCAATCCGGAAGACATCGAGAGCATCGAGATCATCAAGGGACCCGCGGCCGCGAGCCTGTACGGCACCGAGGCTTCGGCGGGCGTGATCCAGATCATCACGAAGCGTGGCCGCGAAGGCACACCGGTCTTCAACGTGTCGATCCGCCAGGGCGTGAACTACATGGCGGATCCGGCGAGCCGTTTGGGCGAGATGTGGTACTGCCCCTATGACAACAGCCCGGTTTCTGCTGGCGCCAACGAGATCTACGCCGGTGTAGCGGGTGTGCCGACCGGTTCGGACAGCCGGCTCTGCAACGAAGCGAGCGAGCTCGTTCCGTACAACATGTACGACGAGGCGAACGAGTACATCGCGGAGGGCTACTTCCCGTGGCCGTCCGAGAACCTGTACCAGAATGGCCCGGCGCAGAGCTACAACCTCGACGTCAGTGGCGGTACGCAGGCGATCTCCTACTTCCTCTCGACCAACTACGATCGCGAGGACGGCTACATCTACTGGAACCAGGATGAGACGTTCCGCCTGCGCGCGAATGTCGGCGTCGTCTTCAGCGAGCTCTTCTCGCTCGACGTGTCGACGTCGTACGTGGACGGGTACACGCGCTTCGGCGCGCCGGTGCAGGGCGACGGTGGCGAGTGGCAGGACATGGTGTGGTCGAACGGTACCTATCTGAATGACAACATTCCGTTCGGTACGCAGGTCACGCAGACGAACGGCACCGTCCGTACGATCGGTGACCCGCGCCTCGGTGGTTTCCAGGAGAAGCTCCCCTCGGACATCGAGGACAACGAGGCCACGCGTGAGTACAACCGGTTCACAGGCTCCACGACGATGCGCTTCCAGACGGGGGACGTCAGCCTCGGTGGCATGACGGCTTCGATGACGCACCGCGCGGTCGTCGGCATCGACAAGCAGTGGGACATCAACCAGAACGTCTTCCCGATCGAGGACGGCGTCGTTCCGGCGCACCTCATTTCGTACTTCCCGGTCGGGTACAAGTGGCGCGAGGCGTATCCCGAGAACCTCGAGGGTACGGCCGCGTACGAGCGCCCCATCACCACGAACCTGAGCTTCGACTACGCGCTCACGACCAACCTGCGCGTGAACGACACCTGGGCCTTCGCTACGTCGGCGGGTGCACAGTACAACCTCCGCGAGGTCGACTACTTCGACAACTCCGGTACGGGGTACGCGACCCCGCTGTCCCGTACGATCAACCAGATCCAGCAGTCGAAGATCCAGACGGGCTATAGCAACACCACGAACAAGGGCATGGGTTTCTACTTCCAGGAAGAGATCAACTACGGCGACCGCATCTTCCTCACCGGTGCGGTGCGCTTCGACGACAACTCCACGTTCGGCGCAGATGCGCCGTCGCAGAGCTACCCCAAGGTTTCGGCCTCGTGGGTGGTGTCGGACGAGAGCTTCTGGAATTTCGACTTCATGCCGTCGCTGCGTCTGCGCGGCGCGTGGGGCAAGTCGGGTCGTCAGCCGACCTCCATCGCCGGCTTCAACGTGTACGCAGCGTCCCCCGGTCCGCTCGGCGGCGCGGGCATCCGCCCGTCGGCTCCGGGCAACCCGATCGTGGAGCCCGAGGTGAGCACGGAGCTCGAGTTGGGCTTCGAGTTCTCGATGTTCGAGGACCGCGTCTCGGGTGAGTTCACGCGCTACGCCAAGAAGAACGAGCAGGTGCTCCAGGGCGTCCCGCTCCCGGCGAGCTTCGGGTTCCCAGGCAGCGTGCAGACCAACATCGGCCGCCTGGACAACTGGGGCTGGGAGGCGCAGCTCAGCACGCGCCTCTACGAGAGCGACCTCGTGTCGTTCGACGTCGACTGGTCAGCGGATCATACGGACAACGAGATCAAGTCGCTTTGCAACGAGGTGGGTGGAGTCCAGAAGTGCTTCGCTGGCAACACCACGCAGGCGATCGGGCTTCCCTACCCGAACCAGATCATCGACTACAACGTTTCGCACGGCGTGTGGCAGTGGGAGGCTGGTTACGATCCCACGACGGCCAACACCAGGGTGAGCGATCACGGCGACCGCCTCAACCCGTTCTGCTTCCCGGCGGAGTCCCTCGCGCCGCGTGATTCGAACGGACAGGCGTCTGCGGACAGCCTGCGCTACGGGAAGGAGTTCGGCGATACGCCGGTCCTGTGCAACACCCTGACGTCCTGGACCCGGAACGCCTTCGCCGGGCGCTCCTACGCGACGCACACGTACTCCATCGCGCCGCGCATCACGCTGTTCAACAATGCGCTGCAAGTCTTCGCAATGGCGCAGGGCGAGTACGGCCGTACCCGCGAGGAGAGTGCACACACCTGGACGCACAACTACTTCAGCACCAAGGCGTCCAAGCTTCAGGAAGACGCGGCCTGGACCGCCAGTTACATCCTGAACGGGACCAGCGCTAACTCGTACTACAAGGGCCTCTTCGACGGAGATTTCTGGAAGCTCCGTGAGGTCGGTATGCGCTACAACCTGCCCGAGTCGTGGGCTGGCCGTGTGGGCGCTTCGCGCGCCTCGCTGGCCATGTCGGCACGCAACATCCTGACCATCTGGCAGGCTCAGAAGCGCATTCACGGCAACGCGATCTCCGATCCGGAGTTCGGCACGGCCGGCCTGACGGGCGACGGCAACTTCTACGAGACGCCGCCGCTCTCCAGCATCAACATCACGCTGCGGGCCACTTTCTAGTTCGAGGACGGAGGCACCTGGGTGGTGGGGGTGAAACCCCGCCACCCAGGCGCTCTACGGACTTCGACAACCCTTTCGACTTCGGATAGGATGCGAGGAATGCGACAGAGACTTCACGAGCGCTGGACGACGAGGGCCACACGCGTCCTCGTCACCGGCCTGGGGGTGGCAGGGCTGACCGCCTGCGATAGCCTGCTGGAGGTCGAGCTCCCCCACCTGCTCACAGACGATGCAATTCAATCGGCGAACACCGCCGAACTTCAGGTCAACTCCGCGATCGCGCTGTTCGAGTGCGGGTACACGCACTTCGGCCTCACGACGCTGGGTCACGACGACACGATGACGTCGGTGTCGGGCGTGGGAAGCGGGAACAACGTCTACTCCGCAACAGCGGCCTCAGGGAACTGCGACACCAGCGATACTGCTATCGCATGGTTCGACCAGATCATGGGCGCGCGCGCTATGCTCAGCACCACGCCGTCACGCATGGTGGCGACGTCGCAGGGCACGGTCACCGGTGACTTCCCCGTCGGCCGGGGTGTGTACGACCGCATCCAGGACGAGTGGGGGATCGCAGGCGTGATCAACGGCGAGCGGCTTTCCGCGCTCGCCTCGATCTACGTAGCCATGTCGCTCGGGCACTTGGGCGAGATCATGTGCGACATGTCGATCGACGGCAGCGACTTGCTCACGCCGGACGAGGTGTTGGCGGTCGCGGAGGGCTGGATCACGAGTCGTGCTCTGGGCCACATCACGAACGCCGGTACCGGGTTCACGGTGATGCCGTTCGGCGTCACTTCGAGCGCCACTGCTACGACCGGTGGAACCCCCACCGAGATGGCGCTGGCGGTCCGCGCGCGGATTCGCTGGGCGCGTGGCGACCTGGCGGGTGCGGATGCCGACGCGGCGACGGTTCTCGGCACACGCTCGCGCTTCACGGCGTGGGTGACACGTGACGTCGGACCGACCCGCCGGAACAAGGTCTGGTTCACGAACACCTTCCAGGGCTACTCCGGCATGATGGGCCTGAACCGGAACTGGAACGGACCGGCGCGCAATCCGAACCCTGCGACCGGCACGCAGTGGCCCACGATCCTTCCCTTCACCGGGTATATCGGCCTCGGCCTGACGCCGGACGGGCGTGCGCTCGAGCCGCATCCCACCGGGGGAGCGCCGAGCATTCCGGTGCGGTTCGCTGAAGAGGCACGCAACTCGACATTCGCGCAGGTGCCGTGCACGGTGGCGTCGCCGGCGCCCGGGTGCGTGGTGGGCGCGGTGCAGGACCACCGCGTTCAGCATGGCCGCAAGCAGATCCAGACCGGTTTCTACGAGGTGCCCTTCCGCTATGGCACCACCGCGGCTGGCTCGGACGGCAACGACATTCCGTACATGACGTGGGAGGAGCTGCGGCTCATCCGTGCGGAGCGTTATAACCAGCTGAACGACCGGACGAACGCGATCGCGCAGATCAATGCGATCCGCTCTGCGCCGAGCATCACGGGCGCCAGCTCGAGCAACCAAGCGGCCGCTGCGCTGCCGGCGATTTCGGGCGCATATCTGGCGGCACTCACGGACGGGACGAACGATCAGGCCGAGATGCGGGCCGCGATCATCGAGGAGCGCCGTCGTGAGTTCTTCAGTGAAGGCCGGTACATGGCCACGAAGATCCAGAACACGGATCTGACCTGGTTCCCGCGGCTCCAGGGCAGCGGTCTGACGTACCAGAATGCTGGCGGCGTGCGGTTGCTCCTGCCGGCTGACGAGTACACCAACAACCCGTACATGATTGCGCGTGGACGTGAGTCGGCGCGTGGCACGGGTTGCACCACTGCGGCTCCCGGCCTGCTGCCCGGCGCGACGGTCCCGCTCTTCTAGACCACCGTGTAACCAAGCAGTTCAGCCGTTGCTGTAGCGAGGCCCGGGGCGAAAGCCCCGGGCCTCTTGCTTTCGGGGTCTGGGGCTCAAGCGTTGGTCGGAGTGGTGACAGGTCCGCGAAGCGGGGCGGTGAGGGTACCTCCCTCGGAGGGGACATCGGCGCCGGGCCCCGGATGACCCGGCGCCGCTTAGCGACGCGGCGCCTAGGTCAGAGGTGCAGAAGCGGTCGCCAGCCCGAGCGGTCCGTGACAGGCCCGCGAAGCGGGGGCGGTGAGGGTACCTCCCTCGGAGGGGACATCGGCGCCGGGGCTCGGACGACCCGGCGCCGCTAAGCGACGCGGCGCGCGGGATGAGGGGCTGAAGCGTTCGCCAGCGGAGCGGTCCCCAAAGAGGGAGGTACCCTCACCGCCCCCGAGGAGCCAAGTAGCTTACGTCGGCTCGTAGCGATACGCCGACGCCACGCCCTCGAACCGCACCTCGAAGTCCACGCTCTCGCCCGTCGGAGGGGCCGCGAGCGTAACCGTGGTCGTGCCAATCTCCTGGGCCGCGTCGTCGTAGAAGACGAACCGCACCGTCACCGCTGTACCCGCGTCGGCCATGTTACCCGTCAGGTCCCCGATGATCGTGGTCGCCGCGCCGCTCCGTTGCATGCGCAGGGACTCCAGGAACACGGGGAGCTGTTCGGCCCCCCGCAGGCTCTCGAGCGCACCCTGGCGGTCACCGCTCTCGAGCTGGGCGCGCGCGGTGATGAGCCGGGCGTTCTCGCCAAGTGGGTCCACCGCGATCAGGCGCGGCCCCGCACTCTGGAGCTCGGTCCACGACTCGGCCGCGAACAGGGAGTTCACATAGTTGAACCATGCGTCCCGCGACTCGGGGTGGATCGTCGTCAGGCGCGCAAAGGCCTCGGCGGCCTGCGCGTACTCACCCGACCGGAAGAGACCCGTGCCTAGGTTGAACAGCTCCGTCGACTCGAGGGTCGGCTCCTCGAGAAGTGTCTCGTATACCACCCGCGCCTCCTCCTCCCGCCCTTGGCCGGTCAACGCCGCAGCGAGTTCGGCGCGGAGCTCGACATTGTCCGGCTCCCGCTCCAGCTGGCGCCGGAGCAGGGGCTCCGCCTCTGCGAACATCCCCGTGATGAGATAGATGGGCGCCAGGTCCTCCTCGAGCTCACTCCTAGAAGCCTCTCGGTCGCGGGTCTCCTCGAGAGTGAGCAGGCGCGCCACTGGGACCTTGCCGAGCCCGACCAGCGCTCCCTCGAAGGCTTCGATGGCCTCGGGATAACGTCCCTCAGTGATCAGCAGGCTGGCGAGGTTCCTGTGCGCCTCGGGGCGGAGATCGAACATGAGGGTAGCCCCCGCCCAGATATCGATCGTCCGTGTGACATCCCCTTCCTCGTAGGCCTGGAGGCCATCGTTGAACGCCTGCCCCCACGCCGCCTCGCGCTCCGGCTCGATGTCCAGCTGATAGGCCGGATAGATGCTCTGAGCCGCGGTGAACATCGAGTCCGCGCTCGCGTATTGGCCCAGCCGCGCGTGAGCGACTCCCGCGAGGAAGAAGTGGATGGGGTTCGTGGAGTCGGCCGCGATCCCCTCGAGGGCCCGCTCGAGCGCCCGGTCGGGAAGGGCTGACCGCAAATAGAGCGTGGCCGTCTGGGAGGCCCGAGTCTCGCGAGGCGGTATCCCCCCCTCGAACACGATCCCGGTGGGGGAGACCACGGGCCCGACAGGGCCGGAAGGCCGGGACACACAGCCGCAGAGCAGGAGGACCGCGAGCAGGCGGCCCAGCGCCGCCGGACCCCTCACCAACGCCCTACCAGGGGTAGTTGACCGAGAAGGTCACGGACCTGGAGATGTACAGCCCCCGCTCTCTCGCCGCCCTGAAGTCCGCCACCTCATTGAACAGCGCCAGCGTGAACTCGTCCAGGTCGGGCCGTCCGCTCGACTTGCTGATCTCCGCCCATTCCACCGAGCCACGCCTATCGATCCAGAGCGTCACGCTCACGGACCCGGTCGCGCTCTCGTCGAGGAGGCCCTCGCGATAGCTGCGACGGAGGTAGGCCTCCACCTCGGCTTGGTTGCGGATGAGCACCCACGCCGAAGCACTCATGAAGGCCAACTCGGGCCGCAGCGCCGAGAGTCGATCCAACTGGAGGCTGTCGGGCTCCGGCAGCTCGGCGAGATCGCTCAACACCGCATCGCTCTCGAAGCTCGGCGTGTCGTCCTCCTCGGTCGGCGCGCCATCCTCGTCGGGGCTGGCGTCGTCCGCCGGCCGCGGGTCGACGGCGGGCTCTGCGAGGGCGGGGAGGCGGATGCGACCCCGCCGCGTCTGGTCGCCGAGTGCATCCCAGAGTGCGGCCACCTCGGCGTCCGTGACGAGTGGCACCTCCTGCCCGGTCGCCGAGACGCCGGCGGGGTCGGCATCTCCCAGGATCGTGGGAACGGGGGAAAGCAACTGCTCGGTCGACGAGCCATCCCCATAGGACACGAGGAGCACGGCATCACTTCCGGCAGCCATGGGATCCATCAACTCCTGAGACACCTGCCAAGCCGGGGAGAGGGCGAACACCGTCGCGTGCGCTACGACCGCAGCCGCGGTGGCGCGGGAGACGTACGCCTCCCAGCGTCCCCGCAGCTGCTCGCTTGCGCTCAGGCCGATCACGGCCGAGTTGGTCATCGACCGCAACCGTCGAAACGGGTACGTCGCATTGCCGACCTCGTGCGCCCGATGGAGATGACAGGGCGGGCGCGGACCCCGCTTCAGGTAGGATACAGCCCCTGTCCGCGCACGCACAACCACCCGCCGGACGTGGGAAGGACCACGGGGCCAAGGCCCCACGAAACGCCCGCTTGACCGCCCTGTCGGCCCGGTGGCGACGGCCCTACGATAGGAATCCAGGATTCGCTGCGATGGGTGCGGCGGAAGGGATGTGACCATGAGGACCCGAGCCGTGTGGCGTTGCGTTGCCCAGCCGATTGCGGCCTGTCTGGTTCTGGGCGTCTGCGCTTCCGCAGCCTGGACAGAAGCAGATGCCCAATCCGCCAGCTCGCCGGCAAATGGGGGCGGCTCGGAGGTGCCTTGCGCGGTGCCGCTGACCTGGCGCGTCGCCCGCATCGATCGCGAGTTCGGGCTCGACGCCAACCGAGCCACCGCCATCATCCGTGAGGCTGGGGGGCTGTGGGAGGGCGCATCGGGACAGCCCCTTTTCCTGCACGACCCCGATCAGGGGTTCCCTGTGCGACTGATCTACGATGAACGCCAGGAACGCACACAGGAGCGGCTGGGGCGGCAGGCCGTTCTCGATGCGTTCACCCGCGATCTCGAACGCCTGCGCGACGGACACGCCGAACGGGTGCGCTCCTTCAACGAAAGCAGTGCCCGGCACGCCGAGCGCGTCCGGGACTTCGAGCGCCGGCTGGCCGAACACAACGTCGTGGTGCGTGAGTGGAACGGGCGCGGCGGTGCTCCGGAGGCCGTGGGTGTGGAGCTCCGTACGGTGGGCGAAGCACTGGACCGGGAGCGCCGCGAATTGGAAGAGTCGAGCCGGCCTCTCGAGTCGGAGCGGGCCGGCCTCGGCGACGCGGAGCGTCAGATCGAAGGAGCGGCACGGGAGCGGGAACGCTTGGCTGCCGAGTTGGTGCGCGATTTTCCTCCCGCGGCGGTCGAGTCCGGGGAGTATCGGGAGGCGATACGTCGGGAGGGTACGCGCGTCGTCTCCGTGGGTCGTGAGATCCGGATCTATCGGTTCGGAAGCGACGAGGAGTTGCGGTTGATCGCGGCGCACGAGTTCGGACATGCGCTCGGCCTGGGGCATCTCTCGGGCTCCGGCGCCGTGATGTCCGGCCAGCAGCACGTGGGCGGGGGGGGCGGCGCCCCTTCGGGGGTCCTCACCGACGGGGATGTACGCCTCCTGAGGGCCACCTGTCCCGGGCTGACCGGGGGGACCCGGTGAGGTTTGCCCCCTCGATGGGGCGGGGCTCCCCCGGGGAGCCCCGGGGTATGAGTTGGGCAGCTTGCCCATGCCGGCAGGCCAGGGAGGGCCGAGTCATGAGCCGTTCATTCATCGTCGCCACAGCAAGACGAGCTGCGTATACAGTGCTTGTCGCGGCCTGGACGACCTCGGGGAGCCTCGCAGCCCAGGACCAAGCCTTCTTCTCGGGCCTCGTGGTCGACAACATGTCCGCGCGCCCACTGGGAAACGCGAGGGTTTCTATAGCGGCGCTGGATCTGGAAATCGAGACGGAGGGGAACGGCCAGTTCCTCTTCGCTGGTGTCCCCACGGGTATGTTCGAGGTGCGGTTCGAGGCACAGGGGTACGTCGGTGTCGTCGAACAGATCGAGCTGGCGGCATCCGAGTTCATGCAGGTACGCCTCGACCCCCTCGCCGCGGTGCTGGACGAGCTGCTCGTGGTGGCAGGGCGCCGGCGTCCGATCACGGCGAGCAGCGTCGAGCCGACACATGAACTCGCCGGCAAGAACGCGCTCGACCTCCTGGCCGAGATTCCTGGCATCCGCGTGCAGACCGGTGGCGGTATTCTGACAGGCGGCTTCATCTTCATTCGGGGCATCAATACGTTCCGCGGTGAGTCTGCACCGACGATCTACCTCGACGGCATTCGGCTCGACAATGCGCAGTCGGTTCGCGGAGGGATGCACGCGCTAGAAAAGATTCCCGCAGAAACCGTCGCGCGCGTGCGCGTGCTCAAGGGCCCGGACGCGTTCACATATCCGCTCGGGGCGAACGGCGTGATCCTCATCGAGACGCATAGGGGCGACGCCCCGAACAGGCCCAACTGAGCGCGGTGGGCCCGGCCGGTGCCGGGCACCTGTTCCGGGTCGCCCGGCTCGCGGCCGCCGTCGTGGTCGTGGCGGTATCGGCCCGTGTGTCGGTGCCCGTTCCGGGGACCGACGTGCCCCAGAGTCTACAGACGCTTGCGGTCTTGGTCGTAGGGTCCTGGCTGGGCATGCGCGAAGGTACGCTCGCCCTGACGGCCTACGTGCTGGTGGGAGCGCTCGGGGCCCCGGTCTTCTCGGACGGTGGGTCGGGGTGGGCCCACCTGGCAGGCTCGACCGGTGGCTACCTGGTGGGCTTCGTGGTCGCCGCGGGCGCGCTGGGACTCTGTTCGGATCGGGGGCTCACCAACCGGGTCGGGTGGGCGTTCGCGGCGATGCTCGGAGGGCACGTGGTGATTCTAGCCCTCGGCTGGGCTTGGCTGGGGACCTCGGTCGGCGCCGCGGCTGCCTACCAGGGCGGGGTCGCCCCCTTCCTGGTGGGTGGGGTGGCCAAGTCGATGGTCGGCACGCTGATCGCAGTCCTGATCGCGCGCCGCAACTCTGGCGCGCAGCTTCCCTAGAACGGCTCCGGCACGGGGGTTAGGATTCCGCCGTGAAGAACTTCGAGCGGGTCCTGGCTGCGAATCGAGGCGAGATCGCCATTCGGGTCTTCCGCGCGTGCACCGAGCTCGGGAAGCGAACCGTGGCGGTGTACAGCGAGGAGGACGCGCTCGCGCTCCATCGCTACAAGGCCGACGAGGCGTACGTTCTCCCGTCTAAGCTCGGGCCCGTGGCCACGTACCTCGACATCGAATCGATCATCGCGCTCGCCAAGGAGCGGAAGGTCGACGCGATCCACCCCGGGTACGGCTTCCTGTCGGAGAACGCCGACTTCGCCCGACGCTGCGCCGAAGAAGGGATCGTCTTCATCGGTCCCTCCCCCGAGCTGCTCGACCTGTTCGGCGACAAGATCCGAGCGCGTAAGCTCGCCGAGGAGGCGGGCCTGCGGGTGGTGCCCGGCACTCCGCAGCCGGTCGACGACGACGAGGCCATGGCCTTCGCCAAGCGCATCGGCTTCCCGGTCATCGTAAAGGCCGCGGCGGGAGGGGGCGGGCGCGGCATGCGCGTCGCACGGGACGAGGCGGAAATGCGGCAGGTGCTGCCCGTCGCGCGCCGCGAGGCCACGACCGCGTTCGGGCGCGGCGACCTCTACGTCGAGAAGCTGGTGCGCGACCCGCGCCACATCGAGGTGCAGATCCTCGCCGACGGGCATGGACGGGTCGAGCACCTCTGGGAGCGCGACTGCTCGATCCAACGGCGCCACCAGAAGGTGGTCGAGATCGCGCCCGCGATCGGGCTCGACAAGAAGATCCGGAACGAGATCTGTGCCGCCGCGCAGCATCTCATGCAGAGCGCCGGCTACAAGAACGCGGGCACGGTCGAGTTCCTGCTCGAGCCGGGTGGCGACTTCTACTTCATCGAGGTGAACCCGCGCATCCAGGTCGAGCACACCGTCACCGAGCTGGTGATGGGGATCGACCTCGTGCAGGCCCAGATCCGTATCGCGGAGGGCGCGACGCTCGAGGAGCTCGGGCTGCCCAAGAAGATCCCGGAGCCGCGCGGCTTCGCGATCCAGTGCCGCGTCACCACGGAGGATCCCGAGAACGACTTCCTCCCGGACGCGGGGCGCATCACGCACTACCGCTCCCCGGGTGGATTCGGCGTGCGCCTCGACGGAGCGACCGCGTTCACGGGCGCGGTGGTGAGCCCGCACTACGACTCGCTGCTGGTGAAGGTGTGCACGCACGCGCTGCGCTTCGATGATGCGATTCGGAAGATGCACCGCGCGCTCACGGAGTTCAGGCTGCGCGGCCTGAAGACCAACCTGCGCTTCCTCGAGAACGTGGTGACGCACCCGGATTTCGCGGCCGGCCGCGTCGACACGGGCTTCATCGCGTCGCACCCCGAGCTGCTCGCGTTCCGGCCCCGGAAAGACCGAGGCACACGACTGCTCCGCTACATCGGGCACATCGTGGTGAACGGCCAGATCGAGGGGCCGAAGAACGCCACCAAGCCCGACTTCGCCGCTGCGGTCATCCCGGCTCCGGATCCGGCCTGGAAGCCACCCACGGACACGTTCAAGCACACCCTGGACGCGAAGGGGCCCGAGGCGGTGGTGGAGCGGCTGCGCCGAGAGAAGCGCGTCCTGCTGACGGACACGACGTTCCGAGACGCGCATCAGTCGCTGCTCGCGACCCGGATGCGGAGCTTCGACATCCTGCGGGTTGCCGCCGACACGGGCCGGCTGGCCCCTGGGCTCTTCTCCATGGAAGTGTGGGGAGGCGCGACCTTCGACACCGCCTATCGGTTCCTCAAGGAGGACCCCTGGGAGCGGCTCGCCGCGATGCGCGAGGAGATCCCGCACATCCTCTTCCAGATGTTGCTCAGGGGTCAGAGCCTGGTGGGGTACTCGGCGTACGCGGACAACGTCGTGCAGGCGTTCGTGCGCGAGTCGGCCAAGGGGGGCGTCGACGTCTTTCGCATTTTCGACGCGCTGAACTGGGTGCCGAACATGCGCGTGGCGATCGACGCCGTGTGCGCGGAGGGCAAGATCGCCGAGGTCGCGCTCTGCTACACGGGCGACGTGCTCGACAAGAGCCGCAAGAAGTACGACCTCGGCTACTACGTGGAGCTCGCCCAAGAGATCGAGGCCGCCGGCGCGCACATCCTCGCCATCAAGGACATGGCCGGGCTGCTGAAGCCGGGTGCGGCCAAGGTGCTCATCGAGGCGCTCCGCGACGCGACGGACTTGCCCGTGCACCTGCACACGCATGACAGCACCGGCGTCGGTGTGGCGACGTGCGTCCAAGGTGCGCTCGCCGGTGCGGCCGTGGTGGACGGCTGTATCGACGCGCTCGCCGCAGGCACCTCGCAGCCGAGCCTCCGCTCGATCGCGGCGGCCCTACAGGGAAGCGAACGCGAGCCGGACCTCGACCTGGAGGCGCTGGAGCCCCTCAACGAGTACTGGTCCTCGATTCGGGCGTACTACCGGTTCCTGGAACGCGGGTCGGCGGCCCCTGATGCGCACGTGTTCATGACGCAGGTGCCGGGTGGCCAGATCACCAACCTCAAGCACCAAGCGGAAGCGCTCGGCCTGCTCGGCCAATGGCGCGAGATCGTGGAGCGCTACCGCCAGGCCGACGCGGCGCTCGGCGAACTGATCAAGGTGACCCCCTCCTCGAAGGCGGTGGGTGACCTGGCGCTCTTCATGGTCCAGAACGACCTGGACGGCGACACGCTGCTCGCGCGCGCGCCCGAGTTGTCCTTCCCGGAGTCGGTGGTCGGGCTGCTGAAAGGGCGTCTGGGCCGTCCGCCCTATGGGTTCCCGCCCGAGCTACAGGCCGCGGTGCTGGGGGGCGAGAAGCCGCTCGAGGATCGCCCGGGGGCCTATCTGGCTCCGGTGGACCTCGAGGCGGTTCGAGGCGAAGTGCGCGGCCTCATGAAGGGGGAGCCCGTGGAGCGCGAGGCCACGGACCGCGAGGTCCTGTCCCGGCTGCTGTTCCCAGAGGTGTACCGCGACTTCGCCCAGCACCGGGCCGAGTACGGGGACACGTCGGGGCTCGATACGCCGACCTTCTTCTACGGGCCGAGCATCGGCGAACGCGTGGCGGTGGACATCGAGCACGGCAAGACGCTCATCATTCGCTTGATCTCGATCGGCGATGTGCACGCTGACGGTACGCGCCCTGTCGTCTTCGAGCTGAATGGCCATGCGCGTGAGGTGCGGGTGCGTGACGCAGACGTGGCCGTGTCGGCTGCGGTGCGCACGAAGGCCGACGCGGAGAACTGGCAGGAGGTCGGGGCCTCCATGCCAGGGAAGGTGCTCAAGATCATGGTCAAGCCGGGGGACCTGATCGCGAAGGGGGCCGACCTCCTGGTGACCGAGGCGATGAAGATGGAGACCAGCGCCCGGTCGCCGAAGCACGCGGTCGTCGAGGAGGTGCTCGTGCACCAGGGCGATACCGTCGAGGCCGGCGACCTGTTGGTCCGCCTGGGCCCGGTTCCGGAGACCACCGCGGAGGTCTGAGGCCGGAGGGCCTGCGCCCGCCCCGCGACCGCTGGCGCGTCGCCTGACCCTGGGCCAGAATTCCCGCTCCGAGGGGCCTGCTGGTAGTACAGAGGCCCTCCTGCCCTGGAATGCCGGAGAGCTTGCCTATGCGACGCGCGAACTCGTTGATCGCCCCACTCGTCCTCGCCCTGGGGCTCCCCGCCGTGGGGGCCGCCCAGAACTTCGACGAGATCCAGATCAGCACCACACCGGTCGCGGGCTCGATCTACATGCTCCAGGGGAGCGGCGGAAACATCGGCGTGTCGGTCGGCGAGGACGGCGTGCTGATCGTGGACGATCAGTTCGCTCCGCTCACGGGGAAGATCCAGGCCGCGATCGCAGCACTCTCGCGTGAGCCGGTCCAGTTCGTGGTGAACACTCACTGGCACTATGACCATACGGACGGCAACACCAATTTCGGTCGTGCAGGGGCGCTCATCGTGGCCCACGAAAACGCGCGCACGCGCATGACCCGCACGGACACCGTGTCGCTCAACAATCGCGTGCAGGAAGCGTACGGCCCCGACGGCCTGCCCAAGATCACGTTCTACCAATCGATGCGATTCCACTACAACGAGAACGTGATCGACGTGATCCATCTCGCGAACGCGCACACCGATGGCGATGCGGCGGTGTTCTTCCGTGATACCAACGTGATTCATACTGGGGACACGTTCACCCGCGGCACGGTCCCGTTCATCGATCAACCGAATGGCGGGACCTTGGATGGCATCATCGACGCGGCTTGGACCGTGGCCGGCTTGGCGAACGACCAGACGCGCATCATTCCGGGGCACGGGGCCCTCTCGACGCGTGCTGACCTGCTTGCACACCACGCGAAGCTGGTCGTCATCCGCGACCGCCTGCGCGCGCATGCCGCTCGAGGCGACACGCCCGACCAGGTGGTGGCGGCCAATCCGCTGCGCGACTACGGCGAGATGAACGCAGGCAACGAGCGCTGGGTCCGGGCGGCCTACGAGGAGTACCGGTGAGCGAGATGGCACGCCGCGACTTTCTCTCGGTGGGAGGGATGTCGCTCGCTGGGGCCGCGCTCGGTAAGGGCAGTCCGATCGCCGAGCGCGATCAGGCCGCGCCCGGCGTCGACGCGCTCGTGTTCGACACGTTCGGCACTGTCGTCGACTGGCGCACGTCGGTGATCCGCGAGGGTCAGCTCCTCGGACGCACGCACGCGATCGATGTCGACTGGGACACGTTCGCCGACGAGTGGCGCGGGGGGTACGGCCCGGCCATGAACCGCGTGCGCTCGGGCGAGCTGCCGTGGACGAAGCTCGACGAGTTGCATCGCATGGTGCTCGACCGGCTCATCGAGGACCTGAGCATCGTCGCGTTGTCGGAGCAGGAGATCGAGAACTTCAACCGCGTCTGGCACCGCCTGATCCCGTGGCCCGACTCGGTGCCCGGGCTCTACCGTCTGAAGGCGCGCTTCGTGATCGCGCCGCTCTCCAACGGCAACGTGTCCCTGCTCACGAACATGGCGAAGCATGCCGGCCTTCCGTGGGACTGCATCTTGTCCGCGGAACTGGCGGGGCACTACAAGCCAGACCCCGAGGTCTACCTGAAGGCGTGCGAGCTTCTGAGCCTGCCTCCCGAGCGAGTAATGATGGTCGCCGCGCACCGAGGTGATCTGGCTGCGGCAAAGGCGCTCGGCCTGAAGACCGCGCTCGTGCACCGGCCCCTCGAGTTCGGCCCGGCGGGCACCGTGGACACGACCAACGATGACCGCTTCGACTACAACACCCGCGACTTCCTCGAGCTCGCCGACCGACTCGGAGCCTGAGGGCTGTCCGTGAGGAGCCGCGAAGTACAGCTCGTCCGACGTCCACCGGGAGTGCCGACCATCGAGGACTTCCGCGTCGCGGAGGTCGAGGTCGGCGAGCCCGGTCCCGGAGAAGTGCTGGTCCGCAATCTGTTCGTCAGCGTGGACCCGTACATGCGGGGACGCATGCGCGAGCGGAAGTCGTACGATCCGCCCTACGCGCTGGGCGAGGCCATGACAGGTGGAGCGGTGGGGCGGGTGGTCGCTTCCCGCGCTGAGGGGTTCGCGCCGGGCGACCACGTGCTCAGCCGGCTCGGCTGGCGCGAGGCGTTCCGCTGTCCCGCTGAGCAGGTGAGCGCCCTGGGGCTTCTGTCGGCGTCGCCCTCCGCCTACCTGGGCATCCTCGGCATGCCGGGCATGACGGCTTACGTGGGGCTGCTCGGCGCCGCCGCTTTGAAGGATGGCGAGACCGTGTTCGTCTCGGGTGCCGCTGGCGCGGTGGGAAGCGCCGCCGGTCAGATCGCCAAGGTGAAGGGGTGCCGCGTGCTCGGCAGCGCAGGAGGGGCGGAGAAGGTGCGCTACCTAGAGGAGCTGGGCTTCGACTACGCGTTCGACTACCGAGCGGGCAGCATCCGAGACCACCTGCGGCAGGGCGCTCCCGCCGGCCTCGACGTCTACTTCGACAACGTGGGGGGGGATCACCTCCAGGCCGCGATCAGCAGCATGCGCGCGTTCGGCCGCATTGCCCTCTGCGGCTCCATCTCGATGTACAACGACACCGCGCCGACCGCCGGGATCACCAACCTGCCGAGGATGTCCGGACTCGGACTGAACATGCGCGGCTTCCTCACGCGCCACTACGACCACATGCGCGACGACTTCCTTCGCGACATGAGCGCGTGGCTCGCTGCGGGGAAGGTCAGCTACCGCGAGACGGTCTACGAAGGAATCGAGTCCGCGCCGGAGGCGTTCATCGGGCTGTTCACGGGGGCGAACGTCGGCAAGGCGGTGGTGCGGGTGGGGGAGTGAGGTGGGCCCTCAGAACGTCCCGCGCGTCCACACCACCACGACACCGCATTCGGCTCCGAGCAGGTTGAACTCTATCGGTAGCCCCGCGACGCCGCGGTAGATCTCCAGACCCTCGATGTTTTCGGGTCGTACGGACTCGGTCAGCACGGTAAGGTCACCGACGAAGGCGCCATCGAGGAACGCGAGGGGAAGCGCGGTCCGGCCGCAGTTCCCCGTCATGGTGAGGCCGAAGCTGGTGGCCGCGCGGGTACGGCTGAAGCGCACGCCGCGGAGCAGGTCGTCCCAGTCGTCGGGGTCGCGCTCCATGATGTCGATGGCGGTCCAGAAGATGCCGGAGCTGCTGTCCTCCATACGCTCGTAGAATCCTCGGGCCTCCAGCCGGTTGGATCGCGCGGGCGCTGCGGTCTCGACGGTCACCCCCGGGAGGGCGAGCACGGCGACGTCGAGCGAGACGGTGAGGTCGACGGTCTCATCCGGGTTGGCGATCCAGAACTCGTCGGTCGTCTGCGCCTCGGTGAACGCGCGATGCGTGATCCGCACGACGTTTTGCCCCCATAGGATCGGCACAGTCGGGAGGCCGAACGTACCCAGGCTATCGGTCTCGGCGACGACGCGCCCGTTCACCTCGATCACCGCACCCGAGAGCGGCTGACCGCCGACCTGCTCGGTCACGACCCCCGTCAGGGTTGCGGTGGGGTCGGGCCCGGGACGGAGAACGACGCCCCCGACATCGAGGGTCTCGTCATCGGGCAGCAGCTCGAGGTTGAAGGACCGCGGCGCGAATCCGGTGCCGCGGTAGCTGAGTCGGTGCGGCGCGCGCGTCACTCCCTCGAGCCGGAACATGCCGAGCGAGTCCGAGCGAGCGAAGATCTCGCCGTCGTCGATGAAGACGAGCGCTCCTGTGATCGGCATGGTCAGCGTGTCGAGAACCACGCCGGTGACGGTCGACTGCTGAGCGACCAACGCGCGCGGCGCGAGGAGCAGCGCCACGAACACGAGAACTCGCACTGCGCGCACGATGACCTCCTCCTCCGCCGAGCCACGCTTCGTCATGGTACGGTCGGTGCGACGATCCTACAATCGGAACAGGTACTGGAACTTGGCGAAGATGGCTCGGTTGGTGCGCCGCAGTCCCTGCGTGTAGTAGAGCTGCTCGTCGAAGCCGTCTCCATCACGGTCGCCCTCGATGAGGTCTCCCTGCTGGTAGTGGTCGTCGTAACCCAGGAAGAACACGGTGCCCGCGTTCACCCGGTAGTTGAAGAGGACATTCAGGTCGAACGTCTTATCCTCCGTATTCCACTCGGTGATGTTGCGCACCCCGAGCCGCGGCGTGACGTAGAAGTTGGTGTTGGCGCGGATGATCTTGATTGAGAACACCTCCGCGTCCCCGTTCGCGGGGTCGGTGAGGCGCGTCGAGTTGAAGTTGAGGCTGGTCGAGAGCGCGTCCGTCGGGCGCAGGGTGCCGTTCACGTTCCAACCGATTTGGCGTCCCAGGAAGGGACCCGCGTAGTAGATCTCGTCCCCCATCGAGAAGTTGCCGCCGAACTCGTAGCGCCGGTTGGTGTTCACGCGGCCGCCGATGGAGAAGCCATCCTTCTCGTACTCGACGCCCTGCCAGCGCTCCATGTCGACGTCATAGCCGCCGTTCAGGCTGATGCTGCGTGCGAACGAGAAGTTCATCCGGAAGCCCAGGTTCTCGTCCTGGAGGATCTCGTCGTAGTCGTAGTTGCGCGTATAAGTGACCTGCGGGCCCCAGTTGATGATCCAGCTCTGAGGCCAGAAGCGGTACGACAGGTTGGTGCTGGCTTGACGGGTGTCACGACGTCGCACGAAGCCCACGTCGGTGTCGAAGTCCGGCGAGATCTGGTAGGCGTTCAGGGACCAGCCGAGTTGTCGGCCACTCCTCGAAAGGCGGGTCGAGATCATGTGCCCGTCTTCGGACACGTCCCCCGGATCCTTGAGCCAGGAGCCGACCGCCGTCAGATCGCCTGACACGGTTGGTGTGATCCGTATGTTCGTATTGAGTCCGAACGCACGGCTGAAGCCATCCATGAACTCCCGATCCGTGAAGATCGCCCCCACCTGGGACTCGGGCCAAAGCTCGAAGAGCGCGCGACCGATCACCGTTTGAGCGTTCTTGTCGAACGCGGGATCGTTGGGGTCGGGCACGTTGCCAGGCGCTTGATCGTTCGCGGTCAGCAACCCGAGCGACAGGCGACCGATCTGGCCGGTCAGCTTCGCACCGTAGTCGGGGTCGACGATGGTGCGGGTGTGCACGAACGTGACCGGCGCCGTGATCGCGAAGATCTCGGCCCCTTCGACGAAGAAGGGCCTGAGCTCGTTGAAGAAGAGCGGGAAGCGCTGGTTGACCTGGATCTGCGGCTGGTCGGATTCGATCTGCGAGAAGTCCGGGTTGACCGTGAAGTCGGCGGTGAGGTTCGACGTGACGCCGTACTTCACGTTCAGGCCGATGTCAGGGTCGGGATCGCCATTCACGAAGTCCGGGCGCGTGGGATCGATGTCGCCGTACTGGATCGCCGTGACGGTCGGGAGCATCTCGATGTTCCGGCTCGTCGACAGGTCGGTCATCCCCTCGAGCAGCCCCATCTGGGCGAAGAAGCTCGTCTCGTCGCGCGACATGGGCGCCCAGACGATGTTCTCCTGATCTTTGCTCTTCACTTCGCGCACGATCTGGAACCCCCAGCGGTGTGGCTCCCCCTCGGGCGGTGACGGATAGCGCAGGCTCTTGAACGGGATGCGCATCTCGGCCGTGAACCCGTCCGCGACGATCTGCGCGCCAGTGTCGAAGAGGGCGTTCCAGGAGCGGTCCGCGGGCGGGATCGCCTGACCCCCGCCCCC
>JBEBGN010000053.1:0-18166 GCA_040081395.1 Longimicrobiales bacterium
GGGGCGGGGCCCGATCGCGACGGCCTCTCGGGCGTGCATGTCCACATGTCCAACTCGCTCAACACGCCCATCGAGGCGCTGGAGCATGCGTACCCGTTCCGGGTGACGCGCTACGAGCTGCGCCGGGGATCGGGCGGGGCGGGGCGCCACCACGGCGGGGACGGGCTGAGGCGCGACCTCATGGTCCTCGCTCCCGCACGCGTGGCCCTGTTGTCTGAGCGCCGTATCGCGGGACCCAAGGGCGCTCGGGGAGGCGAGGACGGCGCGCCCGGAGAGAACGTCCTCGTTCGAGCGGGGGTAGAGGAGCGCCTTCCGAGCAAGGCGACCTTCTCCATCGATGCCGGTGATATCGTGAGCGTCCGCTCACCCGGCGGCGGTGGCTGGGGCGTACCCGACTGATTCGAGGAGCTGGATGCAACTCCGATTCTCCGCCATCTGCGAAGACGCGCGCCCGACACCCGACGGCCGGCTCGACATCCATGGCGTCTACCACGACCTCTCCGCACCCGGCTTCCCCGCCCGGCAGGACCGGCTCGTTCTCGTGCTCGTGCTCGAGTGGGATCGGACCGACCATGGGCGCTTCCTGTTCAAGGCCGACCTGGAGGATGCGAAGGGCCAGGTGTCCCTCACGGTCGAAGGAGAAACCGAGGTGCACCTCCCGGCTCCCGGCTCGCCGCCGGCGCGCAGCCAACTCATCATGCCGCTCGACGACGTGGTATTCCCCCGGGTCGGCCAATACCAGTTCAGGATCAAGGTGAAGGGGCACACCTTCGAGGGTCCGGGCCTGAATCTCATGGAGGCGCCCGGAGACCCGACCTCGGCGTGAGCGCCGGGCCCATCGCAGGTTACATGCTAGTGGAAGCGGGTGGGGCTCGGGCTGTCGCCGTCCAAGCCGCGGCCCCGTGGCTGGAGAAAACGCTGCGCGACCACGGCACCCTGCGCGACTGGGCCGTGCCCGCAGCGACTGCGGTCCTCGTGGGAGGGCGTGAGGGAGTGCGCGTAGTGGCAGCGCCGGTTCGCGGACCGGATAGCGCAACGCAGTGGGCGTGCCGCCGGTACTTACGGGGTGGATGGGCGGCCGCACTGCTCGGCGATCGCTACCTGCGCTCCTTCGGATGTCGGCCCATGGCCGAGCTGCTTGCCTCGCACCAGGCGCGCGCGCGCGGCGTGAGGACCCCTGCCGTGGTGGCTGCCGCATGGTATCCGCGGGGAGTGTTCTATCGTGCTGACCTGGTCACCGAGCTCGTACAGGGGACGCACTCGCTCGCCGAGGCCCTGTTCGCACCGGGAGCGGAGTCCGCTCGCGGCGAACCCCTCGCCGCCGCCGGTCGACTCGTGCGCTCCCTCGAGGAGGCGGCCGTGGAGCACGCCGATCTCAACGCGGGCAACGTTTTGGTGTCGTCCGCGGATCCGCAGGCGCCCGCCTGGGTCGTGGACCTCGATCGCTGTCGAGTCCATGGCTCCGGCACGCAGGCCCCCGGGCTGGCCATGCGTCGGCGCCTGGAACGCTCGCTGGTGAAACTCGGTGGCCGCCGGGGCAGACCCCTCACCGCGGCGGATTGGGAGGCGCTGCGCGACGGATACGCGGGACGATCATGACGGCGGTCCCCAATGGATGGAGCGGCCCGCCGCCTCGCGAGATCTGCATCGTCATGCTGTCGGCGATCGGGGACGCAGTGCACGTCCTTCCGGTGGCGAACGCGCTGAAGCGTACATGGCCCGCGTGCCGGATCACCTGGGTGGTGCAACCCGCCGCGCGCGCTCTCGTCGCGGGGCACCCTGCGATCGACGAGCTCGTGGTCTTCCACCGCCGTCGCGGGATCGGTGCCTGGCGCGGCTTCCGCGATATCGCGACCGAGCTGCGGCCACGCCGCTTCGACCTGCTCCTGGGCCTTCAGGTCTACCTGAAGGCCGGCCTCATCACCGCAATGGCTCACGCGCGTGTGAAGCTCGGCTTCGACCTGCGGCGGGCGCGCGACGCTCAGTGGCTGTTCACCAACGCGCGCATTCCCGCGCGTGCGCCGCAGCACGTACAGGACCAGTATTTCGAGTTCCTCCAGTACTTGGGCATCGATCCCGAGCCCGTGACCTGGGGCCTGGAACTCACCGACGCGGAGCGCGAGGACCAAGCAGCGTTCTTCGGCGGTCTGGCCGCCCCTGCCTGCGCGTTGGTGGTGGGCACGAGTCGGCCCGAGAAGAACTGGACCGTCGACGGATACGTGCAGCTGGCGGAGCAGATCGAGGCGAGGCATGGATTGCGGCCGGTGCTGGTCGGCGGGCCGTCCCCCGGTGAGCGTCGCATCGCGGACAAGATCCTGGCCCGGGCGCGTGGGCGGGTAGTCGACGCACTCGCCGACGACGTACGTCGACTCGTGTGGCTCTTGGACGGGAGCGCCTTGGTCGTGACGCCGGACACCGGGCCGCTGCACATCGCTCGAGCCCTCGAGACCCCCGTCGTCAGTCTCTTCGGTCGCACGAACCCCAAGCGCTCGGGACCGTACCGTGCCTACGGCGAGCTGGTGGTGGACGGCTACGCGGAGTACGAAGGGGAGGAGTATCCGATCTCGGCGATGGCACGCGACGGCATGTCGCGCGTCGGCGTCCAGGCCGTCCTCGCGAAGGTCGACCTCGCGATGGCCAAGTACCTCACGGCCTAGCCTCCCAGCAACATCAGCTTCAGCCACAGCAACGCGAAGGCGGCGCCGACACCGAGGAGCGCCTCCCACTCGCGGTTGCGCTGGTACTGGCTCCAACGAAAGCCACCAGTCTGGGCCGACTCCCCCTGCCGAAAGGGGGTCAGTCGCGGCACGAACGCGGGCACACGGGCCGAATATTCGACGTAGCGATGGCCGAACTGCTCCGTGAGGCGCGCGGACTCCGCGGCTACGGTGGGTCCGTACAACGCAACGAAGAAGAGCAAGAAAAGGAGGAGCCAGAGCCAACTTCCCCCGGCGACCGCGAGGCCTCCGCCGATGAGGAAGCTGCCTACGTAGAGCGGGTTGCGGACGTACGCGTACGGCCCCGACACGGTGAGGACCTCCCCCTTCTGGATGGTGCCGGCAGACCAGCCGCGTATCCCCAGCCCCACCAGCGACAGGAAGGCGCCCGCGGCGAGGCTGGCACGTGAAGGCCCGGCCAGGAGGAAGAACGGGACGGCGATCACCCAAGCCGACTTGGTGCGGAGGCCGGACCCGATGGCGAGGGATTTAGGCATGGCGGGGGCCGAGATCGGCCAGCCGCCGGTCCTGCGGACTCACCGGTTCGAGCGCCCGCCTTGCTGCCGGGCCTCGCGCGCGGATAGCACTTCCGCTCGCGACTGCGGATTGAGGGGAAAGCCTTCCTGGATCGACTGAAGGTGGAGGGTGAGCGAACCGGGGACCCGCGGCATATCCACCTTCATGTAGACGAGGATTCGCCGCTCGTCGTCCGTGAAATGCAGCTCTGCCTTGCCACCCTCCGCGAAGAGGCCCTCACTCTGGAATGACGGGCTCACGACGATCGTGTTGAACTCTCCCGCGTCGGTCTCCCGCCGGTCCTTGCGCAACACGCGTACCGTGACCGGATTCCCCTCCTGCCGGAAATACCGGTCGAAGGTGTACGTGTCCCCGACCTCCAGGGGCAGGGTTCGCAGGAAATACACGAACGCGATGTCGTCGAGTGGGTTGTCGGTCGCCATGGGACCGGACTCGTCGTTGTCCTCGCGGTCCCAGATGTCCTGCTCGGGATAGAACTCGTAGTGGCGGAAGCTCGTGTACGTCCCCTTGTAGTCCCGGATGAAGCGCCAGCTCTGAAGCTGCCGGGTGTCGAACCAGGTCGTGTACTTATCGTCTAGCTTGTAGAACGTGGCGCGCCCGTTCATGGACATGGCCGCGCGATAGGTGGGATTCCCGCGCACCTCCTCGAGGCCCTCGATCGTCAACGAGCCCTGCCCGACGTTGAACCACCCGAGCTTCACCCGGTAGACGAGGTGCTCCCCCGGTCCGAAGGGCGCGGGCGCCGCGAGCGAGTCCGTGGCCACCGCAGCGGCCGACCATCCCGAGCTTTGGGCGGCCACGTCGCCGACGCCGTAGAGGCCGACGGCGAGCGTGGCGGCGCATAGGAAGCGCGTCATGCCGGCTCCACGCCGGGCGGAGGGGTCCAGAGAGAGCTACGCAGGCGCGCTAGCGACCAGAGTGTGCGCACCGGCCGGAAACGGGACGGGCGCACCTGGAGATCGTAGCGGAGGGCGAGCGGCGCCTCCGAGATGCGGCGAGCGTGCGGCGCGAGCATGCCCAGCAGCTGGACGTTGGCGGCCCACCCGTCCGTGGTGATGAGGGGCTCGACCCTGTCACGGAGCGCCTTCTTCAGCACGATGACGCGATAGGCACGCAGCCCGGCGAGCGGATCCGAAACGGGCGCGGCACCGACCACGCGCTTGAGCAACCGCTCCGTCGCCCACCGCACCATCTTGGTGCCCTTGGGCGGCTCCCCCTCCGCACTCGACACACAACCCGCAACGATGTCCGCGCCGCCCTCGATGAGCTTCACGAGCGGCACCATGTCCTTGGGGTCCTCGGTGAAGTCGGCCTGCATGACCACCGCGCAGTCGCGCTTCGGATAGGGCGCCTCGGCCTGTACATGCCGAAGCAGCGCCTCGACCGAACGGCCGTACCCGAGCCGACGATCGGACCGGAGCACCGTGAGCGGCAGCATGCGCTTGTAGCGCCCGAGCACCTGAGGCGTGTCGTCCGTGGAGGCGTCGTCGTGGACGACGATGGTGAAGGGACGGTCCAGCTCGCCCAAGACCTTGCGGACCTTCCACATGAGGACGCCGACCGTAGCGGCCTCGTTGTGGGTCGGTATGCAGACGTAGATCACGCTGGGCAGGCTCCGGACTCGGCGTTTCCTGGGGTCGATCGACGTTCGAAGGGTAGTAAACTAGTCGGCGGAAGGCAGTTCCGGCGGGTTCCCCGGGTGCGGTTGTGGGGCATTCTTCCAGCGCCGGTGCTGCCAGAAGTACTGCTCGGGCACCCCCCGGATGGCCCGCTCGAGCGAGGCCCCGTATGCAGAGAGAAGGGCAATCACGTCCGCGTCGGCCCCGGCGGTCGGGGGGACCTCCAGGCGATCGAAGGTCAGCACGTAGCGCGCCGTTCGCCCCCCCTCCGCAACGCAGAACGCCACGAAAACCGGGGCCCCGGTACGCAGTGCGAAGACCGCCGGGCCGCGCGCCGTGGATGCGGGCCGCCCGAAGAAAGGAACGAGCACGCCACCCTTGTGCGCCTGCTGATCGGCCAACATCGCCACTACCCTACCCGCAGCTAGGCCACGAAGCGCTTCGCGCGAGGCCTCGCCCATCTCGATGACGCGCATGCCGAGACGGGCGCGGGTGGCGAACAGGTCCTCCTGGAAGCGCGCGTTCGACATTCCTTTGCCCACCACGTCGAGGGGCACCCCCTGAGCAGCGATCGCCGCACCCCCCATCTCCCAGTTTCCGAGGTGGCCCGTCAGCAGCACCACGCCGCGCCCCGCGGCGACAGCTTCCCGGAAAAGATCGAAGCCGACCAAGCGCGTGCGTGCGCGAAGCGCCTCCGGAGTCCACGCGTCCGCCCGCAGGAGGACGGCGGCCTCGCGCCCGAAGTGCGCATAACTCGCGCGAGCGACGCGTCGGCGCCACGGCTCCGGGGCATCGGGAAACGCCCAACCCAGGTGGCGGTCGACATCCGCTCGACGAAAGCGTACGGCACTTCCCAGCGCGCGTCCGAATGCCGCGCCCAGGGTGAGAGCGGGTTCTTCGGGCACGCCGGCCGCCACGCCGCGCGCGACCCGGTAGGCGAGATACTCGGCCCGGTGCCTCGCGGTGGTCCCGGTCACTGTGCGACGCCGCCGACGCCCGGGTCGGCCGAGGAGGCGACCGGCGCGTCTTCGAACTGTAGATCGTAGAGACGGCGGTACATGCCTCCGGAGGCGAGCAGCGACGCGTGTGTGCCGCGCTCCACGATCCTACCGTCGTCGACCACCAGGATCTCGTCCGCGCGCTGCACCGTCGAGAGCCTGTGGGCGATGACGAAGACCGTCCGCCCCACGAGGAGCTTCTCGATCGCATCCTGGATCACCCGCTCGGACTCCGTGTCGAGGGAGCTGGTCGCCTCGTCCAAGATCAGGATCGGCGGGTCGGAGAGGAGGGCGCGTGCGATGGCGATCCGCTGGCGTTGCCCCCCAGAGAGCTCGACCCCGCGCTCCCCTACGACGGTGCCGTACCCGAGCGGGAGCCGGGACACGAACTCGTGGGCATGCGCGGCGCGCGCGGCCGCCTCGACTTCGGCGTCGGTGGCGTGCGCACGACCGTAGGCGATGTTGGCCCGCACCGTGTCGTGGAAGAGCACGGTCTCTTGAGAGACGATGCCCATGAGTCCGCGCAGGTCGGCAACGCGGACCTGGCGCACGTCCACGCCGTCGATCGCGACGCGCCCCTCGGTGACATCGAAGAAGCGGACGAGCAGGTCGACGAGGGTGCTCTTGCCCGACCCGCTCGGCCCAACCAGCGCTACCAACGCGCCCCTGGGAACCACGAACGACACATCGTGCAGCGCCGGCTCCCCGTCCCGGTACGCGAACGACACCCGCTCGAACGCGATCTCCCGCTCGAAGTGGTCGATCGACCGAGCGTCCGCAGCATCGCCGACCTCCACCGGAGTGTCGAGGAACTCGAACACTCGCTCCGCGGCCACCAGACCCGGAAGCGCGGTAGCGGGGAACTTGGCCACGTTCTTCACAGGTGAGTACAGCTTGAGCGAGAGCGCCAGAAAGCCCACGAACTGAGCCCCGGACACCTCCCCCGCCACGACCAACCGCGCACCGTACCAGAGCAGGACCGCGGTACCCACCGCCGCCAGCATCTCGGTCATGGGGAGCGCGAGGGCACGGGCCCGCTCGGCCCGCATCACTTGATCGAAGTATTCGCCCGTGAGGCCGCGGAAGCGGGCGCGTTCGAGATCCTCGGCAGAGGCCGTCTTCACCAGCCGGATCCCCGCGACCGTCTCGGACACGTGCGCATTCACCTCCCCTCCCACGTGGAGCACGCGGCGGTCGCGCAGGCGCAGCACGGATACCAAGGGGCCCCAGACCGCCATGGCGAGCGGAACCACCACGAAGGCGGCGAGCGTGAGCTTCCAGGAAATGAGGAGCATCGCGGCGAGCGCTACGGAGAACTCGAACACGGCGGAAAGAAGCCGCGACAGTTCCGCCGTCACGAGCATGCGGAGCTGCTCGACCTCGGTGGTGAGTCGGCTGACGATCTGGCCGGCGCGCACGCGCGCGAAGAACGCCAGGTCCAATCCGACCAGGTGGTCGTACACCCGGTTGCGCAGGTCGCGGTTGACCCCCTGCTCCACTCGAGCGAGCAGGTAGATCCGCACGAACTGGAAGGCGTTCTTCAGCAGGAACGCGAGCAGGATCAAGATGATGATGCGCGCGGTGGCCCTCAGAGGATCGCCCGCTGGATCGACCCAGCGGTAGACCGTCGCGTCGAGAAGCCGGGCCATCGCGGTGCTCGAGCCCACCGGGCCCACGCCCCCCCCCACGAAGAGCGTCTCGACGAAGGGAATGAGGAGCACGAACACCGCTGCGTCGAGCAGCGCGAAGAACGCCGTCGCCAGAGTCGCGGCGACGAGAATGCCCTTGTGGGGCCTCAGGAACCCCAAGATGCGGAGAAAGACAGCCACGAGGTGCTCGCGCTGGGACCGAGCCCGCGCCTAGGGCCGCGGCTTCAGGCTCGCCACGGGAACGATCATCTCCTCGGGGCTGATGCCGCCGTGTAGGAACGCGTTCCGGTAGCGCGCTTGGTACTCGCGCAGCTTGGTCGGATAGACGAAGAAGTAGTCCTCGAGCGCCAGCAGGTACGACATGCCCAAGCGACCGCTCGGAAGGCGCAGGTCCTTCTCGTCATTGGTGCCGAACGCCGTGGACGGCACTTCGGCGCGCAGGTCTTGTCCGAACTTGTAGCGCAGGTTGCTGGTCACGTCCTTGCGAGCGAACACCGTGGTGGGATGCTGACAAAGGATCGAGCCGTGGTCCGTGGTCAGCAGCACCTGATGTCCCTTGCGTGCGGCCTCGCGCAGAACCTCGTACGCCGTGGAGCGCTCGAACCACGCGCGGGTCAGGTCCCGGAGCGCGGCTTCGTCGCGCGCGACCTCCATGAGGATCGGTGACTCGGAGCGGCCATGCGTCATGAGGTCCACGAAATTGAACACCAGCGCGATCACCGTGCCGGGCACCTTGAGCGCCGAGTTCACGCGCGCGCGCACCTGTTCGCTCTGCCTGTCCGAGAAGATCTTGTCGTAGTGGACCGGGACATCCCGGCGCGTGAGCCGCTTCAGCTGTTCCGTGAGAAGACGGTCCTCGAACGCGTTCAGACTCCCTTCGTCGTCCGACGAATCCCACCAGCCGGGGTTGTTTCTGGCGATCTCGTCGGGGAACTGGCCGCTGAAGATCGCGTTCCGCGCATAGGGTGTGGCGGTGGGGAGGATCGAGTAGTGCCACGACTCCTCGATTTCGAAGTGCTCGGCTAGCAGAGGCGCAATGGCACGCCACTGGTCGAGCCGCATGCAATCGAGCACGACGAAGTAGACCGGGTCCGAACCGAGCCGGGGAAGCAGAAAATCTCGCACGACATCCACGGAGAGGCGCGGTCGATCCGCTGCACCTTGCATCCATCGGGGATACTCGCGCACTACCCACGCACCGAAGTCGCGACGCAGGTCGAGCACCAACGAGCGCACGGTATCCAGCAGACCGTGTTCGCCCGCTTCACCCAGAAGAAGTTGCCAGTCCACGAGCTCGGTGTAGGCGCGGGCGAACTCGTCCGCGCTGCGCGCCTCCTGACAGAGACGGGAGAGGCCCGGGAAGCGCGCGGCGAGATCCTGGGCCACGCGCTGCTGCCGGATGGACGTACCCTCAAGCACGCGCGTGACGACGGAAAGCACCTGCCGGGGGCTGGTGGGCTTCACAAGGTAGTCGTCCACTCGACGGCCGATCGCCTCGGTCATGGTGTGGTCCTCCTCGGACTTGCTCACCATGACCACGCGCTGGTGCGGGTCTTCGCGCCGGAGAATCTCCAGGATTTGAAGGCCGCGCCGCCCCGGCATCTGTTCGTCGAGCAGCACTAGGTCGTACGGAGACTCGCGCATGAGCTCGAGCGCGTCGTCGCCGTTGGTGATGGCGTCGACGTGGTAGCCGCGAGCCTGCAGGAAGAGCAGGTGCGGCTTGAGCAGGTCGACCTCGTCGTCGACCCACAGGATACGCTTGGGAGCGCGCGTAGACGGCTGCATCAAGTCAACTTAGGGGGTCGAGCCCCGAAGAATACCCCGAGGCGCCTCCGAAGCTCGTCGCGCACCCTGCGAAAGGCCTCGAGCCGGGCCTCGTCGGAGCCGTCGACCGCAGCCGGATCCGGGAGGGGCCAGTGCAGGCGCACACCCCCGCCGAGCCAGACGGGGCAGACCTCTTCGGCGCACAGCGTCACGACGACGTCCACGGGTCCCGCCACGTCCTCGACGCTCTTCGAGCGCTGGTCGCGGATGTCGAGGCCGATCTCGCGCAGCACTTGGACCGCTTGGGGCCGGACCGAGGTCGGCATCGATCCGGCGGACGATACGCGCACGCCCGCGGGAGCCAAGCTGCGGGCGATCCCTTCGGCCATCTGGCTGCGCGCCGAGTTCGCCACGCACAGGAAGAGCACGTGCTCGGCCCTCGGGGGCAACGTTTCGGTTGGAGAACTCGATCCCATATCCCGTCCCATGTCTTGCCTCAGACGTGCTCGCCGCCGGGGTCGTCGAAGCGCATGTTCGACCCGCGCGACGGCCGTTCAGGTTAACCTCGAACCGTGGACCTCCGAAGATGACCGGGCTCCTCGCCGACCTGCGCTTCGCCATCCGAAGCCTCCTTCGCCATCCGACCTTCTCGCTGGTCGCCGTGGTCACGTTGGCACTCGGCATCGGCGCCAACACCGCGGTGTTCACGCTCGTGGACGGCGTGCTGCTCTCACCCCTCCCCTTCGAGGAGTCGGATGAGCTGATCGAGATAAGGCATCTGGGGCGGGGCGGCGCGGATCAACTCCCCATGTCGACCGGGCTCTATGTGCTCTATCGCGAACAAGCTCCCGCGCTCGAAGAGGTCGGGCTCTACGGCGCGGCGGCGCCCAACCTCGTGGTCGACGGCGTGGCGCAACGCGTCATGGCCCAAACCGCGACCCCGTCCTTCTTCCGGGTGCTCGGCGTGGAGGCCGCGCAGGGTAGGACCTTCACCGAGGAGGAGGGGGCGCCGGGAGCGGAGCCCGTCGTTCTCCTCAGCGACGGCCTCTGGCGGGACAGCTTCGGCGCTGACCCTGCCGTCCTGGGCAGAACCCTGGACCTGAACGGCACCAGCCGTGAGATCGTCGGCGTGATGCCGCCCGACTTCGGCCACCCCGCACGGGACGCTCGGCTGTGGATCCCGATGGTGATCGACCCGGCGAATACGAATCTCGCCGGGTTCGGCTCGAACGGGATCGCGCGGCTCGCAGCCGGCGCCACCGTCGACGGCGCGCTGACGGAGCTGACCGGACTCGTCGGCCGCCTACGCGAGATCTTCCCGGAGTCGGGTGCCCCCGCCTTCCTCGAGCAGGTGCAGTTGCGCGCGGTGGTGGCGCCGCTGAAGGAGTCGATGGTGGGGGACATCGACACGATGCTCTGGATCCTGCTGGGCACGGTGGGCTTCGTGCTGTTGATCGCGTGTGCCAACGTGGCGAATCTGCTGCTGGTGCGCGCCGAGGCCCGTCAACGCGAGATGGCGATGCGTCTGGCCATCGGCGCCAGCCGGGCCGACGTGTTACGCGCGAGCATGAGCGAGAGCCTCGTGCTGTCGGCGACAGGGGGCCTGCTCGGCATGGCGATCGCGGTCGTCGCGGTTCGGGTGTCGATGGGCTACCTCCCCTCCGCGGTTCCGCGGGCAGCGGAGATCGGGGTCGATCTCCGTGTTCTGGCTTTCACGGCGACCATCTCGCTCGCCTGCGCGTTCGTGTTCGGGCTGCTTCCCCTGCTCCGCCTGAGGAGCGGGAATCTCGTCAGTGGACTGCGCGAAGGTGCGGCCCACGGAGCCACGAGCGGACGCGCGCGGCACGCGCTCCGCAACACACTGGTCGTGAGCCAAATGGCGCTCGCGCTGGTGCTGTTGGTCGGATCTGGCCTGATGCTCCGCAGCTTCCAGGCACTCCGCGCCGTCGACCCGGGCTTCGATTCCGATCGCATCCTCACAGCGGGTTTCAATGTGCCCCCGGGGGAGATCCCAGGATGGGCCGAGACCGCCGGCTTCTATCGGCAGCTCGGCGACGCGCTACGGGCACAGGCGGGCGTGCGCGCCGTGGGCTTCGCGCAGATCCTGCCGCTCACGGGGAACGCCAGTTTCTTCACGATCGAACTCGAGGACCATCCGCGCGCGGTGGGTGAGCTACCGGTTCTCGCGAGCCACAACCAGGTCGAGCCCGGCTACCTCGAGGCCATGGGGATCGACCTACTGGATGGTCGGCTCCTGGAAGCAGGGGACGGCGCCGAGGGGGCCCGTTCGGTCGTCGTCTCCCAGTCGTTCGCCGAGCAATGGTGGCCCGACGGGAGCCCGCTGGGCCGACGCATCCGGATGGGAGTCTTCGAGGAAGACTGGTTCCAGATCGTGGGTGTCGTCGCGGACGCCAAGTACGAGAGCCTCCAAGCTGCGGCCGAGGAGATGGTCTACTGGCCGACTACGGTCGGAACGGCATCCTCGCCTCAGGTATCGCGCGCCCTACAGATCGCGCTCGCGACCGACGGCGATGCCCTCGCGCTCCTGCCCGTCGTTCGACGCGAAGCAGAGGCACTGAACGCGCGCATTCCGCTGTCGAGCCCGCGCACCATGGTAGACATCATGGCCGACGCGACCTCGCGCACATCGTTCACCATGGCGCTGCTGGGCGCGGCATCGGCCATCGCGCTCCTCCTGGGCGTCGTCGGCATCTACGGTGTGGTCTCCTACGTGGTGGGGCAGCGCACACGGGAGATCGGCGTGCGCATGGCCCTGGGTGCGACAGCGCCTTCGGTGCGCGGCATGGTGGTGCGGCACGGCCTCGTGCTGGCGGGTGCAGGGGTGCTCACCGGGCTGATCGCGGCCGGCGCACTGAGTTCGGTGCTCGCTTCTCTGCTTTTCGGGGTGAGCCCGACCGATCCGCTGACGTACGGCGCGGTCGCGACGGTCCTCGTGCTCGTGTCGCTCGCCGCGACCTGGATCCCGGCGGCGCGCGCCGCGGGGGTCGATCCGGCGCGGGCGCTGCGCGCGGACTAGCCTGACCCTTGGTCTACCTGGCGCTCTTGAGGGCGGTGAACCTGGGGAGTCACAACAAGGTCGCCATGGGCGACCTGCGCACGCTCCTCACTGACCTCGGTTTCTCGAATGCTCAGTCGCTGCTGCAGAGTGGCAACCTGGTGTTCGAGGCGGCGAACCGGTCGACCGACGCGCTCGAGCTCGAGTTGGAGCGCGCCGCCGCTGAGCGACTCGGTCTGGTCACCGATGTCTTCGTGCGGACCAGAGCAGAGTGGCGCGCGATCGTCGACGCGAACCCCTTCCTAGAGGAGTCGCGCAACGACCCCGGACACCTGGTGGTGTCGACGATGAAGGAGGCACCCAAAGCCGCCCGCCTGTCCGCACTCGAGAGTGCGATCTCGGGGCGCGAGGCGGTGCACGCCGTCGAACGCCAGCTCTACGCGGTATACCCGGACGGGATCGGACGCTCGCGATTGACGACTGCGCTCATCGAGAAGCATCTCGGAACGCGTGTGACCGGTCGCAACTGGAACACCGTGCTCAAGCTCGCCGCACTGGTCGGGAGCTGACAAAGCCGCAGCGACCTACATGCTGATCCGGTAGGGAAACCAGGAGGCGACGGCGCGGCCGTCCTGCTGCGCGGGTCGGAAGACCCACTCGGAGGCCTCGCGGATGAGGCGACGGTTGAAGTCGCGATCGCGAGTGGGGGGCTCGAGCCGCGTCGAGTCGGCCACCACCCGCCCCGCCTCGTCGACGAAGACCCACACCTGAACGTCGGTGCCGCGCAGATCGCGGTTCGCGGGCGGAATGATCATTCCGCGTGGCGAGGCAGGCTCGAGACGGAAGCGACCCGATTCGGCATTCCCGCCGTCGCCGGTGCCGGCCCCCCCCGGCAGCCCCGGCGGACCCGGCGGCCCGGGCTGGTCACCGAGCACTGAGGCGGGGTCGAAGAGGGCGGTCTCGTCCACCACGTCCGTCGGCACCGAATCGAGCACGATCTCGGTCGGCACGAGCACGGGGGGCGGCACGCGCGGGATCGAGCTCGGGGTGCGCACGTTCATGGCTTGGAGCGTCCCGGGTGCGGCACGGTCGTCTCCGGTGCGCGGGCCGGCCGCCGCCAGCGGCGATTCGGGAATGACCGCGCCCCGCCATCCTAGGACGAAGATCAGGTGGAGGAGGACGGACACGAGGAGCCCTGTGCGCCACACACTGCGCTCACGGCGCCGCCGTTCCCTCGCGCTCCCGCTCTCCTGCTCGACCATGGTATCCATACTACTTCCCCGTTCGTCGGGGTGTTTCGACGGCCGTGAAGCCTGGCGGCGCTATCTTCATCGCCCCATGAGCCTCGGCGCCTACTACGAGCTGACCAAGCCCGGCATCACCGGATACGTGATGGTCACCGCCGGGGTGAGTGCGGCCGTGGCTTCTGGAGGCGGGGTGTCCCCCCTGCTGGTGCTGCACGCCGCCCTCGGAACCGGACTCTCGACCGCCGGGGCGCTCGCGCTGAACCAGTACGTGGAACGGGAGGTCGATCAGGTGATGACGCGCACGCGCCATCGCCCGCTCCCCTCCGGTCGACTCCAGCCGGCGCAGGCCCTCGTCTTCGGCGTGGCCATGCTGGCGTTCGGGCTGATCTATCTGCTCGTCGCGAGCGGGCCTCTGCCGGCCGCGCTCGCCGCGGTATCCGGTCTCGCCTACCTAGCGGTCTATACGCCGCTGAAGCGGAGGTCCTACGTGGCCACGCTCGCCGGCGCGGTGCCGGGTGCGCTACCCACGCTGATCGGCTGGAGCGCGACGGGCACCGCGATCGACACCGGCGCACTCGCGCTCTTCGCGATCGCGTATCTGTGGCAGCTCCCGCACGTGCTCGGCCTCGCCTGGGTGCTCCAGGACGACTACGCACGCGTGGGCTTCAAGCTCGTCCCCGAAGGCGGCGCACGCGTGGTCGGTGCGCACATGATCGCGGCGACGCTCGTGCTAGTGCCGGTGTCGCTCGCGCCGACGCTGCTTGGCATCACGGGGTTCTGGTACCTGGGTGCGGCCCTGGTGGCCTCGCTCGGACTCTTCGTCGTTGCACTCCGCACGGCTCGCGATCTGTCCGAGGTGTCGGCGCGCAAGCTCTTCCTGGCCTCGCTCGTCTACCACCCGGTTCTGCTCGGCTTCATGCTCTTCGACGCCGTTCGGGTCTAGGAAAGCGACGGGTCCTAGTCGGCTGAACGCGGACGCTCGGAGAGGCGCTGCACCATCTTCTTGTGCCAGCGGTTCACGAGGGGGGCGCCCGCGGCGACGCTCGCGGCGAGCCGGTATGCGTGCTCGACCACTGCGGCGTCGGGGTGCACGTGGCTAACGAGCCCGAAGGTCCGCGCGCGGGTGGCGTCCATCATGTCGCCGCCGTGCAGTGCCTCGAGTGCAGGGCTCGCACCGAGCAGATGTTCGAGCGGATCGACGTCGTCGGTCGGGCCCTCGGCTCGCTCGATCGGCGCGCCCAGCCGGCTCGACTCCCCGCACACGCGCAGGTCACAGCACGCGGCAATCTCCAGGTCTGCACCCACGCAGAGCCCCTCGATGACGGCGACCGTCGGGTGCCGACAGGCCCGCACCGCAGCCAGCGCTTCGTCGATCTCCGGCAGGCGCGTGGTTCCTCGCAAGCCGGCCACGTCTCCATCGGCCGCCACGACTACCGGAGCCCCTCCCACCGTTCCGCGCACCACCACCGCCGACACGTCCCGGCGCTCGGACAGGGCGCGGAACGTTTCGGCCAGCGAACGCCAACTTCCCGCGTCCATCGATCCGGAACCGCTGGACCCCTCCAAAAGCACGGTGACGAGCGGCCGCGTGACGTCGATGCGGATGCGTGAACCCATATGTCCAATGTCTGATGCGACGAGGCTCGGGCGCCACTACAATCCGCCGGCCCTGATCCGGTACGCCGTCCCTCACCAAGCACCCGTGCCAGACTCCAAGCACACGCCGGGCGACTCCCGGCTCGCCCGCCGGCTCGAGCGCTCTCTCGAAGGGGAGGTGCGTTTCGACGCGTTCACGCGCGGGCTCTACTCCACGGATGCCTCGCACTACCAGATCGAACCGCTCGGCGTCGTCTTCCCGCGCTCGACCGCGGACGTGGAGGCGCTCATGCTGGTGGCACGCGAGGAAGGGGTCCCGGTTCTGCCGCGCGGAGGGGGGACGTCGCAGTGCGGCCAGTCGATCGGGCGGGCGCTCGTGGTCGATACGAGCCGATCGCTCACCGGGATCGGTCCGGTGGTCGGAGCCGCGCGCGCGGCGAACGCCCTCGCAGCTGACCCCTTCGGCCCCGTCGAGATCGAGGTGGAGCCTGGCATCGTCCTCGATCGACTGAACGCCACCCTGAAGCCCTCGGGACTCTGGTTCCCGGTCGACCCCTCCACCAGCAGCCGCGCGACGCTCGGCGGCATGGCCGGGAACAACAGCGCCGGCACGCGCTCGCTTCGATACGGGATGATGGTGGACAACGTGTCGGCGCTCGAGGTCGTGCTCCCCGACGGCCGTCGCGTCTGGATGGGGGACGCCGCCACGAGCGCGCGCTCCGTTCCGGCTGAGACCGCTGCTCTGCGCGCACTCTTTGCGCGTGAAGCCGACGAGATCGAGCGCCGCACGCCCCGGGTGCTCCGCAACGTCGCGGGATACAACCTCGAGCGGCTCCACCCAGACCGCGAGAACCTCGCGCAGCTCCTGGTGGGCTCCGAAGGTACGCTGGCGTTCTTCACGCGACTCCGACTCCGACTCGCCCCACTCCCGGCTCGTCGCGTCGTGGGCGTCTGCCACTTCCCCGGCCTGCTCGAAGCGCTGGACACCGTGCAACACATGGTCCGGCTCGGGCCGACCGCCGTCGAGTTGGTCGACCGAACCGTGCTGGGACTAGCCGCCGAGCGCCCCGACTACCGGGCCGTGCTCAATCGGTTCGTACGCGGCGCGCCGGGCGCGCTTCTGCTCGTGGAGTTCGCCGACGATGGCGGCGGACCGGACCTCGGCACGCGGCTCGACGACCTCGCCGCTCTCCTCGGCGACCTCGGATTCCCCGACGCCGTCGTGCGCGTCGAGGAACGCGCCGCGCAGGCCGAGCTCTGGAGCGTGCGACAGGGGGGGCTCAGCATCGTCATGTCGATGGCGGGGCCCCGCCGTCCGGTGTCGTTCATCGAAGACTGCGCTGTACCGCTCGATCGCCTCGCGGAGTACGCGCGGCGCGTCGACGAGATCTTCGCGCGTCACCGAGTGGTGGGCACGTGGTACGCCCACGCTTCGGTCGGCTGCCTGCACGTGCGCCCGGCGCTCAACCTCAAGGACCCCGACGACGTGGCTCTGGTGCGCACGATCGCCGACGCGGTGCACGAGGTCGTGCGCGAGCTGGGCGGCACGCACTCCGGCGAGCACGGAGATGGCATCGTGCGCTCGGAGTTCCTCCGGACCATGCTCGGCGAGCGCATGGTCAGCGCCTATGCCGAGGTGAAACGGACCTTCGATCCGCACGGGATCATGAACCCCGGCAAGATCGTCGACCCACCGCGCATGGACGACCGCTCGCTCTTTCGCTTCCACCCGGAATACGCGGGGCGAGCCCTTCCTGTCGTGCTCGACTGGAGCACGACCGGGGGGCTGCTCGGTGCTGTGGAGCGCTGCGACAACAACGGCGCCTGCCGGAAGTCCGATCCGGAGGTCATGTGCCCGTCGTTCCGGGCCACAGGGGACGAACGACACAGCACGCGCGGGCGCGCGAATGCGCTCCGGCTCGCGCTGACCGGCCAGCTGGGGAACGGCACCGACGGGCTCGACGGACCCGAGATGGCGGAGGCGCTCGCGCTCTGCGTCTCGTGCAAGGCGTGCAAACGCGAGTGCCCGACCGGTGTCGACATGGCGCGCATCAAGCTCGAGTGGCAGCACCGGCAGAACGGGTTGCACGGCGTGCCCATGCGCGAGCGGGTGCTGGCATCACTCCCGCGCCTGGCACCCGCCGTGTCGCGCTTCGCCTCGCTGGCCAACCTCGGCTCGCGGGGACCGTTCGCGGGCGTGCTCGGCGTCGCGTCGAGACGCACGCTCCCCACCTGGTCCAAGCGCCCCTGGCGCGACGGAGAGCTCCCCGCGCGCACCCAGCTGCCGGAGGCAGTACTCTTCGTCGACACGTTCACGCGCTGGCTCGAGCCGGAGAATGCTCGGGCGGCGGCGCGCGTGCTGACCGCGGGTGGCTGGGCGGCGATGTCCATGGCGCCCCTGCGTGGGGCGCGCCCGCTTTGTTGCGGGCGTACCTACCTGAGCGCAGGCATGCTGGACGAAGCCCGCGTCGAGGCTCGGCGTACCGTCGAGGTGCTCGCGCCGCACGCCGAGCGCGGCGCCGCGATCGTCGGGCTCGAGCCCTCCTGCCTATACACCCTGAAGGACGAGGTGCCCGACCTGGTCCCCACGCCCGCGGCGCGCGCGGTGGCGAGCCGAGTTGTGCTGCTCGAGGAGCTGCTCGACCGCGGGTGGCGTGAGGGGCACGCGCTCGCCTTTGCGGAGGGCGTCGTCGGGGCCGTGCATGTGCATGGCCACTGCCACCAGAAGGCGTTCGGTGGCCACGGCGCTACGCTCCGCATGCTCGGCCGCCTGCCCGGCGCGCGCGTCACTGCGATCGAGTCGAGCTGCTGCGGCATGGCGGGCTCGTTCGGGTACCATGCCGAGCACTACGACGTGTCGATGAAGATGGGGGAGCTGTCGCTCTTCCCCGCAGTCCGCGCGGCCTCGACGGACGCGACCATCGTCGCGGACGGCACGAGCTGCCGCGCACAGATCGCGGACGGGACCGGGCGGCGAGCGGTGCACGCGGCGGTGGTACTGGAGCGGGCGCTGACCGCAAACC
>JBEBGN010000204.1:0-5077 GCA_040081395.1 Longimicrobiales bacterium
TGCCTTCACTTCTGCGGCGGATCGCCGATGCTAAAGGGGAGATCCACGAGGTGATCGTTGCCACGAACGCGAGTGTCGAGGGCGAGGCAACGGCCGTCTTCCTGGAGGGTCAGGTCCGCGCGCTCGGCCCCCGGGTGACCCGATTGGCCCGTGGGATCCCCGTGGGGAGCGACCTCGAGTACGTCGACGGATCCACGATCGCGCAGGCGCTCGCCGGTCGAAGAGAAATGTGAGAAGTGAGCGCGTGACGTGAGTCGTGAGACGAGAGGCGTGACATGAAAAAGTCGACCAAGGTGCTGGTAGTTACCGTGTTGGCCGCGGCCACAGCGGGCGCGGTGGCCGTCTACTTCATGCGCCGCCAGATCCGCAGGCACCGCCGGGATCTCTTCAGCCCGCGGCCCTTTCGCCGGCTGGCCGCCCTCGGTCACATGGGTAGGGAGCCGGCTTCCGTGGACGCCATCCGGCTGTTGCGGGACTTCGTCTCCTGGGAGCCCCGCCGCCACCTCCGTGCCCGTGCCCAGGCGATCATCGAACGCATGACGAGCGAGGTGGGCGCCCTCCCCGCCGAGGCAAGCGGAGAGACGGCCTGACGCCGAAAACCTTGCCCCCTGGGGCGGCCGGGCCGACTTTAGGGGCCGCTGACCAGGCGCCGCCGCCCCGGGCAAATCGGGTCAGCGCCCCCACCTACAGGCACGAACCGGAGATCACTTGGCTCCACGAAACATCTGGCGCCGGAGGTAGCATCGACCCATGTCGATGATCAACTACGCCTCCCGCGAGATCAACTGCAAGATCGTCTACTACGGGACCGGTCTCGGGGGCAAGACCACGAACCTCGAATACATCTATTCGAGAGTGAACCCGGACACGAAGGGGAAGATGATCTCGCTGGCCACGGAGTCGGAGCGCACGCTCTTCTTCGACTTCCTGCCCATCGATCTCGGTGAAGTGCGGGGCTTCAAGACGCGCTTCCATCTCTACACGGTTCCCGGCCAGGTCTACTACAACGCGAGCCGCCGTCTCATCCTCAAGGGTGTCGATGGCCTCGTGTTCGTCGCCGACTCGCAGGCTTCGCGCGCCGAAGCCAACATCGAGGCGATGCACAACCTGTACGAGAATCTCGAAACCTACGGGTACGAGCTCGACAAGATTCCGTTCGCGATTCAGTACAACAAGCGCGACATGCCGAGCATCCTCTCGATGGAGGAGCTGCGGTCGCAGATCAACCCCATGGGTGTGCCGGACTTCGAGGGCGTCGCTACGCAGGGTAAGGGTGTGTTCGAGACCCTGTCATGCGTCAGTAAGCTGGTCGTCCAGTCTCTTTCCTGAGGCAGACGGTGTCTGGGAGCCGCATCACCCTCCCGAACATCATCACGGTGGCGCGCATCGCCGCCTGTCCGGTCATTTTCTTTCTTGCCATCGCGCCCGGCATCGGCGCGCGCGCCTGGGCGTTCGTGCTGTTCGTCGCTGCGGCCCTGTCCGACGTCTGGGACGGTTGGCTGGCGCGGCGGTACGACCTGATCACTGACACGGGAAAGCTCCTCGACCCGATCGCGGACAAGTTGCTCCTCGTGGCCACGTTCGTGCCGTTCTACATCATCTCCCACCGCGGCGGGTCCGACCTCATTCCGTTCATCGGGGCGATGCCGGCTTGGGTGCTCGTGGTGATTTTCGGCCGCGAGCTGTTCATCACGCTCTTCCGGAGCTACGCGGTGGGCCGCGGCGTGGTGATCCCGGCGGGAGCGTCGGGCAAGCGCAAGGCGCTCTTCCAGGCTCTGTTCATGGGCAGCCTGCTCCTCTGGTACCCCCTACGCGCCGTCGCCGAGGCGCGTGGCTGGGACGGGCCCGCTTGGACCCTCTGGACCCAGTTTCATGGGGCTTGGGTGTTCGTGACGCTCGCGGTCGCGATCCTGCTCACGGTGTATTCCATGTTGGACTATCTGTGGTCGTATCGCGCCGTGGTGGGAATCCGGAACTGAGGCCGGGGGTCGCGTGAGCGAGGACGCGCCGCAGCCGATCGCCGCGATCGTCACGGTGGGGAACGAGTTGCTCTACGGTGAGACGGTCGACACGAACGCGGCCTGGCTCGCCCGCTCGCTCGCCACGCTCGGCGCACCGGTGGTCAGGAAGCACACCGTCGGAGACGTGAGGGCGGAGATCAAGGGTGCGGTTCGCGCGGCGTTGGACGCCGCCGACGTCGTCCTCGTTTCGGGCGGCCTCGGCCCGACCTCCGACGACGTGACCAAGCAGGCGGTGTGCGAGCTTCTCCACCGTCGCCTGCTGGTGGACCCCGACCTGCTCGCGGGTCTCGAGGCGTTCTTTCGTGCGCGAGGCCTGCGGGAGATGCCAGCCGCGAACCGCGGTCAAGCCGAGGTCCCCGAGGGGGCCGCGGTGCTGCGGAACCCCAACGGGACGGCTCCGGGGCTGGCCCTCGACGTCGACTCGAAGTTGGTGGTGCTCCTGCCGGGCGTTCCGCGGGAGCTCCGTGGCATCTTCGATGGCGATCTGCGCGCGCTGCTCAGCCAGCGCTTCGGTCCTCGACTGCTCGCCGTCCACCACCACCTGGTGCACACGACGGGCATCGCGGAGTCGCGGCTTGCCGAACTCATCGAGCCGCAGCTCCCTCTCGAGCGTGGTCCGGTGACCCTGGCATATCTGCCGGATCTGCGCGGGGTCGACCTGCGCTTCAGCGCGCGTGGTGTATCCGCCTCCGACGCGCGTGATTGGTTCGCGCGCTACGAGGAGGTGATCGGTCCCGTGGTGGACCCCTGGCGCTTCCGGGCCCAGAGCGGAGACGTGGTGGAGGCCCTGCATGTCGCGCTCGCCCAGGCCGGCAAGCGTGTCGCCGTGGCGGAGAGCTGCACGGGAGGGCTCATCGCGAAGCGGCTCACGGACCCCGCGGGGTCCTCCGACGTGTTCGTCGGGGGGGTGGTCGCGTACGACAACGCGGTGAAGGTGGCCCTGCTCGGAGTTTCGCAGGAGGACCTCGACCGCGATGGTGCCGTCTCGGAGGTCGTAGCCCGCGCGATGGCCCGCGGCGTGGCCGAGCGCTTCGGCACGGCGGCGGGCATCGGCATCACGGGGATCGCCGGCCCGGGGGGCGGGAGTGCCGAGAAGCCGGTGGGGACGGTCTGGCTGGCCCTGGCCCTGGACGGAACGGTAGAGGCCCACCTCCTCCGCCTGGTGGGGAACCGCGAGGCGATTCGGGAGCGCGCCGCCCAGGAAGCAATCGCCCGGCTTTACCGTAGGGTCAGATCGTAGAGTCCGGATGGCAGGGGTGACGGTGTCCCGATCGGGGACCTGAACCCCGTAACGGGCGATGGTATACTTACGGGCGGATCTCCTCGAGACGCGCACGGAACCGAAGTGAAGGGGACAGAGTCATGTCGGAATCGGTGGAGAACGAAGGGGAGCTGACGGCGGAGGTCGAGACGGAGGCCGGCGAGGGTGCCGCGTCTTCGGCGCAGACGCTCGACGCCGATCCGTCGAACGCGGTCGTGGCTCGCCGCGAGATGGAGGAGTTGAACGATCGGCACCTCCGATTGGTGGCCGAGTACTCGAACTACCGCCGCCGGAATGACCAGGAGCGGCTCAGCGCTTGGGGTAGGGCGCAAGCCGAGGTCATCGCGAAGTTCCTGGACGTGCTGGACGATCTGCATCGGGTTGCGGAGCTCGATCTCGGCAATGCCAGCGTCGAAGGGATCATGGAAGGCATCGACCTGGTCGAGCGGAAGTTCAGCCGCATGCTCGTGGACGCAGGTGTAGAGGTCATCGATCCGGCGGGCGAGCGTTTCGATCCGCAGAGGATGGAGGCGCTGATGCGCGTGCCGGCGCCCTCTCCCGATCAGGATGAGACCGTCGCCCAGGTCATGCAGAAGGGGTACGCCCTGAAGGGCACGCTCATGCGACCGGCTCGTGTCGCGGTCTACAAGCAGGGCTGAGCGCGATGGCCGGAGGGGGTAAGGACTTCTATCAGGTTCTCGGTGTGCCGGAGAAGGCGAGCGCCGAGGAGATCAAGAAGGCCTATCGCAAGCTCGCGAAGACGCATCATCCCGATGCGAACAAAGGGGATCCGAAAGCGACGGAACGCTTCAAGGAGATCGGCGAGGCGTATTCGATCCTGAGCGACGCCGACAAGCGGAAGCAGTACGACCAGATGAAGAAGCTCGGCGGTTTGGGCTTCGGTCGCGGCCGCCCCGGCGCCCCCTCGGCGGGCGGACCCCCGGGGGCCGACGCCGGCATCTCCTTCGACGACCTCCAGGGGGGCTTCGGCAACATCTCCGACCTCTTCAGCTCCCTGTTCGATCTCGGGAAGAAGGGACCGACGGGTGGCGCTCCGGGCGGGAAGCAACGCGGGGGGCACGTCGAGTACGTCGTTGAGATCCCGTTCCTGACGGCGATCACGGGTGGGAAGGTGTCTGTCGATGTCGCCGTTACCGAAGAGTGTGCAGTGTGCCACGGCGAGGGGGCCAAGCCCGGTACCGAAGTCCGGCGCTGCGATGAGTGCAAAGGTGCGGGTACGGTGTCGTTCGGACAGGGCGGCTTCGCGGTCAAGCGTCCGTGCCCGGCCTGCTTCGGACGCGGCAAGATTCCCCAGGCGCTCTGCGACTCCTGTCAGGGTAAGGGGGCGGTGCGGCAGCAGCGCCGCATCGAGATCAGCGTGCCGGCGGGCGTCGACACCGGCTCGAAGGTGCGTCTGGCCGGGCAGGGGGAACGCGGCCGGGAAGGGGGACAGCCCGGCGACCTCCTCATCACGTTCAAGGTCACGCCGCACCGCTTCTTCAAGCGCGACGGCCTCGACGTTCATGTGACCGTGCCGATCAACATCGTGCAGGCAACGCTGGGCTCGAAGATCCGCGTGGGTACGGTGTCGGGTAAGAAGGTGGTCCTGAAGATCCCGAAGGGGACGCAGTCGGGCACCAAGTTCCGCATCCGCGGCCAGGGCGTGTCGAAGGATGGCCGAGCAGGAGACCAGTACGTCGAGGTGGTGGTGCAGGTCCCCGAGGAGCTCTCGGAGGCCGAGCAGAAGGCGATGGAAGAGTTCGCGGATGCGAGTGGGTTGAAGCACTGACCTCGG
>JBEBGN010000054.1:0-18145 GCA_040081395.1 Longimicrobiales bacterium
GGTGTAGATCATGGTGGTGCGGACACTTCGGTGTCCGAGGAGCTCCTGGATGGTCCGGATGTCGTATCCATCCTCGAGGAGGTGGGTCGCGAACGAGTGTCGTAGGGAGTGTGAGCTGGCCCGCTTGAGAATGCCGGCTCGGCGGGCGGCGGTTTTGACCGCCCTCTGGATGACGGTCTCGTGGAGGTGGTGGCGGCGACGCTCGCCGCTCTCGGGATCGATGTGCACCCGGCCGGCCGGGAACAGGTACTGCCACGAGACGTCGCGGGCGGCGGCGGGGTTCTTGGCACCGAATGCCCCGGGTAGGTCGACCCATCCCGCCCCTCTCTCGAGGTCGCGGCGGTGGACTTCTCGGACGCGCTCGACCTGTCGTACGACGGGTTCGACGAGGCCTTCGGGCAGGACGGTCACTCGATCGCCGCCTCCCTTGCCGGCGCGCACCACGATCTCGCGTCGCTCGGCATCGATGTCCTTGAGGCGGAGCCGCATCCCCTCCATGAGTCTGAGCCCGGACCCGTAGAGCACGCGGGCGACGAGGGCTGGCGTGCCCTCGAGGCGGGTGAGCAGTGCGCGCACTTCTTCGCGCGTGAGCACGACGGGGACGTGCTTGGTCCGCCGAGGGCTGCGCACGGACCGGGGAAGATCCAGCGGTCTGCCGAGCACATCCTGGTACAGGAAACTGAGGGCGCTCGCGGCTTGCCTGTGCGTGGACACGCTCACGCGTCCCTCGTTCGACAGGTGCGTCAGGAAATCCACCACCTCGGTCTCACCCATCTCGGCGGGATGGCGGAGCCGGTGGTGCCTGACGTACCTGCGGATCCACGTGACGTACGCGTCTTCGGTCCGCGGGCTGAGGTGCCGGCTACGCGCGCATCGGCGCACCTGGTCGAGTAGCCGAAGCCTCTGGTCGCCGGGCGCGTCGTCGCTCATGGTCGCTCGGGGTCGTGGGGACGTCGACTCCCGAACGCTCGCCCCGCACGCGGGGCTCAGGCATGTCTGGAAGGGTCGTCTACTCGGTGCCGCTCACGGTCACCTTCTTCATGACGACGTCTTGCACGGGCCGATCCCCCCGCGCGGTCTGCAACTTGCCGATCGCCTTCACGACGTCCATGCCGGCACTGACCTTCCCGAAAATGGCGTGTTTGCCGTCGAGCCAGGGCGTGGCGGCCAGCGTGATGAAGAACTGCGAGCCGCCGCTGTTGGGGCCCGCGTTCGCCATGGAGAAGATGCCGGGATGGGTATGGGCGAGACCGGGCGCGAACTCGTCTTTGATGGTGTAGCCGGGGCCCCCTCTACCGGTGCCGGTCGGGTCGCCCCCCTGGATCATGAATCCCTCGATCACCCGATGAAATACGACGCCGTCGTAGAAGCCCTTCTTGGCGAGCTCGATGAAGTTGCCTGCGGTCGTCGGCGCTTTGTCCACGAACATCTCGGCGGTGATGGTGCCGTGGTTGGTCTCGATGGTGACGGTTGGGTTAGCCATAGATCGCCGTGCGCGCTCCGCTGCGGGTAAGGGTGGTCGAAAGAACCTCGGGGAGACGGGGCCCGAGGGGCAATGGGTCATGCGTGCCCCGGTTCTCTCCGGTCGATCACCGCGTTGCGGTGGCACGAGGGGCACACGAGCCAGACACGATCGCGCACGTACGACACATCCGAGCGGGGTGGCACGGGTCTCTCGTCGAGCCTGGTTCGACAGGCCGGGCAGGCGGGACGTTCCCCTCGCCGCAGGGCTCGTTCGAGGGGGGCCACTTCGCTGGCCGTGAAGGGCCGGGGGGTCTTCATGCGATCACAATTGCCGGGTTGAGCGGGGTGTCTTAAGGTAGGCGCAAAGACAACTCGAACAGGACGTACACGGGCGCGTGTCCAACAACGCGATTGAGCTGGAAGGCACGGTTTCCGAGGTCCTTCCGAACGCGACCTTCAGGGTCAAGCTGGAGAACAACCACGAGGTTCTCGCCTATCTCTCCGGGAAGATGCGCCAGAACTATATCCGTGTGCTCGAGGGAGACCGTGTGAAGGTCGAGATGTCCCCGTACGACCTCTCGCGCGGCCGAGTCACCTACCGCTACAAGTAGCGCGTTGAAACATCGGACCCCCTCCTTCGTAGGGAGGATCGTGAAGTCCGGCTCGTTTCGGAGAGGAGATCAGGCATGAGATATCTGGCCCCCGTCGGCATCGCTGCCCTTTCGGGCGTGATCCTGTGGAAGCTGCTCGCAACGATCGTCCTACCGCTGCTGGGCGTCATGTTCGGCCTGCTGATGGCCGCGGTGAAGCTTGCCCTGATCGTGGCGGTCGGCTTCTTCATCTACTCGTTGATCAAGAAGCGTCGGGAAGAAGTCGGCGCGGCCTGAAGGTGACCCCCGGTCACCCCCTTTTCGGGGTGGGCCGGACCCGTCAAGAAGCTAGGAAACAAGCCGTTTCTGGCCATCTGTTTCCCTTGACGCTCCCTGGGGTGGGGCTTACCGTACCCCAACACGCACCCCCGTCGGGCCGGATCACTCACCCCGCTTCATTCAGGAGCTGCTCATGAACAAGTCCGATCTCGTGGACGCCCTCGCCGGCAAGGCCGGCATGACGAAGGCCGACGCGTCCAGGGCCGTGGATGCGCTCTTCTCACCCGACGGTGGCGTCATCGCGGCTGCCCTGAAGGGTGGCAAGAGAGTGCAGATTACGGGGTTCGGAACTTTCGAAGCCAAGCAGCGGAAGGCCCGCGTGGGCCGTAACCCCCGCACCGGCCAGGCGATTCAGATCCGCGCGACGAAGACGCCCGGATTCCGCGCTGGTAAGGGCCTGAAGGACGCGATCCAGTAAGGCTCGCTCGACAGTAGGAAGTCCGGACCACCGACACGGGGCCGCGTCGCATTCGCGACGCGGCCCCCGTGCTTTTCGGGTGCCGGGTAGCTAGCGCCCTCGGGGTGCGCGCGGTGTTCTCGGCGCGCGGGGTGCCTTGTCGACGCGGCGGGGCCGGTCGAAGTCCGCACGCACGGCGCGGCCCTTGATGGTGGTGCCGTTGATCGCCTTGATGACCTGTCGCGCCACGGAGTCGTGCACCTCGACGACGGTGTGGCTCTCGCGGATGTCGATCTTGCCGACCTGCTTGCCGTCGATGCCGGCCTCGCCGGTGATGGCCCCGACGAGATCGCCGGGCTTGAGGCCATCGCGCTCGCCCACGCTCAGGAAGAGTTTGGCCCACGAGGGTGTGTCGCCGGCCTCCGCCGTGGCAGGTGCCGCGCGCTCGGGCTGTGCGCTGGTGGGGTGCGGCTTGCCATCGCGGAGGAGCGCGACCGCGGCGGCCGCGACCTCGGCCGGATCGTACCGTTCGAAGAGCGGCTCGAGCACGCCCAGGTAGGCTGCGCCATCCTGGTTCTCGAGAGCGCGCTCCAGCGAGGCACGGAGCTGCTGGATGGAACTCAGCTCACGTGTGACCGGGGGCGGAAAGGGGATCGCCTCGTAGCCAGTGCGACGCGCCAGCGTACGCAGGTGAGGGACCTCGCGGGGGAGGACCATGATGACGCCGTCGGTGGTGATGCCGTGCCGGCGGTCCAGGGTGTCGGGGTCGGCGGGCACGTCGAAGCTGACGACGCGCACGTCCTCGGCGGCCTTCACCGCCGCGCGCGATTGGAGCGCGTCGACACCGAGCCACACAGGCACGGTGACGTCGCCGGGAGCTCCGGCTACGTATCCATGCAGCGTGAGATAGTCGCCGACATCCGCCGCGCGGTCATCGCTGCGACAGAAGAAGAGCACGTGTCGTGCACCCGCGGCGAGCAGTTCATCCGCGAGCTGGAGCGCCGCACCCTCCCGCGGCTCGGAGGTCACGCGGAAACGCACCTTGCCCCGAGGGGGCACGGACTGGGTGTCGGGGGCCGGCAGCGTGAGTGCGCGCTTGCAATGGCGCTCGGCGAAGTCCGCGACCCCCGGGCTGACAGGGTAGGCGCTCACGACGCGTTGAACCTCGGCGGGGAGGTAGTCGATCACGCGCTCGACATCGGCCAGTGCGCCGAGCCGTTCGAGCTGCTGAGCCTGGTCGACGACCAGGGCCTGCACGAGAGACAAGTCGAGTTGGCCGGCGGCGACCCGTGCGAGCACCTCCGCGGGCGTGCCCAGCACGATCTGGGCGCGCTCGGGCAGGAGCCACGGCGTGCCCAAAGCGGCTACGGTGTGCCCGGTCACTGACGCGAGCTGTGCCAAGGCCTCGGCGAGCTGGTCGGCGGATTCGGTGCTCGCCGTCAGAGCGAGCACGCGAGCCCCGGGCTCATTGGGGTCGGTGCGCTCGAGCAGGGGCACGGCCCACGCGACCAGGAGCCCGCTGCCGGGTCCGGCGGCGAGCACCAGGTTGTTCCCCTTCCGCAGAATGGGGATCACCGTCTGCTGGAGCGGGGTCGGCCGCTCGATCCCTTCGGCCGCGAGCGCTTCGGTCAGCTCGGGCGTGACGTCGACTTCTTCGAAGGAGTCCATGGTCAGCTCGGCTCGCCGGTGCCGGGGCCGCCACGGTCACCCGGCTCGTAGGGGAGCCGGTTGAGGAAGCGCTGCACTTCGTAGTCGATGCGCGAGGTGCGCAGGCGATCGGTCTTGGCGACCACGGTCGTGTAGGGACCGTGGCGGTGCGCCTGGAGCCCGAGTGTCCCCTCGGCCCCCGCGTACGTCGCGTCGTGAGACGTGCCGCTCGTGCGGCTGAGCCCGACGGCTTGGGGCAGCACCTTGGCTGCCTGCTCCATCACGTCGTGCGGGGAGAGCGCCGTCCTTCTCTGATATCCGGCCATGCGGAGCCTGTCGTGCTCGGGGGAACCAAGGAGTGAGAAAAAGCGTCGGGCCCTACCGCTGGGGACGTCGGGCGCCGTGGACTAAGGTGAGTAGGTCGCTGCGGTTACGGAAGCCCCAATGCAGGGCGCCGCCGACCTCGAGGGTCGGGGCCTCCGTCACTCCGGCTGCCGCCGCGGCCTGCCGGGCTGCCAGTAGGTCCTCCTCGTGGCGGTCGACGCCGAGCACGGTGCGCGCCGTCGACCCATCGAGCCCGCACCCCTCCGCGATCGCGACCAGGCGGTCGATACGCCCGATGTCCACGCTGCTCCCGAAGTACGCTCGGTAGATCGCGAGGCGCACCTCGTCCCCCTTCCCGAGGGACCGGGCATGCAGGTGCAGCTCGTGCGCCTTTCGGGTCCAGGGGACCACGCGACTGGGCTCGACGGAGAGACCGGCCGCGGCGGCGATCGGGCGTGCGATGGCGAATCGCGTCGTCCAGAGCGGGTCCTCGATCGACGTGAGCGACCCCGGGGGCGGGACCATCTCGAAGGGGACCCGCTCGACCGTTTGGTCGAACGCCGACTCGACCGCGCACAACTCCAGTTCGACCAAGTACGAGACCGGGTCGACGAAGTCGAACCAGAGGCGCGCCGGGGGCCGGGACCGGGGTTGGGGCATGGCCGACGAAGGTACCATATTCGGGGCCGCTCACCTCGGGGACCTCGGGAGATCCGCGATGTCGTACAGCGACAACGTGAAGAAGCTGAAGCCGTCCGCCACCATGGCTGTGAGCGCGCTCGCGAAGCGTCTCGCCGCCGAAGGGCACGACATCCTCGACCTGAGCGCCGGCGAGCCCGACTTCGATACGCCCGCGTTCGTGCGCGACGCCGCCATTCGCGGCATCCAGTCGGGGCAGACGCGCTACACGCCTCCGGCCGGAACCCCCGCGCTGCGCAAGGCGATCGCCGCGCGGCTGTCGGAGCGAGCGGGTCGCGACATGCCGTGGGATGGCGTAGTGGTCACGTCCGGCGCGAAGCAGGCGCTCTTCAACGCGATCTTCACGCTGTGCGGGCCGGGGGACGAGGTGGTCGTCCCGGGGCCCTATTGGACCACCTATCCGGACCTGGCGATCATCGCACGCGCCACTCCCGTGATCGTCATGGGCGACGAGACACGGAGCTTCAAGGTCACGACCACCGACCTCGACAGGGTGGCTACGCCACGCACGCGCGCGCTGGTGCTGAACAGTCCGTGCAACCCGACCGGCGCCGTGTACTCACTCGCCGAAGTGAAGGCGATCGCCGAATGGGCGCGCGACCGAAACGTGTGGCTCATCTCCGACGAGATCTACCGCGCCATTTATTACGGGAACGAGGGCGCGCACGCTCCCGGTCTGCTCGACCTCCCCGCGTCGAGCCTCGGACCCTTCGTGCTCGTCGACGGGGCCTCCAAAGCGTTCGCGATGACCGGGTGGCGGATCGGGTTCACCTGGGCCGATCCCGAGCTGTCGAAGCAGTTCTCCGCGCTCCAGAGCCAGATCACGTCGAACCCGACGACGCCGGCGCAGGCTGCGGCGCTGGAGGCGTACTCGAACGTGGCGGCCGCGGACGCCTCGGTCGCAGACATGGTGCGCGCGTTCCGGCGTCGGCGCGACCTGGTGACTCGGCGCGTGCGGGAGCTGCTCCCGGGCGTGCCGTTCGTGTCGCCGGAAGGCGCGTTCTACTTGTACTTTAGGGTGGACGGCTTGTTCGACGGCGACGTGACCAGCGCGACGGCCTGGTGCTCCCGCCTGCTCCAGGATCAGGGCGTGGCACTCGTGCCCGGCTCCGCGTTCGGAGACGACCGCTGGGTGCGCATGAGCTACGCGGCGGCGGATGAGGTGCTGGAGCGCGCCCTGGCACGCATCGCCGCGAACGTCGGCGCCCACGCGGCCGCATAGATCACTTCAACTTCCCACGAGGAACCATCATGGTACTGACGAAGGCCGAACTCATTGGCAGCCTACAGAACGAAGCGCGCATCCTGGTGCATCTCGCCGGCAAGGTCGACCCTGCCCATCTCGACTATCGGCCGACGCCGAAGCAACGAAGCACCCTGGAGTTGTTCCGCTATCTGTCGATGATGGGGCCCGTCATGGTGCGAGCCGCCAAGGGAGGCGGCTTCGACCCTGCCGCTTGGTCCGAGGCGGAGAAGGCGGCCGCGGGGCGGAGCTTCGCCGAGACAGTGGCCACCATCGGCACGCTCGGCGATCTCTACGCCAAACTGCTCGGCGAATGGTCGGACGGAGACTTCCGCATCGACCTCGAGATGTTCGGGAACAAGAGCTCGCGGGGCGCGTTCTTGGTCAACACCGTCCTCAGCGGCTATGCAGCGTACAGGACCCAGATCTTCCTGTACCTGAAGGCGTGTGGTCGGACCGAGCTGAATACCATGAACCTGTGGGCCGGCATGGACGGGCCCTTGGGAGCGTAGCCCAGGCCCGGAAGGTCCGGCCCTTCTACTTCTGGCTCGTCAACTCGGCGAGCAGCGCGGCGCACGAGCGGTGCACCATCTCGTACACGAGGTCGAAGCCGCTCGGGCCGCCATAGTACGGGTCGGGAACATCGTCGTCGCCGGCTCCTCCGCGCACCGGGTCGTGGGCGCGCAGGAGCCGGACGTTGGCTGTCGCACCCCTGGGAGCGAGGCGGAGCAGGTCGCCCAGGTTCTCCCGGTCCATGGCGAGCACGTGGTCGAACGACTCGAGGTCGTCGGGGGTGACCTGCCGGGCCCGGCTCGGCAGCTCGACGCCATGCCGGCGCGCCACCGCCGTCGAGCGCGGGTCGGGGCGCTCTCCGACGTGCCAGTCCCCGGTTCCGGCCGAGGCCACCTCGAAGCGGTGAGCGAGCCCGGCCTCCCGTACCAAGTGGAGGAAGATCCCCTCGGCGAGCGGTGAGCGGCAGATGTTACCGAGGCAGACGAAGAGGACGCGCGTGCGGGGCGAGTGGGGCCCTTCGAGGGGATCGGGGGCGGTCATGGCCGGCAAACCTCACCGTCGTCCTACACCTCCGGCAACGGGGCCGGTTACCTTTTTCGTCTGATGTCCCTCGAGACGGCAGGACCCCACGCTTTGAGCGCACCCAGCTTCTCCGACCTGAGCCTCACTCCCGAGAGGCTCGCGGCGATCGAGGCGCTCGGCTGGACAATACCCACGCCGATCCAGATCAAGGCGATCCCGGCGGGCCTCACCGGCCAGGACGTCGTCGGCATCGCCCAGACGGGGACAGGGAAGACGGCGGCGTTCATGATCCCCGCGCTGGAACGGATCGAGATGGGGAAAGGGACCCAGGTGGTGGTGCTCTGCCCCACGCGCGAACTGGCCCAGCAGGTCTGCGAGGATACCGAGGCTCTCGCCAAGGGCACACGCATTCGCGCCCAGGCGATCTTCGGCGGCGTGAGCTACAAGGCGCAGATCGATGCGCTCGAGGGCGGATACGAGGTGATCGTCGCGACCCCCGGACGGCTCATCGATCACCTCCAGTCGAAGCGCGGTAACCTGTCGGAGGTGCGCTACCTGGTCCTCGACGAGGCTGACCGCATGCTCGACATGGGGTTCCGCCCGCAGATCGAGCAGGTGCTCAAGGCGCTTCCGCGTGATCGACAGACCATGCTCTTCAGCGCGACCATGCCGAATGGTGTTCACGACCTCGCGCTGCGCATCACCAAGGAAGCCATCTGGATCGAGGCGGCTCCGCCGGGCACGACCGCATCGGGCATCGAGGAGTTCTTCTATTCGGTGAAGCCCGAGAAGAAGCCCGACCTGTTGCTCGAGCTGGTGCGGCGACCGGGGTGGGACGCGGTGCTCGTCTTCACACGCACGAAAGCCGCTGCCGATGTGCTCGAGGGTCGGCTCTCCCGGGAAGGGATCCCCACCGACGCGCTCCACTCGGACCGGGCCATGAAGGATCGGGCGCGCGCGCTCGAGCGCTTCTCCACCGGAAAGATCCGCGTGCTGGTCGCGACCGACCTCGCGCAGCGCGGCCTCGACGTCGAGGGGATCAGCCACGTCGTGAACTACGACGTGCCGCTCGACCCCGAGGACTACGTGCACCGCATCGGCCGCACGGGGCGCGCCGGCGCCAAGGGTACGGCGGTCACCTTCGTGACCGCGGCCGACCTCGGGGCCATGAAGAGCCTCGAGCATCGCCTCGGCCGCACGGTCGAACGCGTGCATCTGCCGGAGTTCGACTACACGGGCACCCCGCAGACCGAGAAGGGCTCTGCGTCCTCACGCGGACGCAACTCCCGTGCGCCGCGCGGCATGGGCGCCCGCTCCATCACGGACCTGACGCCCGAGGAGCTGCAAGCGCTCCTCGATCCGGGCTCCTGACCGTCCTCTCCACCATCACCGAACGACTCCGATGATCTTCCGCCGCTATGGCAATGCCTACCACAGCGTAGAGCTGAACTTCGACTCGAAGGCGCTCAACGAGATCGGCTTCCGCCGCGACCGGGTCGACTCCATTCCCGCCGACGATTTCTCCGCGTTCACGAAGGTCGGCACGCACGAGCTGACGGCCGAAGCCGAGGGCTCGGTACAGGACGAGACAGAGCGCGCTCTTCTCGATCGCCTCGCCGACCAGATCCTGGCCCTCGACCGCGCTCTCGGTGCGGGTGAGTTGCTCGTCATCGACAACGAGCAGGGGAACGACTGGCCCAAGACCAGGCAGAAGACGACCAACGTCATCGTCCAGGGCGAGAACAAGCTGCACTTCCACTACTCGATCGGCCCGTCGATGCGCGCCACGGTCTGGCGTCGGCCGAGCTGACGGCACGCTCCGCGCCTGGAATGCTCGGCGCCGCTGTAGAGAAGGTGCGATCCCCGAGTTCCCGGTTCGCGGGCCTCCGATCCGTGTAGGGGTTTTCCCCACACGATCCCCCGGGAGGTGCCTGACGGACGGGCCCCCCGTGCCGGCCTAGCTTCCTTCCAGACTTCGGGCCGAGCCGGTCGCAGGTACCGGGAAGGCCCAAGGGTTCCGCCGGAAGTTCAGGGCAGGGGCTTCCGGCGGGCCCGCGATAGCGAAGTGTCTGTTGGCGGGAGGGTCACAGGCGCTTCCTACGGACCCGGTGAGGCTTCGGCCTCGCCGGGTTCTGCCGTTTCAGGGGTCGACTCCGACGGTGGCTTTACGCGCCCGGGCCTCCGGCTCCAATTTCTGTCGACCCCATCGCAGGAGTTGACGCCCGTGTCCGTTCGCAACGTCGAGACCTTCCCGGCCGACCCCGTCTCGGCCGGTCGCGAGACTACCCGCCAGGTGCTGATCGGACCTGAGGTGGGTCCGAACTTCGCGCTGCGTCGATTCATCATGCAGCCCGGCGGCGGTATGCCGCTGCACACGAACGAGGTCGAGCACGAGCAGTACGTGCTCCGAGGGAGTGCGCGCGTGCAGATCGGGGACGCGGTGCATCACGTGAAGGCCGGGGACGTCGTCTTCATTCCCGGCGGAACGCCGCACAGTTACGACGCGGATGCGGGGAGCGAGCCGTTCGAGTTCCTCTGCATCGTCCCGAACGGCCCGGACCAGGTCAAGATCGTCGGGTGCTGAGGGTCCGGTGCTTCCCTAATACGTCATCGCGTACATGATGGTGTTCAGGAACAGCTCCGACGCGTAGGTCGAGTAGCGCAGGGGATACTCGGGATCTTCGGCCCACTCCAGCGCGTCGCCGAGGTCCATGTTGCCGAAGATGAGGACCATGATGCGGCCCTCGTCGTCGAAGACCGTCTTGAGCAACGGCTCGTAGCCGTCGTTCTGCCAGGTCGGTCGCCCGTAGACGCCCCCCCCGCGACCGGGCACCTGCGTGAGCTCCTCGTCGATCGTGTAGTGCGCCCGGAAGAACACGTGGTCGTCCGGAAGGTCGACGATGGGTCGGTCGGGGAGGACACGCTTGAGTTGGGCCTCCGTGTTCAACCACTCGCGCGTGCCCCAGAAGTCGTCGAGCATCAGGAGGCCGCCCGCCTCGAGATAATTCCGCAGCCCCTCGACCTCGGCGGGGGAGAGGTCGGCGTTGCGTCCCCATTCGAGGGAATAGACGAAGGGGAAGCGCCGCAGGTCGGGGTCGGCGAGGGACACGGGTTGACCCCACTCGCAGGCGTCCAGGTTCGACAGCCGCGACGCGACGATCATCATGTGACGGTCCGCGCTCGGATAGTCGATGGACCAGCCGGGTCCTCCGTCCCCGAGATAGTCGCCGCCGTACCCGAGCATCCCGTAGGGGCCTCCCTCGGAGTACATCGCGCGCGCGAAGTAGAACTCGTGGCGGGAGTCCGCCGGGCGCGAGGGGATGTTCAGGTAGCGCCCCTGATTGAGCTCGAACTCCGAGACGCGAAGTGGTCCTGGCGCGCATCCTGCGACATTGCCGCCTTCGACCGATGCGGGGCGTGGGGGCCTGAGCCCGTCCACTGCCGAGATCACGCCGCCGGACAGCGCGATGCTGGCGAGCCCGACCGTCCAGGCCACCCCGCGCATGTTTACGCCATCTCGACGCCGCCGCCCTGTGCCTCGGCGGCGAGCAAGGCGCGGTCCGCGGCCTCGAGCAGCTCGGACGAGTCACGCATGCGGCGGTCGTACGCAGCGAGCCCGACCGACATGGCGCCCGGTGCGAGCTCGCCGATGGCCATCTCCAATCGATCGGCGGCGATGCGCGCGCCCTGCAGATTGGTCCCAAGGAGGAGCACGACGTAGCGTCCGCCCCCGACGTGGGCCACCAAGTCCGAGTCGCGCGTGGTCGCCTGGATTTTCTGTCCGACGGTGCGCAGGCGCTCCTTGGGGACCCCGTCCGGGCCGCCCACGGAAAGCAGCATCACCGTGAACGCGAGGCCGCGATCACCCGCCGAGAACAGATAGGAGTAGACGAGCTCGAAGTGCAGCCCGTTCGCGAGCCCGGTCACCGAGTCGGTGAGCGCGGGGTGTCCCAGCGCAAGCTCTCTGCCCTGCGCATGCTGCTTCGCCAGCATGTCGACTCCCTGAAATAGCGGCGCGGGGGGGCGCACCGAGAAATCTCGGGCACCCACCCCGCGCTGACAACAACGACGTCGCTACTACCGCGAGATCAGTCGGGCAGGGCCAGAGCGACCAGCTCCGATGGACCATCCTCGGAGGACACGGAGACCACCACGTACTGCTTGCCGTCGTGCATGTACGTCATGGGCTTGCCCACGGTGTTGCCGGGCAGGTCGAGTCGTGCGATCCGCGCGCCGGTTGCCTTGTCCAGGACCCACAGGTTCGGCCCGCCGTTCGTGCCCTCACCCGCGAAGAGCAGCGTGCGCGTCGTCAGCAAGCTCGCGCGCGACTGCACGCCGGTAGGCGGAACGAGGGAGGGATCGATCTGGAGACGCTCCGCAACGTATGCCGGGGTGTCGCCGTTCGGCACCATCCACGCGTGCTCGCCGGTCTTCAGGTCGATCGCCGTGATGCGGCCCCATGGTCCACGCACGATCGAGACACCCGGAGCGAGCTGACCGCGCCCGCCGCCGGCGATGTAGCGCATGTCCGAGGCGTCGCCCCCCTCTTGAAGCGCGAGGTACGACAGTGCCGTGACCGAGGGCACGTAGAGCATGCCGGTCTCGGCGTCCAGCGTGCCTCCCTCCCAGTTGGCGCCGCCGGTCGAGGCGGGAAGGGTGATGGTTCCGCGCGTTCCGTCCGCGGCGGCCGCGAGCGAGGGCGGAGAGTAGAGCGGGCCCCACCGGTAGACACTCGCGATCTCCTTGGCGCGCTCGAAGATCTCGGGCGTGTAGTTCGCCAAGTCCGCCTCGCTGAAGCCCTGCCGCTCGAACGGGGCGGGCTTCGTGGGGAAGGGTTGAGTCGGGCTGTACCACTCGCCCGGCACGTCACCCTGCGGTACGGGGCGCTCCTCGATCGGCCAGACGGGCTGGCCGGTGAGGCGGTCGAGCACGAACACGAAGCCCTGCTTGGTGATCTGTGCGACGATCTGCCGTGGGCGACCGTCGACGGTCACGTTCCCGAGGATGGGCGCTGTCGGGAGATCCCAGTCCCAGATGTCGTGGTGGATCGTCTGGTAGTGCCACACGCGCTCGCCCGTACGCGCGTTGAGCGCGATGAGCGTGGTGGAGAAGAGGTTCGTGCCCGGGCGGTGTCCGCCGTAGTAGTCGCCGGTCGCCGCTTCACCCGGCAGGTAGACGATGCCCGCGTCCGCATCCCAGGAGATTTGCGCCCAGACAGCCGCATTGCCGCTGTATGCGTTCGAGTCCTCGAGCCACGTGTCGGCACCGAACTCGCCGGGTTCCGGGATCGTGTGGAACGTCCACAGCAGCCGGCCGGTGCGCGCATCGAATCCGCGAACGTCCCCCGGGGTGTTGGTCATCGAGGGTGGACGCATGCCCACGTGGTGCGCCGAGCCGACCACGATCACGTCGCCAATGACGGCGGGTGGTGAGCTGGAGCCGATCGTCCCGACGAGCGAGATGCCCGGGCGCGTCCGGTGGTTCTGGTTCAGGTCGAGCACGCCGTTGTCACCGAAGCCCGCGACCGGCACCCCGGTCTGCGCGTCGAGCGCAGCGAGGTGGTAGCCGGGCGTGATGACCAAGATGCGGTCATCGCCGCGGCCGTCGCTCCAGTAGGCGACCCCTCGTCCCGGATTGAGGCGCGGAGCGTCCTCGATGCGGTCCCCCTCATCCATGCGCCACATCCACAGCGTCTCGCCGTTCTCGGGCTCCACCGCGACGACGGAGCGGCGGATGCCGGCGGTCGCGTAGAGGATGCCATCGATATAGAGCGGTGTGGTCTGGCTCGCCGCCTGCGGGTTCGGCCCGAAGTTGCGCGCGTTCCAACGCCAAGCGACTTCGAGACTGGCGACGTTGCTCGCATTGATCTGATCGAGCGTGGAGAAGTGCGTATGCCCCGGGTCGCCCCCGTAGGTTCGCCACTCGTTTCCAGCGCCCGTTTGCGCCGAAGCCAAAGCCGGCAACGAAAGGGCCACGCACAGAATGAACAAACGCGCCATCGTGCTACTCCATCGCTCAGGGGAATCTACGGCGGCAACAACCTGCTTGGCGGTTCCGACTCCCGCCAGGGAGATTGGGGACCGACACCTAACGGACCTCCGAACACCATGGATTGCTGAGGGATGCTACAGGATCGACGCCGCGTCCGTTCCGGGGTTCCCGGAGTGCTAGGTCGGCGCGGCGCCTATTGGGCCGCCGGGCTGGTGGGGGCGGTCGGAGTGGCGGCCCTGGGCCCCAGGCCGACCTTCGAGGATGTCTGGCGCGAGCCCGCGCTCGGCGCCGATGTCGACGTGTGGCTCGAGGGTCGCGAAACGGGGGTCCCCGGGATCCGGGCCAGCGAGGCGGGATCGGTGGTGTGGGCCGACCCCGCCACCCGGGGGCCGACCCCCCTCGCGGTCGTCTACCTGCACGGTTTTTCGGCGGACCGCCACGAGGTGGAGCCGCTCGTGACCGACCTCGCGAGCGACCTCGGGGCCAACGTCTACTTCGCCCGGCTGGCGGGGCACGGCCAGGACGGCAAGGCGATGGGCGAAGCCACCGTCGAAGAGTGGCTCGCCGACGCGGCGGAGGCGGTGGCGATCGGCGAGGCACTCGGGGAGCGCGTGGTCCTGGTGGGGACTTCGACCGGGGGCACGCTGGCGTTCTGGGCGGCCGCGCGCCCGGAGGCGGCGGGGCGCATCGCGGCCCTGGTGCTCCTGTCGCCGAACTTGGGACTCCGCGACCCCGCGTCGGCCCTCCTCACTTGGCCCTGGGGAGGTTGGGTCGCACGACTCGTGCTTGGGCCCGAGCGATGCTTCGTGCCGGAGAACGAGGCCCAGGCGCTCCATTGGACTGTCTGCTACCCGACCCGTGCGCTGCTGCCCATGGCCGCGCTGGTCCGACACGTGCGCTCCCTGGACTTCGCCGGCCTACGGCCACCGACGCTCGTGGCGTACTCGCCGCTCGACGCTGTCGTGGATGCACAGGAGACCGAGCGCCTTTTGGCCGGGCTCGGCGGGGCCGGGCCGACCTGGTTCGTGGTGGAGAACGACGGCGATCCGGCGCACCACCTCGTGGCCGGGGAGATCATGTCACCCGGGACGACGGACGCAGTGCGCGAGCGGGTGCTCGCGTTCCTGGCGGAGGCGGGGCTCCGCTAGGCGCCGCGCGACCCCGTCGATCGCGCGATGGCGGGCAGATGGTCGAGCCAAGGTCGCGCGCGTTCGAGCTGGGACGCCACACGGAACAGGGTGGCCTCGTCGCCGAATCGGCCGACGAAGTGCACACCGATGGGGAGTCCCGCCCCGTTCCAATGGAGCGGCACCGACATCGCCGGTTGGCCGGTCGCATTGAAGACGGGGGTCCAGGGCATCCACTCGAACACCTCGCCGGCCATGCGCTCCAGGAGGCCGAGGGCACGGATGAGTCTGCCGGAGCCGAACATGCCCAACAGGCGTAGCAGGGCCATCTCGGGGGCGCTCGGCGCGAGCTCGCCGATGCGGGGGGGCGGCGCGGCGAGCGTGGGCGTGAGCAGCAGATCGTAATCTCCGAAGAAGGCACCTATGCTGCGCCCAGCGGCTTCCATACGCCGGAGCGCGGCGGCGTAGGTGGAGGCCGAGATGCTTCGGCCCAGGAGCGCCAGCGCCCATGTAGGGGGCTCGAGATCGGCGCGTCTCGCGCTGCGGCCCAAGATGCGGGCTGCATCGTCGAGGTCGGCGGCGAGCTCCGCCGCCACCATCGTCAGGAAGCTGCGCGCGAAGTCGGGCCCGTCGATTGGCGGTTGGGCCGCGACTACGCTGTGGCCGAGCCCCTCGAGGAGCGCGACGGCATCCTCGACGGCGGCTACGCAGTCGGGATGCACCGACGAGCCGAGCATCGGCTGGGTGGTCCAGGCGATGCGGAGCCGTCCGGGGTCGGCACCCACTTCGCTGAGGAAGGGGCGCGAGGGTGGTGCGATCTCGAAGGGAGCTCCCGCGTCGGATCCGTGGGTGGCGTCGAGCATGGCGGCGCTGTCGCGCACGGAGCGGGTCAGCACGTGCTCGACGACCGCGCCCCGCCAGAGCAGCCCGAGGTCGGGTCCGGTAGGCGTGCGCCCGCGGGTGGGCTTCAGGCCGAAGAGGCCGCAGCAGGATGCCGGGATCCGGATGGACCCGCCGCCGTCCCCGCCCCCCGCGAAGGGCACCATGCCGGAGGCGACGGCCGCGGCCGAACCTCCGCTCGATCCGCCCGGAGTCCGGTCGAGGTCCCAGGGGTTCCGGCAGGGGCCCCACAGCTCGGACTCCGTGTAGGGCGTGAGCCCCCACTCGGGCAGGTTCGTCTTGCCCATGACCGTGACCCCGGTCGCGCGCACGCGGCGGACGAGCTCGGAGTCGTGGTCGAACATGTGTTGGGCGAGCAACTGGCTTCCGCCGGACGTCGGGTGTCCCGCGTACGTACTGATGAGGTCCTTGGCCAGGAACGGGACGCCGACGAAGGGGCCTCGCGGTGGGTGCGCCGCTTCACGGCGCGCGTCTTCCTCCATGAGGCGGACGACGGCGTTCAGGGCCGGATTGAGTGCGGCGATGCGCGCGAGCGCGGTCTCCAGAAGCTCGGGAGGCGTGACCTGACCGGAGCGAACGAGCTCGGCGAGCCCGGTCGCGTCGTGTGAGAGGTACTCGTCGTGCGTCATGGCGAAGAATAGGAGAGGGTCAGGGCCGGCGCGGCCTGGGGACAGGGGCGCCCACCGGAAGGTGGCCCGGTCAGATTCAGTGTCGTATCATCGGATCAAGCTTGAGGGAATCGGGTCGGTCAACCCACAACAGGAGAAGAGATGAGACGCTTCCATGTTCGACGAAGCAAGTTGGCGGCTGGGGTCGTGTGGGTGACCGTGTTGCTGGGGTCTTGTGGAGGTGACCCGGCGGGGCCGAACGCTCCAGTCGCAACGACCTCGGTGAACGTTCAGGACTTCTCCTTCAGTCCTGCTGACATCGTCGTCGCCCCCGGGGCCACTGTGACTTGGACCTGGACGGGGAGCGCAACGCACAGCGTCGACTTCGCTTCGGCTTCCATCACCGACGGGCCGAGCCAAGCGAGCGGCACATTCGCGACGGCCATGCCGATGGTACCCGGCACGTACGCCTATCAGTGCGATCACCACAGCAACATGGCCGGCACAGTTCAGGTCCAGTAGCGGTCGGCCGCCAACACTCAATCGGGATTCAACCCATGAAACGCACATACTTCATCATGCTGGCGCTCGCTTTGGTGGCGGCACCGGCGCAGGGGCAGGAAATCTTTCGGTCCGTCCAGTCGGCCAACCTTCCAACCGCCGAGGTACTGCCGCAGGGTTCCTGGATGTTCGAGATCTCCCACCGCACGACAACGCCCTTTTCGGACGGCGCGGAGGCTCTGTGGGGGCTGGACGGTCCGATGGTTATCCGCTTCGGGCTGGGCTATTCAGTCAACGACCGGGTCCAGTTGGGGATCCTACGCACCAATTTCTTCGACAATGTGGAACTGAATGCCAAGGGTGTCCTCTGGTCCGGAGGTGGCGAGGCGCTCCCCGTCAAAGTTGCCGCCATGGGGGGCGTCTCGTGGAATACCGAGGTCACGGTCAGTCCGACCGTCGACGATAACGAGATGCAGGCATACGGCCAGATCATCATCAACGCGTTGATAGCCGATCGGTTCTCGATCGGAGCGGTTCCGACCTTGCTCCACAACCCCCGCTTCCAAGACGCCGACGCGGACAATCGCTTCGTTATCGGACTCAACGGTCAGCTCTACCTGACCCCGTCGGTTAGCCTCCTGGCTGAGTGGGTGGCCGGCGAGATGAACGCGCAGACCCCGAACGACCCAATCACGTTCGGTATCGAGTTCAACACGCGCGGCCACGTGTTCAAGCTCGTCAGCACGAATCAGTCGCGCATGAGCCCGGCACAGGTTCTGGCGGGCGCTGCGGCGGACTTCACCCCCGATGAATGGCGCTTCGGCTTCAACATCACTCGCCTGCTGCCGTTCTGAGCCTCGTGGGTGGGGGGCCTACAGCCCCCCACCCACGTACCGCACCAGCAGCAAGTAGAGCCCCCCGCCAATCGCCAGGATCACCGCCAGCTTGATCAGCTTCTTCAGGATGGCGAAGACCAACATCGCCGCCATCAAGAGGATGGGGGCGAGGTAGATCGGGTTGGCCAGTAGGTATTCGACGATGCCGGTCATGACTGTTCGGGAGGGGGCTCTCGCGTAACGGACGGGTCAACGCTCAATTGAAGGGAAGTGTCGGGCCTAGTCCACACTTCCCCGTTCCTACGGGAGCCGGCCCTTTCCCGTGCCGGTGACCCTTCCCCCGCAACACCGATCCATGACCTCCGAAGTCGACACGAGGCCGGCGAGCGTCTCGCCTGCAGACCGTTTCTTGCCCCTGCTGGTGCTCCTGTTCATCGGGAGCGG
>JBEBGN010000055.1:0-17955 GCA_040081395.1 Longimicrobiales bacterium
ACTGGGCTACTGGATCGCCGCGAGCCCCTCGGTGAGCTCGACGTAGGTCCCCCACGGATCGGTGAAGAACGCCACCGCGATCCCCAGTGCGGGCACCGGGGTGTAGCCGCGGTCCATGGTGACGCCGCTCGCTTCGAGTCGCCGCACGAACGCCTCGAGCCCACGCACCTCGAAGCCGATGTGATCGAGCGAGCGACCGCGCGTGGGCAGGACCGGGTCGGCGGACGGCGCGAAGGTGAGGTTGACCCCCGGTAGCTGGGCGGCCGGCTGGCCGATGCGCTCACCGGGAACGGCACCGAAGCGCTCGACGTACCAGGCGCGCATCGCCTCCCCATCCTGGGTGGCCCAGTGGATGTGGTGGAGCTGGATCGGAAACGCGATGGCAGTGTTTTCGATCAGCTCGACCTTGGTCTCGTCCGGGCCCAGCACGAAGGCGATCACATTCCCGCCCGGACGCTGGCCGAGGTCGTCGACCACCTCGTACGTGGCAGGCAACTCCTCACGCGTGATCATGGGGTAGCCCGCGGCACGCAGACGCGCCACCGCGGCGCGGATGTCACGCGTCTCGAAGCCCACGTGGTTCACCACCGCTCCCCGGGTGCCGCCGGTGGGCGCGCGCGCGGTGAAGAAGACGAGCACGTTGGGAAAGGAGACGACCTCGGCCGACGAAGTGCCGGCGCGAACGGACCGGCCGCCCAGCGCGTCGATCCAGAAGCGCTTCTGGGCCTCCACGTCCGAAGTGTTGATGTGATGGTGGCCGTAGGTGACTGGGTTCTCCCCCGCCGCCAGGAGCTGCGCGTGTACGGTAGTCGCCGAACCTAGGGCCAGCAGCAGCGTGAGCAGCGCGCTTCGCATCGATCGGAATCCTCGGGTGGTGTCGCAGGTGGCGCGAACGGCCGGACGTCCGCATTGTCACATCAAGGCACTGCCCCAAGCACTGCCTTGAGTCTACGGGTCAACCAATAGATCGCCAGCGACCCGCACCCCTCCGAGCCCAATCATGACCCGAGCCGCATGCCTGATGCTGCTAGCCGCCACGGTCTTGGCGAGCGCCCCGGCACCGGCCGACGCCCAACGCTTCGGCTTTGGCCGTTCGAATACGCGGGTTCGTCCCGGAGACGGGCTGCCGGATGTGCCGGGGTCGTTCACCTACTGCCGGCTCGCCTACTACTCGGTCCGCCGGGACGGGTCGGGCAACGGCTGGACGACCGACTTCCCGGATGCCGACCGCAACCTCATGGTCCGGCTACCGCAGCTGACGAAGCTGCGTGTATCACGCTGGTCCCACGGAGAGGAGGGCTTCGCGGTTCTCCAGATGGGGGAGCCAGAGATCTACAAGTGCCCGATGTTGATGGCTACCGATGTCGGCGAGATGGGCTTCAGCACGGAGGACGCTGCTATCCTGCGCGACTACCTGCTCAAGGGCGGCTTCTTCTGGGCAGACGACTTCTGGGGGAGCGCTGGTTGGAGCTACTTCTCGTCGGAGATCCAGCGCGTGCTCCCCGAGTATCGCCTCGAGGAGCTCGACGCGGAGCACCCCCTCTTCAATCAGCTCTACATCATTCCCGAGGTGCCGCAGATTCCGTCGGCGAACTCCTGGAACAACAGCGGAGGCTCGACCTCGGAGATGGGCCGTGACAGCGAGCGTCCCTCCATGTGGGCGATGCAGGACGAGAATGGCCGCATTCTCGTGCTCATCACGCACAACACGGACATCTCCGACGGGTGGGAGCGCGAGAACTACTCGAGCGACTACTTCTACAGGTTCTCGCCCTCGGCCTACGCCGTCGTGATCAACGTCCTGCTCTGGACGATGAGCCACTAGGTCACCGACAAGCACTCCATTGACCTTCCCGACGGTCTGGTTAGACTAGTCTAAGACCAGTTTGACGGGAGGTGCCTATGCCCAGCGTGGGCGCATACCAAGCCAAAACCCATCTGGCCGAGCTCCTCGACCGTGTCGAGGGGGGCGAGCGGATCACGATCACTCGGCACGGCAGAGCGGTCGCCGAGTTGGTTCCTGCCCTGGGAGCCCCGGATGTCACGCTCGACGACGCGATCGATGGGCTGCGCTCCTTCCGCGCGCACCACACGCTCGGCGACGGCCTGACGATCCGGGATCTCATCACCGAGGGACGGCGTTGAACTTCGTCCTGGACGCATCTGTCGCACTCGCATGGTGCTTCGGCGACGAGGGCGGCGACTATGCCATGGGTGTGCTCGAGGTACTGAGAACGAGTGAGGCCGTGGCCGCGTCTCATTGGGGCTTGGAGGTAGCCAATGCGTTTCTCGTCGCCGAGCGTCGCGGCCGGATCGATTCCGGCGATGTTCCGCGTCTGGCCAGGTTCCTGCTGGCCTTGCCGATTGCCGTGGATCCCGTCGCTCGGCGCCGCGCCGTCGAGTCGATCCACCGAATGGGTCGCGCACATCGCCTGAGTGCCTACGATGCTGCCTACCTCGAGCTCGCAGTGCGTCACGGCATCCCGATCGCGACCCTAGACTCCGAACTGAGAGTCGCGGCTGAAGCCGAGGGTGTCGGCATCCTCGCCATAGAGGGATGAGCGGAATCGAGGACGGCCCCCCAGGCTGAACCTCACCGAATCGCGTTCACTACCTCCTGCGCACCCACAGCCAAGAAGAGCGCGAGGATCACGACCAGCAGTATGTTGGTCGCCCAGTGGTTGTGCGGAACCCGACTCGTCCACGGCACTTTGTTGTTGAGATAGAGCAGCGTCGCAGCGAGAAACGGCACGAAGAGGCTGCCCACGATCGTATACGTGACGATCACGGCGATCGGCCTGCCGGTGAACGCGAACGGGAGCGGCACGAGCGACACCCAGAGCAGCGCGAGCCGGTACGGCTTGCTGGTCACCTGCACGACCGCAGCGCGTTCGGCGGGTGAGAGCTTCTTCACGATCCCGTAGAGATCGGCGTACAGATAAGGAACGCTCTGCCACACACCGAGCAACGAGGCGAACACCGCGGCCCAGAAGCCGATCGAGTACGCCCAGGTGCCGAACGGTCCGAGCACCTGGCCGAGCGTCTCGGCCATGAGGGGGACGGCCTGGGCATCCGTGATCGCAATGCCGGGAACGAAGAACGTCCGGTTCGCGATGAGCACGATCGACATGCCGAAGATGGCGGTGAACAGGTACGCGATCCCGACGTCGCCGCGCACGTACCCGAGGCTCTGCTCCCCCTCGATGCGCTCCTCGCGCATCCAGTAGTTATAGGAGAGCATGGTGATGGAACCGCCGATACCGCCGATGACGGAGAGGACGTAGAGCCCGCCGCCGGCGGGCACGGTGGGCACGAATGCACCCTGGGCGACGCCGACGGGGTCGGTGAAGGTGAGCGCTGCGCATGCGACGATCGCGAACCCCATGGTCGCCACCAGCGCCTTCACGAGCGTCTCGAAGCGCGCATAACCTCCGAGCAGGACGAAAGCACCGCCGATCAGGCTGTGTAATACGGCGCCCCATGCCTGCGGGATGGCACCCCCCGTGAGGTTCGCGATGCCCAGACCCGTCGCGTTGGTCAGCGCGGCGGTGACCGCGACGGTCCAGAGCAGGAGATAGATCGCGAAGTAGCCCTTCACCCACGCCGGCAAGTACGTCGCCCACCCCTCTACTGCCGTCAGCCCGGTGGCGAGTTGCCAACGCGCGATCCCCTCGGTGAGCACGAACTTGAAGAAGGCTCCGAGCACGAGCGCCCAGAGCAGGATCACGCCGTAACGCGCGCCCGCGACCGAAGCGGCGACCACGTCTCCCGAGCCAATGCCGGCGGCCGCAACCACGAGCCCGGGCCCGGCGAGGCGGAGAAAGCTTGGTGGACTCGCCCTGCCGGACGCGGGAGTCGGGTCGCTCACGCGTACCCCTCGAGCAACCCGAGCACGGTGTCGATGTCGCCTTCGGTGTGGTCTGCGTTGATCTGGGTGCGGATCTCCTCGTCGCCTTTCGGCACCACAGGATACGTCAGCCCCGTCACCAGCACGCCGCGCTCGAAGAGGTAGCGCACCAGGTCGCGGGTGCGCTGCGTGTCGCGGATCATGAGCGGCACCACCGGATGCTCGCCCGGAATCGTCTCGATGGCGATGCGCGCGAGGCCCGCTTCGAAGCGCCGCGTAAGTGCGCGCAGCCGGTCGAGCAGCTTCGGCCCCTCCGGACCCGCGACGATGCGCACCGCCGCCAGCGCCGCTGCCGCCTCTCCGACCGTGATCGGGTTGGAGTAGATGTACATCTGCGACGACTCGCGCAGGAAGCGGATCGCCGCGGTGTCGGCCGTGACGTAGCCGCCGTTGACCCCGAACGCTTTGCCCAGCGTGCCGATCAGAATGTCGACGCGGGCCCCGGTATACTCCTCCGTGCCCCGGCCGGTGGCGCCGAACGCCCCCACGCCGTGCGAGTCGTCTGCGATGCAGACCACGTTCTCTGGATAGTCCGCGTCGTGGCGCGCGCAGATCTCGACGATCTCCGCGAGCGGCGCGTGGTCCCCCCGCATGGAGAAGATGCCGTCGGTGACGACGAGCGCGCGCTTCGCCGTCCCCTTCCACTCGACCAGCGCCGCCTCGAGGGCCGCGACGTCATTGTGTTTGTAGACCGACTTCCCCACCGGGCGCGACAGGCGCATCGCGTTGATGATGCAGTTGTGGTTCAGCTCGTCCGAGATCAGCACCGTCTCCGGCGACACGAGCGGGGTGATGGTGGAGACGACCGTCCCGTACGCCGACGAAAACAGCATCGCCTCCTGGCGACGATGGAAGCGCGCGAGTTCACGCTCCAGGTCGAGGTGGGCCTGGTACGTGCCCGAGATGAAGCGCACGGCGCCCGGTCCCGCGCCGAACGCCCGCGTGGCTTCTTCCTCGGCACGGATGACCTCCGGCCGGAGCCCCATCCCGAGGTACGAGTTGGAGTTCAGGCGGATGAACTCGCGCTCGCCCTGGCCCCGCAGCAGGAAGCGCGGGCCGCGCTCGCCCGTCGCGGGCTTCACGGCGGCGACGACCTTCTCCTCTCCCTTCGCCGTGCCGGCCTCCTCGAGCGCGCGCACGTGCGAGGCGAGCAGGCCGCGCAGTCGATCGATGGGCATGCGGGCGGGCTCCTCAGGTGGTGCGGAAGTGCTCGGAGAATGCCGACGGTCGCCCTGGGCGCAAGGGCCACTTTCCGCACCGGACTTGGACCCGCCGAGCCCGACCCGTCATGAGGGGACTGTTTCGTGCACGCCCGACGTTGACACGATATCCGTGGCGTGACTGTGGTCGATCCCTTCAGACACGACCCCGCGTCCATCCTGGGGCGTTAAAGCGCTTCGATCGAGCAGGCATCATAGGCTCACCTCAGTTCGGCACCAGGCGCTTCAGCTCCTCGAAGAAGTTCTTCACCAGGATGATGCGCTGCGGAGCGGTCGCTTCCCCCTCCGCACCGGCGGCGGCGTCCAAGACCGTGGAGATGAACCGGTCCCCGTCCGGATGCAGCGCCGCGCCGGGGAACGGCTCGAACGGATAGCCTGGCGCGCTGAACAGCGTGTCCAGCGACAGCACCGCGGGCACCGGCTCCCGTAGCAAACGCGCCGCGACGAACGCCCGGCCATTCCCGGTGTGGTAGTACAGCGTGCGCCCGTCCGGCGACCAGTAGGGGATGGAGCCTCCGCCCCTCGACACGACCGTTCGCTCGCCCGCGTTCGGGAAGCTACGAATGTAGATCTCGGAGGTTCCCGACTCGTTGGAGCGGTACGCGGCGAGTCTGCCGTCGGGCGACACCACGATACGCTGCAGATTCGCCTCCGAGGTCAGGTACGGCCTCGCCTCGGGGCTCGCCGGATCCGAGAGGTCGAGCGTCCACAGGTCCGCATTGCCGCTCGCCCCCTGCTCGAACACGATCAGCGTGTCCGCGGGCCACTGCATCACGAGCTGATCCGCCTCCAGCGTGAGGATCGACGTTGGCGGCGAGTCATCGGTCAGGTCCTTCACGAACAGGTCCGCGCCTTCCGTCCTATCGCGGACCGAAGAGAACGCGACCCGTGTGCCGTCCGGCGAATAGACCGGTGCGAGGTTGTTGCCTTCTAACGTGATCTGCCTCGGCGCCGTGTTCCGCACCACGTCGTACGTGTAGATCTGGCCCTCGCTCGAGAACACGACCGACTCGCCGTCCGGCGACCAGCTCGGACCGAAGGCGAAGACGCGGGGCGCGAGCGGGAGGATCTGCTGGTTGCCCTCCAGGTCCACGACCGCGAGGCGGGCGTCGCTCGCGAACCCCGTCCCCTCGACGTAGATCAGCGACCCGTCGGGAGACACGCTGAACACGGGGGATCCGCTAGGGGTGGCGTATACCCCTTCGATCACGGTTACGGCCGGCCCCGTCAGCTCCATCGCGTCCGCATCGAACGGCGCGGCCAGGATCTGCCCTTCCAGCGACGCAAACACAAGGTGACCCGTCGGCGTAACGTACGGCTTCACGCCCGACGTCAACGGCTTCCGCTCACCCGTCGAGAGGCGGATCGCATCGATGCGCAGGTCCGAGCGGAACCAGTTCCCGGTGAACACGCCGACGTCGCCGTCCGCGAGGATCTGGAAATCGCCCTGATTGCCGGAACCATCCTCGCGCGCCGTCACCTCCTCGACGGCGCCCCCGGTCTCGGGAACCCGGCGGATGTTGCGCACCCCCACGGGCGAGTAGTACACGAACCCGTCGGTTCCCCAGCGCGTGCAGCACGAGGCGTCGGCGGCCAGGGTGCGTACGATGCCGCCCCCGAGCGGTACGACCTTCAGCTCGTTCGCAGTCGTGATGAACGCGACCTCGCCGCCCGACGGCGACACGACCGGCGTGCCCCCCGCGGACACCGCCTCCCCGCCCGACACCGGCACGGGGTCCAGCGTGCCCCACCGCCGTAGCATGAGCTGGCCCACGCCGTACACCATCCCGGAGCCGTCCGGCAGCAGGCTCGGAAGACCCATCACTTGTTGATACGTGTCCAGCGCGAAGCGCTCGACCGGCTTGGGCGGCTCGGGGCGGAGGAGCGCGGAGATCGACCACAGGAGAGCGAGCGTCGTGACGGCGGCGAGCCCACCCAGTCCCACCGACAGCGGGTTCCACAGACCCCGGCCCGAAGCCGTGCCTGCCAGGGCCTCGCCTCCGTGCCGGAACCCCACGTCGCCCAGCGCCTTCGCGAGCTCACTCGCGCTCCCGAACCGGTCCGCCGGTACCTTCTCCAGCGCCTTCCGGATCGCGCCGTCCACGTTCGCCGGCACCGTCCGCCGATGCTTCGTCACCGGATCGGGTTCGCCCGTGACGATCTTGCCGAGCACCGCCTGGGGCGTGCTCCCCGTGTAGGGAGGCTCGCCCACTAGCATCTCGTACAGCACGCACCCGAGCGCGTAGATGTCCGTCGCCGCGCCCACGTTCATGTCGCCTGTTGCCTGCTCGGGGCTCATATAGTGCGGCGTGCCGAGCGAGAGCCCCGTCTCCGTGAGGCGACCCGCGCCCCCTGAGGTGACCGCCAGCGCGATCCCGAAGTCGCTGACGAGCGACTCACCGTTGGAGAGCAGGATGTTCGCCGGCTTGATGTCCCGGTGGATCACGCCCCGCTCGTGCGCGGCCTGGAGCGCGCGCGCCACCTTCGTCGCGATGCTCACGGCCTCGCCCACCGCGAGCTGACGCTCCCGGTCGATCTTCTCCCGCAGCGTCTCCCCTTCCACGTACGGCATCACATAGAAGAGGAACGTGTCTGCCTCGCCCGAGTCGAAGAGCGGCAGGATGTGCGGGTGCTGGAGGTTCGCCGTCGTCTTGATCTCGGCCAGGAACCGCTCCCCACCGATCACCGCGGCGAGCTCCGGCTTCAGCACCTTGAGCGCGACCTTGCGGCTGTGTCGGAGGTCGTTGGCCAGGTAGACGGTGGCCATGCCGCCTTCACCGAGCTGGCGCTCGATGCGGTAGCGGCCGGAAAGGGCAGCATTCAGGCGGGTGATCGGGTCGGGCATGGGCGCGAAGTATTCACCGGATGGGGCCGGGGCGCCACGGGTCAGCCGACATCGTCCCGTTGGCTTATCCCCGCGCCCCGAGCCCGGTTACATCGTGGTGCACCGGGAAGGAGCACGCTTTCCGCAGACCCAACGTCTTCGCCGGGCCGAACCACATCTAGCGGGTCTTGATGCTAATATGTATGTAACATATGTATTGATGCATGAGGACCACCGTGCAGCTCCCCGATGACCTGCTCAAGGCGGCCAAGCGGCATGCGGTCGACACGGGCCGGACGTTGACCGCGGTGATCGAGGATGCGCTTCGGACGGCCTTGGCTCGAGGAGGCAAGCGAGGCGCAACTGAGCCTGTCGCGCTTCCGACGTACGGCTCGGGAGGGGTTCTGCCGGGTGTCGACCTCGACGACACCGCCGCGCTCCTGGACATCATGGACGAGACCCCGTGATCCTGCTGGACGTCAACGTCCTCGTCTATGCGCACCGGCGCGACGCGGCCCGCCACGACGAGTATCGAGCCTGGTTGGAACAGGCGATCGCGGGGCCGGCCCCGTACGGTCTCTCGGACCTCGTGCTCGCCGGCTTCATCCGCGTGGTCACGCATCCACGAGTCTTTCGGGACCCGACCCCGCTGACCGACGCCCTCTCGTTCGTGCAGACGATCCGCGACCAGCCCGGCCATGTGCCCGTGGTCCCCGGCGCACGACACTGGAGCATCTTCCTCAGCCTATGCGCCCAGGCGCGGGTTCGTGGCAACCTCGTGCCCGATGCCTACTTCGCCGCCCTCGCGATCGAATCGGGCGCGGAGTGGATCACCACGGACGGCGACTTCGCACGCTTCCCCGGCCTGAAGACCCGTCACCCGCTGGCCTGAGCGGGGGCGAGATCGAGCAGCTTACACTCGAGGCGGGAGCGCGCTGAGAATCTGCTGCCCCCCGTTTATCCGCCGGACTTCCCCAGGAACGAGTCGACCGCTGCGAGCACCGCCTCCTGCGAGATGGCAGGGTAGCGCGAGTAGGCTTGCCGAGGAATCAGATGGACGAGCTCCCCGAGGCGGAGCGGATCTACCAGGCCACTGGAGACGAAGCTCTCCGCATCCTCTAGGTCGCGCGCGAACCCGCGCACGATCTTCGAGAACACTTGGGCGTAGGGGTCGTGGTGATAGAACGATACGGCATTCACCTTCTCGATGAAGACGTGTCGCTCTTCAGTGCCCTCGAGAGCCGGGACGAAGTGCTCCGGCTGAACGAACTCGATGTTCACGCCCAGGCGTTCTTTGATCTTCTGGATGTCGTCGAACAGCTTCTCGGGCTCACCGTGCAGGTCGACGTCGAGCGTGGATGAGCGCCACCCGACCCAGACGGCTGTTCCGCCTCCCACGAAGTACACTCGCCCCGACTGGCTCCGGGGCAGGCTTCGGGCGAGCTCCCGCATCAACGACCGGAGCGTGACGCGCGTCACCGGGGTTCGCATCAGCGACGGAGCCTCGCCAGCCGACAGGCATTCGCGAAGGACACCACCTGCTCGCGCACAGCGTTGTAGCGCGCGTGCGCGAGATCACCGTCGGACTCTTCCAACAAATGGTAAAGGCGCACTTCCGCATCGGGCTCGACGCGCCCGACCGGGATCCCCTCGCGGCGGAGGCGCGGCGCCGCGAGCGAGACGACCAGAGACTCGCGGGAGGTCTTCCCCGCCGCGAGATCCTCGATCCCCTTGTCGATCAGCTCGCCGCCCGGAAGTCCCAGGGATGCGAAGTCGCTGCTGCCGAAGCGCTCCCGGATCCAGCGCTTGGTGGCTGCGAGGCGAGCGCCCTCGGAGCGCTCGGCCGCCGACATCCGCGCGGCTCGGCTCTTCCCACCCCGGCGGCCGTGGCGGCGGAACTGCTCGAGGACGCTCGGCGGAAGGTCCATGCCCAAGGATACGTAGGGGGTACGCATAGCGGTAGTGCACCCGCACGGATGACGAGCCCCTCAGTCGACCCCGACGTGCTGGAGCATGTCGGCCGTCATGGCCGCGTCGTCGTACGTTGGTTTCCATCCCCACTCCGCACGAGCCGCGCTGTCGTCGATGCGCCGCGGCCACGAGTCCGCGATGGCTTGGCGGACGGGATCGATCTCGTAGGAGATCGCGAAGCCCGGGATGTGGCGGCGGATCTGTGCAGCGAGCGACTCGGGGGTGAGCTGCATCGCGGTCACGTTGAACGCGTTCCGGTGCGCGAGCCGCGCGGGATCGGCCTCCATGAGCTGAATCGCGGCGCTCACCGCGTCGGGCATGTACATGAAGTCGACCTGGCTGTCGCCACGCAGGAAGCAGGTGTATCGACCGTGCTTCACCGCCTTGTGAAAGATGTCGACCGCCCAGTCCGTGGTGCCACCTCCCGGCGGCGCGCCGTACGACACGATACCCGGGAAGCGGATACCCCGCGTGTCGACGCCGAACCGCACGTGGTAGTAATCGCATAGCAACTCCCCGGCGAGCTTCGTGATGCCGTACATGGTCGAAGGCCGCATGACGGTGTCCTGCGGCGTGGGATCCTTGGGCGTGCTCGAGCCGAACGCGCCGATGGAGCTGGGCACGAAGAGGGCGCACCCCTGCTCCCGTGCGACCTCGAGGGCCGCCTCCAGGCTCGACATGTTGACGTGCCAGGCCACGCGCGGGTCCCGCTCGCCGACCGCCGACAGGATGGCGGCGAGGTGGAAGATGGTGTCGGCCCCGTGCCGCATCGCGGCTTGCCCTACGGCCTTGGCGTTCGTGGCGTCCACGAGCTGGAACGGCCCCGCCTCGACCAGCTCCGCCTTGGGGTGGCGCAGGTCGGTCGCCAAGACCTTGGAGTTGCCGTAGATCTCCCGAAGACGGGGTACCAGCCAGGAGCCGATCTGGCCACCCGCTCCCGTGACGAGAATCCGCTTCAATCCAGGCCTCCTTGAGGGGAAGGCGCAATGTAGCGCGGGCCTGGTTGCCGCGCGCCGAGAAGACCGTTCCGAGAGCCGCGTTACCTTTTCGCCCCTTCCCACGTCTTGTTATCGGAATCCGATCCGACCCGGGCTTGGGGCCTGGCCAGCGCAAAGGAATGACGATGAGGAAGATCAAGCGGCATCAGATCGCGACGCTTCTGGGGCTTTTCGCCCTCGCCGCGTGCGACGACACCGGAACCCAGGTCGGCATCGACACGCTGACCGCCGACCAACAGGTCGAGTTGGCCGTGCTCGGCGATGCCGGTGCCCTCGAGGTGGCCGTCGAGTTGGGCGACGTCGCGAATGACGCAGCCGTCAGCTTCGGCATGGGCGGGGTAGTCGAGGGTCGGGGGCTCCACAACCAGGCCGGTGTGCGCTTCGCGTCGGCCACACAGGCGCTCCGCCACGGAGACCTTCGTCGCGCCGTCGAAGAGGCGCGCCAGGCGCGCCTGCTTCTCGCGCGGTCGATCTACGCGACGGGCGGAGTCGACGCGGTGGTGGCGCTGGTCGAGCGGCTCGAGGAGTTGGCGATCCTGGTAGCCGAGGACCCGGACGACTTCGACGATGCGGCTACCCTCCAGGCGAAGCTCGAGACCCTCGCCGTCGAGGCGCGTGCGTTCCTGGATGCCGGCGAATACGTGAAGGCGGCCGAGCGTGCGCTCTTCGGTGAACAGCTCGCGCGCTTCCACCGTCGCCACATCCTGGAGGATCGCGCCCAGCTCGCCGTGTCGCTCGCCGAGACGGCGGTGACGCTGGCGGAGCGGCTCGTCGCCAATGACAGCACCCCGGTCCGCCAGCTCGGCGTCGCCGACGTGCGTGAGCACCAGAACCGCTGGCTCTGGCACGCGCATCGCATGCTGGAGAAGGCCCAGTCTGCGCTCGCTGCGGGGCACTGGGCACGCGCGGCCCACTTCGCGGAGCACGCGCACTGGTCCGCCCTGAAGGCCGTGATCCTGCCCGGGGGCGTGACCGACGCGGAGCTGACCGCGATGGCCGTGCTGGCACAGGACCTGTACGCCCAGGCGGAGATCGCTCTCGGCACCACTCCCACCCCGCTCGAGCAGCGCCTTCTCACGCGCGCGGCACGCTTGATCGAAGCCGGCGAAGCGATGATCGCCGACGGCAAGAAGCGGGGGGTCGCGCTGGTATGGCGCGGCGCGGTCATCTCACGCTGGCTGATGGACTGACGCGGTGCCGGAGGGGCACCCCGAACGGCGGGGTGCCCCTCCGGGTATGTTGGCCACTATGCCGGCACCCGTGGAGCGAACCGATGCACAAGTGGTGCGGGACGTGCTCGCAGGAGACCGCGATGCGTATCGCCTCCTGGTACGTCGATACGGAGATGCGCTCCATGGCCACGCGCTCCGCATGGCCGGGAGCCCCGACGAGGCGGCGGACCTTGTACAACGCGCGCTGGTGCAGGGCTTCAAGCGACTCCACACCTGTAGGGACCCGGAGCGCGTCGGCGCATGGCTCTTCCGCATCGCGGCGAACCTGTGCAAGGACCACCAACGGAGTCCTCGCCGGCGCGACCTGCCCCTCGGTCCGCTCGCCGGCGCCGTCCGCGGCACCGCGGATCCCGAAGCGGACGTGCAGGCCAAGGAGACGCAGGAGCGCATATGGAGTGCGCTACAGACCCTCACGCCCGAGCAGCGGGAGGCCTTCGTGCTGAAGCACGTGGAAGGGCGTTCCTACGAAGAGATCGCAGCGGTCATGGACCTGTCCGTCGCGTCGCTGAAGATGAGAGTCCACCGGGCCCGCGAAGCACTCAAGGGCCTCCTGGAGGAGTTCGCATGACGAGCGATCTGCACAAGCACCTCGATGGAGAACTCGCGCCGGAGGCGCTGGACGCGGGCACGCGCGACGAAGCGGAGCAATGGGACCGTATGGTCGAGTCCTTCCGGACCGCCGCGCCGCGCGCCCAGGCACCGGCATGGCTCGAGCAGAGGGTGATGGCCGAGATCGAAGCGGCCCCGGAGCCCAGTCCGATCCGGCGTGCACTCGACTGGCTGGTGAGCCCGGCTCCCATCCGGGTGCCGCCGCTGGCCGCAGGACTCGCCTTCGCTGCGCTCGCGATCGTGTTCTTGCGCACGGGGGGCGAGGACGACTTGGCCGCCGGTGCCGCCGTTCAGGAAGTCGTCTATGTGCAGTTCCTGCTCGAGGCGCCGAGCGCGACGTCGGTGGCGGTGGCGGGGGACTTCAGCAGTTGGGAGCCGTCCTTCGCCATGGCCGACCCCGACGGCGACGGCGTATGGTCCGCCCGAGTGCCGGTCCGCCCGGGCGTGCACGCGTACATGTTCCTGGTGGACGAGACCAGTTGGCTGACCGACCCGAACGCGGGGCGCTACCAGGACGACGGGTTCGGCAACCGGAACGCCGTGCTGGCGGTCGGAGCGGAAAGCTGAGCGTATGCGCGCGACGCCGGGATCTTTGCTCACTAGGCGACTGACCGCGCTGGTCACGACGGTGCTCGGCGTCGCCGCGTCTGTGCCGGCTGCCGCCGGTGCGGCGCCGTCGCTCCAGACGGAGCTGGCAGTCGAGCTCGGTGCGTCGCAGATCGGCCCCCCCGTCGGCTCGGACGCCGAGAGCGCGCGCTTCGGCGTGGGCGGCGTGCGCGCGTCGCACTATTCGCTGACGGGCTCCGGCATTTCGGCGTCGGTGCTCCTCGGCCGCGCCCTGGGAGGCCAGAACGGCGGCGACTTCCTGTCGGCCTCACTTTCGAGCTCGATGGTGGAGGATTGGGGGGGTGGCTGGAGTGCGGGTATGGACCTGCGCGTGTTCGGCTTCGGCGTTCAGGCCCCCTTCCCCTACCACGCCATCGCCGCCGAGGGGGGACCGACGCTGACCTATCGCGCGGGGTCGCTTTCGGTGTCGGGAGCGGCCATCGCCGGCGTGGGGCGGTCGAGCTTCGAGTTCCAGCGCTTCCCAGGTGGACTCACCCGCACCTTCGAGGACGATCTGTGGCGGGTCGGGGGCACCGCCGAGGTCCTGGTGGGCTCGGGCCCGCTGCGCGCCGGTGTGGCCGGGGGCGCGCACGAGACGCCGGGGGGTCTCTATGGTTCCGGCGGCGGACGGATCGTGCTGTCGGGCGGTTGGGGTGCGGTCGAGCTGCGCGGCGATCTGTGGAGCACGCCGAGCGGATCCGAAGGCACGGGGGGACTGGCGTTCGTGGTGCCGTTCTCGGGGTGGAGCCTGCGCGGCTTTCTGGGCAAGAGCGAGCCCGATCCGCTCACCCTCGCCGAGCCCGGCAGCGGGAGCGGTGGTCTCCTAGTGGGACGCAGCCTCTATACGCGCGCGCCCGGCCCGACCCGCTCACCGAGCCACGCGGTCATTGCGTCCACGCCGCAGAGCTCCGTGGTGCGGATGTCCATCGCGGTTCCGCCGGGAGCGCAGCGCGTCGAAGTGCTGGGAGATTTCACGCTGTGGGAGCCAATGCCGATGCGCCGCGAGGGCGATCTGTGGGTCGCAGAGATGAACGTCGGGCCTGGTACGCACCACTTCGGCTATTTGGTCGACGGGGAGTGGTTCGTGCCCGACAACGAAGAGAGTGTGGTGGCGGACGAATGGGGTCGCGCGAATGCGATCCTGGTGATCGAAGGAGAGAACGGCACATGAGACACACGACCTTGATCCTCTTGGTGGCGGCGGCGCTCACGGCGCCCGCGCTCGGTGCGCAGGAGACGGCGAGAGAGCGCGCGCAACGCACGCTCACTCCGCCCGTGTTCGCGGACCTGTCCGCACTGGCTGCCAGCGTGCAGCCCGAGGGCATTCCCGAGGAGCCACTCTTCGCCAAGGCGCTCGAGGGTGCGGCGAAGCGCGTTCCGCAAGACCGTCTCGTCCCGGCGGTGCGGGACTATGCGGGCCGACTGGGCCAGGCGCGCGCGGCGCTAGGCATCGATGCGGAAGTCCCCTTGCTGGTCGCCGGAGCCGATGCGCTCCAGCGCGGCGTACCCGCCAACGCGCTGCGTGGGTTGCCCACCGATCGTCCGAGGAGTCCGATGGCGCTCCTCGTGCTCGCCGAGTTGGTCGAGAGCGGTGTCCCGGCCGATCGGGCGCTCGCCATCGTCCGCGAGGTGATGGCCCAACGCGCGCGCGACGAACGCATGCTGGACGCGTCGGCACGCGTGCGCATGCTCATCCGACAGGGCATGTCTCCGGCGGACGCGGTGGAGCGCGTGCGCGCGATGTTGCGGGACCGTTCGGGAACGGTCGGTCCGCTGGTGCCGCCGGGCTCGCAACCGATCACGCGGGAGCGGCGTCGGCTACGAGACCGCTGAGGCGGTGACGAGCCTCGACCTCAGAACCCGACGCCGATCCCCGCGCCGAGGGTTCGTCGGCCCGTGATGCCGAAGTAGGGCCGGTAGTCCTGATCGAACTGGAACCAGGCGCCGATCGTCGAGCCGCCGATGTCGATCACCCCCGGGAAGACGTCGATGGCCAGGCGCCGGTCGGTCTTGTGGTCCCAGGTGGCGCTGAAGAGAAGCGCGCCGTCCCGGTCGATCCACACACCCGAGGAGAAGCTGAACGTCGCCTCCTCCACGTGGTCGATGTTCAGCTTCCGCCCGCTCGAGTTGGCGCCCGCACCCACATTGACGGTGACGCCGTCGTAGGGGATGGATAGGCCCGCCTCGGCGCCCACACCGCCGCGGAAGAAGACGCGGAAGCTGTCCGTGAACCAGAGCTTCGGCCGCAGGATGACCGCCTCACCGTTGTTGGTGAGGCGCCCACCCGGGAAGGTGATCGACGCCTGTCGCGGCCAGACCACCGCGCCCAGCCGATTGGCGAAGAAGCCCGCGACGGCGTCCTGGTGCATGAGCACCATGCCGAGCGGATCCATGATCACCCAGTCCACGAACGCACCCGCGGTGCCGTTCTCCTGCACCCAGGGATCGTTCACGGGTGTTTCGTACGCCTCGTTGATCGTCACCGCGAACTGAGTGACGAGCACCGCCGAGAGCGTCGGAAACGGCATCTCGTGGATCCTGTTCCACTCGAGCAGCCGCCGATAGGCGAGGCCGCCCTCGACCACATGCCCGAAGTAGTTGGGCATCCACTGCGCGTCGACGAACTCGTCCCACCCGAGTGGTAGCACGTGCAGCTGGAGGACGTTGCCCCAGCCCCCCGCCCGCTCCATCGCTCTTCCCGGTCGAGTGACCGACGCCCACACCGCGTTCCACCCATACGGATACGAGAAAATGTGCTGGTCTTGGTCCTGCCACTGCGCGACCGCGAATCCCTTGTTCAGGATCATGTCGAAGGGGCCCGCGTAGGCATCCGTGCCGTAGCCGCGTCCCTTGATGAAGAACGCGTTCTCGGATCGCGCGGTAGACACCGCGGAGTCGCGCGCGGCGTCGACGGGCTGCGCGGCGAGCTGCCCGGGATGGGCGACCAGGACCGCGAACATCACGAACCACCACCGCTTCACTTCGATCCAGCCTCCACGTAGATCTCCCCGCCCCGCTCGCGGAACTCGGCGGACATCTTCTCCATGCCGGCCTCGAGCGCGCGCGTCGTATCGATGCCCTCGGACTCTGCGTAGCGGCGGATGTCCTCCGTGATGCGCATCGAGCAGAACTTCGGCCCGCACATCGAGCAGAAGTGCGCGACCTTGGCGCCCTCCGCCGGCAGCGTCTCGTCGTGATACTCCTCGGCCGTGATCGGGTCCAACGCGAGGTTGAACTGGTCCCTCCAGCGGAACTCGAAGCGCGCCTTCGAGATCGCGTTGTCCCACTCGACCGCACGCGGGTGCCCCTTGGCGATGTCCGCCGCGTGCGCAGCGATCTTGTAGGCGATCACGCCCGCCTTCACGTCCGCGCGATTGGGCAGACCGAGATGCTCCTTGGGCGTGACGTAGCAGAGCAGCGCGGTGCCGTACCACCCGATCTGCGCGGCCCCGATGGCACTGGTGATGTGGTCGTACGCGGGCGCGATGTCGGTGGTGAGCGGACCGAGCGTGTAGAAAGGCGCCTCCGAGCACCACTCCAGCTGCTTCTCCATGTTCTCGCGGATCATGTGCATTGGAACGTGACCGGGTCCTTCGTTCATGACCTGGACGCCGCGCTCCCAAGCGCGATGCGTCAGCTCACCCTGCACGCGCAGCTCGGCGAACTGCGCCTCGTCGTTCGCATCCGCGATCGAGCCGGGGCGAAGCCCGTCCCCGAGCGAATACGACACGTCGTACTCGGCCATGATCTCCGAGATCTCGTCGAAGTGCGTGTAGAGGAACGACTCCCGGTGATGCGCGAGACACCACTTCGCGATGATCGAGCCGCCGCGTGACACGATGCCGGTGAGACGCTTCGCGGTGAGCGGGATGAAGCGCAGCAGCACGCCCGCGTGCACGGTGAAGTAGTCGACCCCCTGCTCGCACTGCTCGATGAGCGTGTCCCGGTAGATCTCCCAGGTCAGCTCCTCGGGAACGCCCCCGACCTTCTCCAGCGCCTGATAGATCGGCACCGTGCCGATGGGGACCGGCGAGTTGCGCATGATCCACTCGCGCGTCTCGTGGATGTTCTTGCCGGTCGACAGGTCCATGACCGTGTCCGCGCCCCACAACGTCGCCCAGCGGAGCTTTTCGACCTCTTCCTCGATCGAGGAGCTGACGGCCGAGTTCCCGATGTTGGCGTTGATCTTCACCTTGAAGCGGCGGCCGATGACCATCGGCTCGAGCTCCGGGTGATTGATGTTCGCCGGGATGATGGCGCGGCCGCGCGCGACCTCGTCGCGTACCAGCGTCGGGTCGATCCCTTCGCGGAGCGCCGCGAACTCCATCTCGGGCGTGATGTCGCCGCGCCGCGCGTACGTCATCTGCGTCACGGAACCGGTGCCACGCAGCGTGCGACGGTGGAGACCTGCCGGCATCTCGACGTCGGACGACATGCCGCGCGTGCGGCCGGTCTCGCTCACGTCGCGCGCGCGGATCCATTCCTCGCGCAGGGACGGTAGGCCCTGTCGAACATCCCCGCGCGGACCGCTCGTGTCGTAGACGCGCAGGGACGGCTCGCCGCCGGTCAGGTGGATCTCACGCACCGG
>JBEBGN010000205.1:0-4999 GCA_040081395.1 Longimicrobiales bacterium
CGCCCTGAGCGTATCGAACACGGCGACGTTGGACGCGGCGACCGGGCCGAGGTTCGTTGCCGACACCGTGAACCGGATGCGCGCGCCCACGAGCGGCTGTGCCTGGTCGACGGTCTTCAACACACGCACATCCACGCGCGCCTGCGGCGGGGTCGTTCCCGTCGCCACGACGACCGCCGCCGTGTCGGTGAACGCACCTGCCGAAGCGACCACGCGCCCCGTGCCGAGGGCGCGTCCGGTGAGCGTCGTGCCTGAGAGGGAGAGCACGGCGGTGTCGAGCACGGTCCAGAAGACGGTCGGTGTGACCGTTCCGGACGTGCTCGCCGTCGCCGACACCGTCCCCGTGCCGTTCACCGCGAGCGTGTCGGGGGCAGACGTGATCGTGATGCCCGTGGTGAATACGTTCGCCGGCGGGCCCCGGACGATCGGGACGTCAGGTGTCACTGGCCCATCGCCTTCGCGCAGCGTGAGCGGACCCGCGACCCCGCTGAACTCGACCGACTCGCCGCCGCCGCTCGCGACGTTGATCAGCAGGACGGTGAGCGTGACGTCGACCGTCGAGGTGGGGAGGCGAACGTCCAGCGACAGTGTCCACGAAGGGGCGGTCGGGCTCACGTCCGTGACCGACTCACCCAGCACCGCTCCGTCCGACACGCGTAACGCAGTGGTACGGATCCGGTTGATCGGGAGCGCGCTCCCATCGGCGGGGGAGGGGATGAGCGCCGGGCTGATCGCGAGCGCTGCCAACCCGTCGTCACGCACGCCCGTGGCCTCGGGGCCTAGGCACGACGCGACGAAGGCCGTGCCCGCCAGCAGGGCGAGCGACCAGAAGGGGGGGCGGCGCATACTTCCACGTTCGCCACTCGGCCGCCCGCCCGCAACGCGAACGGCTGCCTTGCGTTCACCGCCCTGCGGCACGAGCGTGCGCCGACGCGGTCATTGCGACGGAAACGAGCCTCAACGGGAGAACGGACGTGGCGGAGTGGTACGTGCCGGTCGGCGCTGGGCTCTTCGGCCTCCTCTTCGGATCGTTCCTGAACGTTTGCACGCTCCGGTGGCCCAAAGAGGAGTCGGTCGTCACGCCGCGCTCCCGGTGCCCCAAGTGCCAGGAGCTGATCGCCTGGTACGACAACATCCCGGTGCTCTCCTGGATGGTGCTGAGCGGCCGCTGTCGGAAGTGCGCCACCCCCATCTCCATCCAATATCCGCTCGTCGAGCTGGCCACCGGCCTCATGTGGGCGGGGACCTTCGCGGTGCACGGCGCGACGGGCGAGGCCCTACGGGGGGCGCTTTTCCTGACCATCCTATTCGGCATCGCCATCTCGGACGCGCGCTTCTACATCATCCCCGACGAGTTCTCGATCGGGGGATCCGTGCTCGGGATCGGGCTCGCGTTCCTGCCGGGGGGGCTCGGCTGGCTCGACGCGCTCATCGGCGGAGCGGTCGGGTTCGCGGTGCTCTGGCTGGTCGGCGCGCTCGGCACGCGGCTCATCAAGAAGATCTCCCCCGGGCGCCTCGAGGAAGCCGGCGTGGATCAGGCGATGGGGGGGGGGCGACATCAAGATGATGATGATGGTGGGCACCTTCGTTGGGATCTGGGGGGTGGCGCTTACGATCTTTCTCGGCTCCGTGCTCGCGTTGCTCGTGTTCGGCCCCGTGTCGATGATCTCCAAGCGGCTCATTCCGCTGGGCGTCTTCCTCGCGGCCGCGGGTGGGATCGCCTATCAGTGGGGGGATCCGATCATCCGTTGGTACACGACGAGCGTGGTGGGGATGTAGCGGGGTCCTCAGCGAGGGAGGAATGCGATGTTCGACCGACTCGATGCGCGGATGAAGCAGAGCGCCCGCGGACAGCTCGAGCGGAAGACGGGTGGTCGACTCACGCAGGAGCAGGAGGCCTGGCTCGCCAGTCTGTCAGCTGACGACCCGGAGTTCGACCCTGCGACGCTCGGCGATCCCGCCGCCATGAACACCGAGTGGACGTCGCTCCGTGGTGCAGGGAGGCGCGCGGTGTCGTATCGCCGCTTCACTCAGGTGTCGCCCGATCGCGTCGTGATGCGGCCGCCGAGTCGCGCCACGCTCTTCACGACGGTGTTCGCTGGCCTCCCGACGTTGGCATTCGTGTACGTGTTTACACGCATTCTCGGGGGGTGGGACGTGTTCCTATGGATGCCCATCGCCGCCATCGCGGTGATCCTGGCCAATGGCCTCTCCGTGGTCTATCGGTTCGCCGTACCGGTCGTGTTCGATCGGCGCGGGGGCGATTGCTGGATCGGCTTCTGGGCACCGAGTTCGAGGCATCGACTGGAGGTCGGTCGGCGGCACGGGCGCCTGGATCGCGTCCTGGCACTGCAGCTCGTGTCCCGCCCTGTCCGCCGCCGACACGTGCACGAACTCAACCTCGTCTTCGACAACGGGATGCGCATGGGCGTCTCCGAACTTCCCGACCTCGCCGAGACGCGTGCCAGCGCGGAGGCCCTGTCCGCGTTTCTGGGCAAGCCCGTGTGGGATGCCGCGGTGGAGGACGCGTAGCACGCCATGAAGCGGCACGACCCGCGCGACTGGGGCTCGCTCGCCCAAGACTTCGACGGGCACGTCTGCCACGTGCTCGAGGAGGAGCGGAGCGGTCGCGTCAAAGCCGCCATACAGGCCGCCGTACGCTCCGGCGACCGCGTGGCCGATTTCGGCTGCGGCACGGGGCGTGCACTGCCTTTGCTCGCCGACCTGGCCGCGACCGTCGACGCCTACGACTTCGCAGCTGACCTGCTGGCGGTCGCGAGGCGCCGGGTGTCGAAGCGGAAGAACGTGACCTGCCGCATGGTCGACCTGAGCGACGAAGGACTCGTGTTGCCGGCGGTCGACGCGGGCGTGTGCGTGAACGCGCTGCTCAGCCCGTCTGCGCCACTCCGCACCCGGATCTTCGGGACCATCTCGCGCACCGTACGTGCGGGGGGACGAATCGTGCTCGTGGTGCCCTCCGTCGAGTCGTTCTTGCTCACCGTGCATCGGCACGTCGAGCTGCACCTGCGTGCCGGGTGGGTGGATCGGGCTGCGCGCACCGCGGCTTCGGTGGGCGGGCTGACCGCTTCGGGAGTTCGTGACGGCGTGCTCCCGCGCGGAGGTGTGCGCACCAAGCACTACCTACGCGAGGAGCTCGAGCTGCTGCTCGGGTCGTTCGGCTGGACCGTCGAGGCGATCGAGAAAGCCGAGTACGATTGGTCCACCGAATTCGAGTCACCGCCAGACTGGATGATGGCGCCTTGGCCGTGGGACTGGGTGGTGACCGGAAAGCGGTAGGGGCTACGGATCGCTGCAGTCCCTGATGTACCCGCACTGATCGCAGATCAGCTTGCAGTGGGACTCGCGCATCGGGGACCCGCACAGGTCGCACAGGACGACCGTGGCCGAGATGGAACGGCCGTGGGGGTCGCGCGCGTCAGGGCTTTCGCCCCGCCGCGCGTCGCCATTCGCAGCACCGTCGTCCCCCGCACCCTCCGAACCGGGCGTCCCCGCGACCTCGCTCACGTGCCCCGACGCCCGATCCCCTCGCTCATGTACTGCCGCGACAGGTCGACGTAGTGCTGCCCGCCACCCTTGATCCAAGGGGCATCGGCGTCGAGTGTCTTCTTCACCTTCCCGGGCACGCCGGCGACCAGGCTGCGGTCGGGAATGTCAGCGCCCTCGAGTACCACGGTGTTGGCGGCGATCACGCACTCGCGGCCGATCGTGGCGTTTTGCAGAATCACGGCGTTCATGCCGATCACGGTGCGATCACCGACGGTGCAGCACTCGAACTTGGCGCCGTGGCCGACGGTGACGTCGTCGCCCACGATGGTGGGGCCCCAGTGCCCGACATGGATGACGCAGTTCTCCTGGACGCTGGTGCGCTTGCCGACGACCACACGATGGTCGGGGTTGTCGCCTCGCAGCACCGCGCCGAACCAGACGCTCGACTCCGGGCCGATGGTCACGTCGCCGATCACCACGGCGGTGGGGGCCAGAAATACCGACGGATGGATGTTCGGCGTCTTGCCATTGAATTCGTAGATGTGCGCCATCAGTCCGAGACCTCCATCACGGGCAGGCGTGTGAGGCGCGCGCGCACCACGTAGGTCGGCTGGGCTTCGAGAATTTCCACGAGCACACCCTTGGCCTCGAAGCTCACGCCCTTCTTGGGCACGTGACCGTACTCCTCGAGAATGAACCCGTTGAGCGAACGGCTCTCCTCGTCGGGAAGGTCGGTGTGAAGCGCTTCGTTGAGCGCGCGCAGGTCGATGGTGGCGTCGCTCTCGACCGAGGTGCTGGAGAGCACCACGAGCACCTTGCCCTCGGGGGCGTCCATCTCGTCGTGGATCTCGCCGACGAGCTCCTTCACGATATCCTGCAGAGTGACGATGCCATCGGTGCCGCCGAACTCGTCCGCCACCACGCCCATGTGCGCGCGCCGCGCGCGGAAGTCCTGGAGCAGCTTGGTGAGCGACAGTGCCCCCGGCACGAAGAACGGCGAACGCGCGAGCTCGGAGAGCGGGAGGTCGCGGTCCCCTTTGACGTAGCGCTCGTACGCCTCGCGCACATAGACGATGCCGGTGACGTTGTCGATGGTCGCGTGGTAGATGGGCACGCGCGAGTGCGGCACGTCCGGAAGGGTCGGGATGATGTCCTCGAGCAACATGTCGTCGCGCCAGGCGAAGATGTCGACCCGCGGCACCATCACGTCGTGCGCCGTGAGCTCGTCGAGCCGGAATGCACGCTCCACCAGCCGGCTCTCGGCGGCTTCGATGACGCCTTCCTCCTCGCCGATCTCCTGGATCTCGAGCAGCTCGCGGTGTTCGCTGCTGAGTAGCTCGCCTCCCTCGCTCCCCCCGCCCTCGGCCACCTGTTCGAGGGGGCGGGTGAGGGGGCGGGCCCAGCGCGCGAGCAGCAGGAGGGCGGGTGCGGAGCCGAGTGCGATGCGCACCGGATTCTTCGCCGCGATCACGTGGGGCGCGACGTCCGCCAC
>JBEBGN010000206.1:0-4993 GCA_040081395.1 Longimicrobiales bacterium
GTTCGTGACGTACGCGAAGAAGTCCTTCTCGGAGATTGCGGTCAGCCAGCTGGGCGGGGTCACGTCCACCACTTCCGGCACCGCGTGGATGCTGGCATTTGGCGCTGCACTGTCCCTGGTTCAGTAGTCCGCCTGGGCCGTCGCCTTCCGGCACCGCCCCGCATCTTCCGCAACTTCTGCGGCGATACGTTGCGCGTGCGTCGAATAACAGCCACTTTCTCCGCAAAGGACGCGGAGAATGCCCTACATCCACGAACTATCGAATTGGCCCAGCCTGCGCTGGGACCAGAACCGAGTGGCCGACCGCCTCGTCGCGGTTCGCCATCGCCAAGGCCGCCTGATCGGGCGCATGGAGGGGTTGGGCTTTTCTCTGCGCAGCGAAGCAACGCTCGCGAACCTCACGCAGGAGATCCTGAAGTCCAATGAAATCGAGGGTGAGATCCTCGACCGCGAACAAGTGCGGTCCTCGATCGCGCGGCGCCTCGGCATGGACATCGGTGGACTCACTGCGGCGGATCGGCATGTCGAGGGCGTCGTCGAGACCATGCTCGACGCGACGGAGAGGTATGCAGAACCGCTGACCGAGGAGAGGCTGTTCGGATGGCACGCGGCCATGTTTCCGGTCGCCCGCGGCGGCATGGCGCGCATCAAGGTCGGCGCCTGGCGGGACGACAGGGCCGGCCCGATGCAGGTCGTCTCTGGGCCGATCGGGCGTGAACGCGTGCACTACGAGGCGCCGCGGGCGTCTCGCCTGCCCGGAGAGATGACCTCCTTCCTGCAGTGGTTCAATGGCGCGGCCGGCATCGATCCCGTGCTCAAGGCCGCCATGGCGCATCTTTGGTTCGTCACCATCCATCCCTTCGATGATGGCAACGGCCGCATCGCGCGCACGATAGCTGACATGGCGCTGGCGCGATCCGAACAGACCCCCCAGCGCTTCTACAGCATGTCCGCACAAATTCAGCAGGAGCGCAACGAGTACTACGACATTCTGGAACACACGCAGAAGGGCGATCTGAGCATCACGCCTTGGCTAGAATGGTTCCTTGGGTGTCTCGATCGGGCCTTCGACGGCGCGGAGCATACGCTCGCCGACGTGTTCAAGAAGGCCCGTTTCTGGGAAACGCATGCAGGGGCGGCCTTCAATGAACGCCAACGCGATATGCTCAGCCGGTTGCTGAACGACTTCGAAGGCAAGCTCACGACGTCGAAATGGGCGCTGATCGAGAAGTGCTCGCAGGATACGGCGCTGCGGGACATCGACGACCTCGTCGGGCGAGGCATCCTGCGCAAGGAACCGGCGGGCGGGCGCAGCACGAGCTACTCGCTCGTGGAGCCGTAGGATCAGCGAGCCGACCTGCCTGAGTCGCCGCTGAGAGCGACGATCGGGTCCAGGTGTGACGCCCGGCGTGCTGGGATGTACACGGCAGCCAGCGCAACAGCGAAGAGCGCAGCGGCCACGGCGGCGTAGGTCACCGGATCGGTGGCCCCGACGCCGTAGAGCTGACTGGCCAAGACGCGGCTGAGGAGGCCCGCCCCCAGCAGACCGAGGCCGATGCCCACCGCGGCGAGCGTCGCGCCCTGCCTCAGGATGAGGCCGAGTACGTCCTCTGGCTCCGCACCCATGGCGACACGAACGCCCAGCTCCGCCGTGCGCTGCGAGACCCCGTACGAGATCACCCCGTAGACCCCCACGGACGCGAGCACGAGGGCGACGCCGGCGAATAACACCAACAGCATCACGCTGAACCGCTCGCGCGCCACCGACGTCGAGACGATGCGCTCCATGGTCGACACCCGCGAGATGGGCACGGTCGCGTCCGAAGCCTGGATCACTCGCCGCGCCGGCGCGATCAGGGATTCGGGGTCGGTGTTGGTCCTGAGGATGAAGCTCATGCGCCTGAAGGGTGCCTGAGCCACAGGAAGGTAGAGCGATGGCTCGGATGGCTGCGCCAGCCCGAAGTACTTCACGTCTCCCACCACGCCGACGATCTCGAAGCTCGCGGGGAAGAACCCACCCAACGCCACGTGAGGCGGGAGTCCCGCGATCACCTTGCCGATGGGATCCTCGCCGGGGAAGTACCGCTCGACGAGCGCCTGATCCACCACGGCCACGCCCTTCGCCACGCGGTCATCGCTCATCTCGAAATCGCGGCCACTCACCATGTCGATCCCCATGGTGGAGAAGAAGCCCGGAGAGACCTGACGGTAGTGCGCGATCGGCTCCTCGCCCTGAGCAGGTGCCACGCGGTCTTGCACGAAGAAGTTGCCGAGGAAGGGAATCTCTCCCTCGAACGGCAGGGTCGCCGACGCGGCGACCGCGGCGATGCCGGGAATCCGCTCGAGTTCGGCGATCATCTCGGCGTGGTAGTCCGACACGCGAGCCAAGTCTCGGTAGGCCCTGGTCGGGAGATCGACCCTCATCGTGAGCACGCCGGTGGCGTTGAATCCAGGCTCGGTGCGCAGGAGCTCGATGAAACTGCGCGACAGCAAGCCCGCTCCGACGACCAGCATGACAGCCACCGCGAGCTGAGCCACGACCAGGATGTTTCGCGCACGCCCCCTGCGGCCCGTCGAGCCCCGGGAGCCATCCTGGAGCGTGGTCCTGACATCCGTTCGCATGAGCCGCAGGATGGGCGCGAGACCGAAGAGAATCCCCGTGAGGCCGGTGGCTGCCAGGGTGAAGAGCAGAACGCGCCCGTCCAGCTCCACTTCGTCGAGGCGTGGCAGGCTCTCCGGACCGACAGCGACGAGCACGTTGATGCCGAGCCACGCCACCAAGATCCCCAGCGCGGCTCCCGCTGCCGCGAGCACGAGGCTCTCGGTGAGAAGCTGCCGCCCGAGCCGCAGGCGGCCGGCCCCGAGCGCGGTGCGTAGGGCCATCTCCTGCCCACGATCGGCCATGCGGGAGAGAAGAAGGTTGACCACGTTGGCGCAGGCTACGAGCAGCAGGAGCAGCGTGGCGCCAAGTAACACGAGCAGCGTGGCCCGAGTCTCGCCGACGACGGCCTCATCCAGCGGGATCATGGTCGTGGTATAGGCTCGATTCCATTGCGGGAACTCGGCCTCGAGCTGGCTCGCCACGCGACGGAAGTCCTCGCGGGCCGCGGTAAGGTCCGCCCCATCGTCGAGTCTCCCCACCACGTCCATCCAGCGCGCGTACCGTCCCGGGTAGGCCAATAGGTGGCGATTGAGCCAGAAGCTCGAACCGCCTGGGAAGTCGAAGCCCGGTGGCATGACGCCCACCACCGTGTACTCGTCCTCTTCGACGGTCAGCGACCGACCGACGATGCTGGGGTCGGCACCGAAGCGGTTCAGCCAGAACTCGTGCCCCAGCACCAGCACCCTCGGAGCGCCAGGCGCTCCGTCCCCCGCGGTCAAGGTGCGGCCGACTTGGGCTCCGACTCCGAGGACCCCGAACAGATTCTCCCCGGCCCACGTGCCGACGACTTTGACCCCGATCCCATCCGGATCGATCAGGGTCAGCTCCGCCTCGGAGTAGGCGGCCAGGTCCGAGAGGGTGCGGTTCCTCTCTTGGAAGTCCGCGATATCTGGGGGCGACATGAACCCCCGCTCGACCCCACGCTCCCTATTCGTGGACCAGACGCGCACCAGCTCTTCAGGGGCCTCGTAGGGGAGTCCCTGGAGCAACACGGCATCGACCACGCTGAAGATGGCCGTGACCGACCCGATGCCCAGCCCGATGGTGAGGATCGCGACGCAGGCGAAGGTCGCGTGGCTGCGTAGGTCGCGCAGCGCGTAGCGGATGTCTTTCATCGAGTCCCTTGGTCCGCGGGTGCGCTGGTGGCGCGCCCCAACATCCCGCTCGCCGTCCGCGCTAGCAAGCGGGCCGCTTACGCGTAGACGTCCGTGGGGGAGGGCCTCAGCTCACCGTGGCTGGGCGAGAGTTGAAGCCTCCGAGCCCACGGCTCCACGTCTTCGGTAGCAGTCCGCGGGCCGGCAACCTAGGTTGTCGGGACAGAGGGTTCTTCGACCAGGAGTCACCATGGCAGCCAAGAAGCAGCCTGCGCGCCCGAAGACGTCCAAGAAGCCCGGCAAGGAGCTCAGCGAGGCCCAGCTCCGCAAGGTGAGTGGCGGCGCGGAGCCACCCAGCGGGCCGCTGCGGGCGGAGCCGATTACCGGATCCCCAACGCGTACCCGGGCCACCCCCATCAGCGACTGAGGGCGCGTGGTGGGACCAGGGGAGGGTCATCCCCACCCCAGGCAACGGCTACTTCCGTTTTCGTTCGAGTTTCGAACAGCACGGCCGATGGGCTCTTGGGGTCGAAACGGGCGCGCCCGAGCCGATCCCACCAGTGGCGCGTTCAATGCTTATCGTTCGAGTTTCGAACCAAATCGGAAGTCGCTTCTGGAGCACCATCGCTCTCTGGGCACGGCGCCTTCCTCCTCCTTACGTCACGCCCCCTTCCCGAACCACCGCTCGACCCGGCTCGACCCGAACAGCGACTTCTCGGCGACGAGCGCCTCCGAGGGCGCCCGGAAGGTCCCGGTGGGCTTCGGGCCGCTGAGGAAGTTCACGTCCACGCGCGCCACGAGTTCGTCCCCGAACTCGATGTAGCAGGACCCGGCCCCATCGTAGGCCGAGGGCGGCGCATCCCCTCGAATCCCCGCGATGAGGTGCTTGGCCACCACGCGCGCCGAGCCTTCCGCGAACACGCCCGCCTTGGGCGTTCCCACGCCGTTCACGTCGCCGACGGCATATACGCCATCGAATCGGGTCGCGAGGGTCCTCTTGTCCACGGGGATCCATCCGTCCGCCGCCGCGAGCCCCGACTCCGCGACCACTGCGGGCACCTTGTGGACGGGTACCCCGAGGAAGAGCGCGTACGGCATCTCGGTGCCGTCCTGGAGCACGGCGACCTTCCGCGCCGGGTCGAGCGCGCGCACGGTCTGATCCTTCACGAACCGGATCCCTCGCTCGGCGAATGCCTCGAGGATCGCGGCTGAAGTGTCGGGGGAGGGTGGGACGGGC
>JBEBGN010000207.1:0-4973 GCA_040081395.1 Longimicrobiales bacterium
CTCCAGTGCGAAGCACCTGGAGCGAGTGCCTCGCCCCCGTGCTCGAATAAGAGACCTGCCTGCCGTCGGGAGGTGTGTGGTGCGCTCCCCGAGGAGCGGGCTCAGATGCGAAGCATCTGGAGCGCAGCGCCCCCGACGAGGGGAGCGCACCACACACCGACCAAAGGCGACGGCTTGCAGGCCTCTCGGCAACGCCAGTACCCGATTATTGTTACGGTCCTCCGCCACCCCCGAGGGTCATGAAGACCGCAGAGATCCGCCAGCAGTTCCTCGAGTACTTCCGGGCGCACGGGCACTCCGTGCTGCCGAGTTCCTCGCTCGTCCCCGCGAATGATCCGACCCTGCTCTTCACGAATGCGGGGATGGTCCAATTCAAGCGCGTTTTCTTGGGGGAGGATTGGATCGGGGTCGCCCGCGCGGCCACGTCGCAGAAGTGCGTACGCGCAGGTGGGAAGCACAACGACCTCGAGGAGGTCGGGCGGACCGCGCGGCATCTCACGTTCTTCGAGATGCTCGGCAACTTCTCCTTCGGGGACTACTTCAAGAAGGATGCGATCGGCTTCGCGTGGGAGCTGATGACGAAGGTGTACAAGCTGGACCCGGATCGCTTCTTCGCCACCGTGCACCACACGGACGATGAGGCTGCCGAGCTGTGGGCGGGTGAGGTCGGTCTGCCGCGGAACCGCATCCACCGGCTCGGCGACAAGGACAACTTCTGGCAGATGGCCGACGTAGGCCCATGTGGTCCATGCTCGGAGCTCCACTACGACTTACGCGCCGACCGCTCCCACATGCCGAGCACCGACGAGTTCGTGACGCTGAACTCGGCGGGCACCATCGTCGAGCTGTGGAACCTCGTGTTCATGCAGTACGACCGGGACCCGCAGGGGGTTCTGCATCCCCTGCCGGCGCCCTGCGTCGACACCGGGGCAGGGCTGGAGCGGCTCGCGTCGGTGCTCCAGGGGGTCGACTCGGTCTTCCACGCCGACCTGTTCGCGCCGCTGCTCGCGCGCGTGGCCGAGCTGGTGGAGAAGCCGTACGACCGGAGTTCCGAGCGCGCGGTCAGTTACCGCGTTCTCGCGGACCACGCGCGTGCGGTGGGCTTCCTGCTCGCCGACGGGGTGTTCCCGTCGAGCGAGGGGCGCGGGTACGTGTTGCGCCGCATTCTGCGGCGGGGGGTGCGCCACGCCTGGCTGCTCGGGCGGCGCGAGCCCACGCTGGTCGGTGTGGTCGAGGCGCTGATCGACACCATGAGCTCCACCTATCCGGAGCTGGACGCACAGCGCGCGCACGTGCTCGCGGCGACGCGCGCGGAGGAGGAGCGCTTCCTGGCGACCATCGAGGGCGGGATGTCGCGCTTCGACGAGCTGGCTTCCGGCAAGGGCGGCACAATCGCGGGGGAGGAGGCATTCAAGCTCTACGACACGTTCGGCTTCCCACTCGACTTGACCGAGCTGATGGCGAGCGAGCGCGGATACACTGTGGACGTGGTGGGCTTCGAGCGTGCGCTCGATGAGCAGCGCTCGCGCTCGCGCGCCGACAGGGCCGCGAGTCAACCGGTCATGGGCCTCGGCTCCGGTGACGAGGGCTGGACGCGCCTCTCGGACAAGGCGCAGTCGTTCGTGGGGTACGAGACTCTCACCAGCCGCACGGATGTGCTCGCGTACCGTCTGGACGGCGGGAGATTGGGCCTCGTTCTCCACGAGAACCCCTTCTACGTCGAGAGCGGCGGACAGGTCTCGGACGTCGGTGAGGTGCTCGGCGAAGGCTGGACCCTGAACGTGAGCGAGGTGGCGAAGGTGGGGGGGCGCACAGTGGTATCGGGTGATTTGACGGGCACCTTCCCCGCGCGACCTGGTCGCGGCCTCGAGGTCGAGGCCAAGGTGGATGTAGCGAAGCGCAACGACACCGTACGCAATCACACGGCGACGCACTTACTCCATGCCGCACTACGCGCCGTGCTGGGTAGGCATGTCGTCCAGCGCGGCTCGCTCGTCGCTCCGGACCGCCTTCGCTTCGACTTCGCGCATACGGCGCCCATGAGCGCCGACGAGCGGCGTCGTGTCGAAGACATCGTGAACGACGGCGTGTGGGCGAACCACCCCGTGCAGATCGACCATCGCAAGCATGCCGAGGCGGTCAAGGCCGGCGCGATGGCGCTCTTCGGCGAGAAGTACGGCGACGAGGTGCGGGTCGTGCACATCCCGGGCGTGAGCATGGAGCTGTGCGGCGGTACGCACGCGCGCGACACGAGCGAGATCGGGCTGTTCAAGCTGGTGAACGAGGGGGGAGTCGCGGCGGGTGTGCGCCGCATCGAGGCCCTGACAGGACGCGGCGCGTTCCACTACCTGGCGGCCAAGGAGCAGGCGCTCGTCGACGCGGCGCAAGCCTTGAAGACGGCGCCGGACAATCTGATCAACCGCGCGGAGCAGATCCTCGCCGAGAAGGCGGAGCTCGAATCGCTCATCGACGAGATGCGCGCCGCCGGAGGCGCGGGGGAGATCGACGTGGCAACCGAGACGCTCGCGCTCGCGGGGGGGGCGACCGCGAAGTACCGCGGGCTCCGCCTGAAGGCGCGAGGCGCGGACGACGCGCGGAAGTGGGGGGACGCATTCCTCGCGAGCGGGCAGCACGGCGTGGCTCTACTCGTCGCCGAACTGCCTGGAGAGAAGCAGGCGCTGTTCGCCTTCGTGACGGACGATCTGATTCGGCGAGGGGTGCGTGCCGACGCCATCGTGCGTCAGGTGGCGACTATCGTGGGCGGACGCGGTGGCGGACGGCCGCACATGGCGCAGGCCGGGGTGGAGGATCCGAGCAGAGTGGACGAGGCGCTCACCGCGGGAGCTGCGACGGTGCGCGAGCTCTTGGCAGGGAGCGCGACTTGAGTCCGCTGGGGTCCTGGATCGCGAGCCGCCGACCCGTGCCCCCCGCGGACTTTTCCGCCCGTCTGCGCCTGGAAAATGAGGGTGGCCTAGTGCACGAGGCCCTGGCCGCGCAGGGGCGTGCCCGGCTCGCCCAATCGCGAGCCCAGCCCGGTCGGGTACGCGAGAGCGCGTTTCGGTTGCTGGAGGCGGACGCGTTGATCACCTACGCTTGTGAGGCCGCGCTCGACACGGAGCAACCGGCGGTCGCGCTCCGCGCCGTTCTGGCCGCGACCAAGGATTGAGGAGCGTCCGGTGACCCACCGGGATCCCACGGCGCTCGTAGACATCCACAACCATCTAGTGCCTGGGGTGGATGACGGTGCGCGAGATGTGCGCGCCGTGGTCGAGTCCGTCGAGCGGATGACGCGCGCGAGCATCCGCCGCATCATCACGACGCCGCACATCGACGGGAGCCTCACCCTCGACTCGGCGCGCCTCGAGATCAGGTTGAGTGCCGTGACCGCGGCTTGGGAGCGTGCCGCCGCTGCCGTCGGCGAGGCCTTCCCCGAGGTGGAGTTCAAGCGCGGCCACGAAGTCTGTGTCGACGTGCCCGAGGTCGACCTCTCGGATCCACGCATTCGCTTGGCGGGGACGTCGTTCGTGCTCGTGGAATGGCCGCGGCTCCAGCTTCCGCCCGCCACGGTGCGGACACTGACGCGCATCCGCTCGGCCGGGTACCGTCCCATCGTGGCGCACCCTGAACGGTACGCGGGGATGGGGCAGGCCATCGGGGTAGCAGGGCAGTGGCGGGATGCGGGCGCCTACCTGCAGGTGAACTACGGCTCGCTGGTGGGCCGGTACGGCCCGGAGGCACAACGCGTGGCCGTGGGCCTGCTCGAGCGGGGATGGGTGGACTACCTGTCGTCCGACTTTCACGGGCATTCAAGCCTGAAGATCTACCGGGACGAGGCCTGGGCGGTGCTCGTGAGCCTGGGCGCCGAGGAGGTCCTCCACTACCTGTGCAGGACGAACCCGGGGCGCGTCCTGTCGGACGACCCTCCGCTGCCCGTGCCGGTGCTCCCCAACGAGCGCCGGTTCTGGGCGAGGGTGAAGGGTCTGCTGCAACGCTCGACCGCATGAGCATCGAAGCCGTTCGGGCCGAGCTCGACGAGCACGCGCTCGTCCTTGCGCACGTCCGAGAGGACTTGGCGCCCCAGATTGCCGAGCTGGCTCAGCTCGTCGTGGATACGCTGCGCGGGGGTGGTAAGCTTCTCTTCTGCGGCAACGGCGGGTCGGCTGCGGACGCGCAGCACCTCGCGGCCGAGTACGTGGTCCGGTTCGACCGCGAGCGGGCTCCACTCGCAGCCGTTGCCCTCACGACCGATACGTCCGTGCTCACGGCGGGTGCCAACGATCTCGGCTTCGAGCGGATCTTCGAGCGCCAAGTGAGGGCGCTCGCACGCCGCGGGGATCTGTTGCTGCTCCACTCCACCAGCGGCATGTCGGAGAACCTTCTGCTGGCCGCGCGCGCCGCGCGTGAGATCGGCGTCGCGACTGCGGCCTTGCTGGCGGGCGGCGGTGGCCGCCTGAAGGACCTCGTCGACCTGGCTCTGGTGGTGCCGACGGCGTCGCCGGCGCGCGCCCAGGAGATGCACATCGCGATCGGGCACATCGTGTGTAGCCTCGCCGATCGGGCGCTCACGAAATGAATCAGCGGACCGCGGGCGGCGCGAGCATCTCCGCACCCGCCCCCGTCCTGTGGATTGCACGTACGCTCGAAGACGCTGGCTATGACACCTGGGCCGTCGGTGGAGCCGTGCGGGACGAGCTCTGGGGCCACCGGTCGGGGGACTGGGACCTCGCGACGCGGGCGACACCGGCCGAAGTGCGCAAGCTCTTCCGCCGGACCGTCCCCATCGGGATCGAGCACGGGACGATCGGGGTCCTCAAGGACGACGTCATGTATGAGGTCACCACGTTCCGTCGGGACGTTCAGACCGACGGGCGGCATGCCGTGGTCGCCTTCGCGGACACCATCGACGAGGACCTCGCGCGTCGCGACTTCACCATCAACGCCGTCGCGTGGCATCCGCTCCGCCGGGAGCTCCG
>JBEBGN010000208.1:0-4945 GCA_040081395.1 Longimicrobiales bacterium
CCCACCCGTCGATCAGCTCGTGCTCGCGCTCGACGTGTCCGCCTCGATGCAAGCGACGGACGCCGAGCCTACGCGCCTGGCGCGCGCGGTCGACGTGGCGCGCGACCTACTCGCCTCGGCCTCGGACCAGGAAGTGGGCCTGCTCATGTTCGCCGGCACGAGCTACCCGTTGGCCCCGCCTACGCTGGACCACGACGCCCTCTCGTTCATGTTGGACGGCATCACTCCGAACATGGCCAGCGCGTACGACCCCGGTACGCTCGGCTCGGCCGCCGTGCTCGGTGCCGTGGCCTTGCTCGAATCCCCCACCGATTCACTCGGACAGGTCGGACGGCGTCGGATCGTCATCATCTCCGATGGAGACGACGGTGCGCGGGAGGAGGAACTCCTCGCCGCGGTCGACTCGGCGCGGGCCGTAGGGATCGACGTATACGCGATCGGCGTCGGTACGGAACGGGGCTCGGGCATGAGCATGCCCGCCGGCCCCTATCAGCTCGGCGGACCCGTGACCACGGCGACCGGCGCGCGGGCCTTCTCGCGCCTCGACGCAAGCTCGCTGCGCGCGCTCGCCGACCGGGGCGGCGGTCGCTTCGCGCAAGCGGACGCCGACCTGGATCTCGGGGCGTTGCGCGCCGAGATCTCGGCTCCTCCTCCACCGACCGAGTTCGCCGCAACCGACACGCGTCCGGCATGGGCGCGATATGATCTCCCGTTCGTGCTCGGGGTCACCGCGCTCGTGCTTCTCCTGCTCGAGAGCCTGCTCGACGCTTCGCTGCCGCGCCTTCCCGCGACGCGCACCCGGAGGGTCGCATGACCCTTCGCCAGCAGCTCGGCCGGCGTGCGGGCACCGTGATCATCGTGGCCCTGGTGCTCGTCGCGGCGCTCACGCTACTGCACCGCCGCAGCGTCGAGTTTGCCAACCGGCGCTATCACGAAGGAGACATCGAAGCAGCCGCAACGACGTACCAGCGCATGGCCGCCCAGGACCGCTCGATCGAGTACAACCTCGGCACCGCCCTCATGAGCATCGATCCCGACTCGGCGGGCTCGGTCCTGAGGCGGGCGGCCGAGACGGATGAGGTCGAGACGAGGAAGAAGAGCCTCTACAACCTCGGGTACCATCTGATCGCGCGCCTCGGCGGCCTCATGACCACGGACTCGATCCGATTGATGCTCGAGGAGTCGATCGAGGCGAACCGGCTCGCTCTGCGACTCGACCCCACCGATGACGACGTGCGCTGGAACCTGGCCGTCGCTCAGCGCAGGCTCGACGCCATGACCCCGCCGGGGGAAGACACCGGACGGCAGAGCTCGGGCGAGAGCGACGACGAGGTAGCGATGAACAACCCCGAACTCGCGCGCTCGGAAGACTCGCCCGCCGAATCAGGGCTCGAGCCCGAAGATCCGCTCGCCGCCGACAATCCCGGCGAGCGATCGGGCCCGCTCCAAGGAGCGCGCGAAGCGTGGGCCGCGCAGGACCCCGGCCAGCTCACGCCGGAAGATGCGCGTAGCCTACTCCTGAATCTGAACGACGAACCCGAGCTGCTCCTGCGCGGCATCCTTTGGTCGCACCGGCCGGACGTCGCCTGGTGGTCGGGTCAACCCTACCCGGGCGGCCGCTGGTAGAAAACGAGGCGCCCTCCCGGATCTCCCCGGGAGGGCGCCCGCCCACTTCATGAGGACGCGCCCCATGCCGCTGGGCGCCCCCGTCTTGCAGCGCGCTGCTAGTTCAGGTTCAGCGTGAGCGCCGGGTTCACGTACTCGTCGATGTAGCGTTCCGGATCCGGGCGGATGCTCAGGTAGTCCACGTGATCCACGATGCTCGACCAGCCGTGCGGAACGCCGGCGGGAATGATGATGACGTCGCCGACCCGCACCTCGCGACTCACGACCTGGCCGACGATCGCGCCGCTGCACGACGGCCCGTTCAGCACCAAGGTCACGTTGCTGTTCGCGGCCGAGCGGGTGCCGTTCAGGATCTGTCCACCGGTCACGAGCACACCCGAACCCGACACGATCACGTACGTCTCGGTCTGTCCGTCGTGGGCGATGCCGGTCGCGCCACTCGGCGTTCCCGTCGTGACGCCGCACGGCTGCGCTTGAGGCGCCGCGGCACCGCCCTGGCGTCCGCCGCCGGCCGCAGGGGCAGCGGCGCCCCCACCCTGCCGGCCAGCAGCGCCACCCGCGCCCGCGGCGGCCTGACCGGTCGGACCGCGGTGGACGATCCCCACCGCGAGGTTGAGGTCGCCGATGTCACGGCTGATGATCTGACGGTCGACTCCCGGCAGCCGATTGACGTGGTCGATGATTTCCTTGCTGATGTACGTCGCCGACATGACTTCCTGGGCCGACACGCCGATCGGCGCGCCAACCGCCAGGGCGACGAACACCGCGGGTACCAATTTCTTCATGTGGATCTCCTTGTGGGCCTGGCACGACCGAACGGACGGCCGCGAGCCGTATGCGGGCGTGAACGTACTCGGCCCGACGGGCCGTTCGCCAGAATCGGTCCGGTCGTCGGGCGACCGCCGCACGCGTCGAGGGCCTTCAGCGTGCGTGTCGCCGCAATCATCTTCAGGGGCATGAAGCTCATCGCCACCGGGAAGAAGGACCAGAACCGTACGGTCGCCGACCCGTGGACCGTCGTCCACTTCGGAGCCGGGCTCGCGCTCGGTCTCGTGAACTCGCCCCTCAAGGCCGCGCTCGGCGCGGCAATCGCCTACGAGCTGCTCGAGCAATACCTCGAGCGCTCGGAAGAGGGGAAGGAGTTCTTCGACACTGCCGGTCCCGAGATCATCCCCAACGCGATCCTCGACCTCGCGGTGTTCGCCGCGGGCCATCAGCTCGGGAAGGCCTGGAACCGCACGAGGTGACGCGCAAAGGGGCGGGCGCCTGCCTGCGACGCCCGCCCCCGCGATCGAGCCTTTCGTCCTACAGGCCCCAGCTCAGACTGACCCGGAACTGGCGTGGCTCCGCCGGATGGAAGTGGATGTCATCGACGCCACCCACCGGTTCGCCCGCAAGCCGCGACGGGTAGTAGTACTGAACGTCCGAGTGCTCTTCGTCGAGCAGATTGAGCACGGACACGGTGAGCCTCGCGCTCCCGAGCCGGTAGCCGGCAGATGCGTTCACGACGGCGTTGGCTTGTGCCCGAACGGCGTTGTCCTCGATCAGCGGATACGATCCGAACCGCCGTAGCCGCACCGACCCGAACAGTCCGTCGCTCAAGGGCTCATAGCCGAACCCGGCCGCGACCACGTTCTCCAACGCTCCGGGAATGCGATTCGTGGCCGCGGGCACCTCGAGCAGACGTGCCTGCGTGAGCGAGACGTCGAGGTCGGCCGTCCACTCATCGGTGATCCTGTAGAAATTGGCGAGCGTGACGCCCATGCGGCGGCTCCGATCGCTCGGCTCCGTCGTGCCGGCGTCACCTATGAAGAGCAGCTCACTCTCGAGTTCGATCATCCACACCGCCCCGGTCGACACCAGACCGGCCACGGGCTCGGAGCGCACCCCGACCTCGGCTCCCCACGAACGCACGAGCGGGTCCACCGGTTCGGTGGGGCTGCCCGTGTTCGGGTCGACGGTCGTGACCGTGCCGCGCGCATCGTTGCTGTGGAAGCCGAGACCACCGCTCACGTAGGTCTCCGTCCGCGACCAGGGACCGAACGTGAGGGACAGCTTGGGGCTCACGAGGTGGTCGCTCGTGGTGCCGACGTTCTCGACGCGTTGACTGGACACGTGGAAGCGGAACGCGTCAGCGCGCACGCCGGCCGTGGTCCGAAAGACGCCGGACCAGTTCGACACCAGCTCGACGTATCCGCCCGCGCTCAGCTGCGTGACGTCATCGGCCCGCACCTGGGTGACCAACTGGCGCCCGTTCGTCCGTGACAGCGCGAGGCCGGCGAAGTCCCCCCGTACCTGAGTGCCCACCGTCATGCGGTGAGGACGTCCGGCCAGATCGAAGGGCTGAAGGTGGGCCGCATTCGCACCGAATATCCAGCGGCCGCGGTCCCGCTGCCGGATCTGGTCGCCGTCTGTCGGATCGTCCAGGAAGTAGGTGAAGTTGCCGAACAGGTCGAGCGCATAGCGGGAGAGGTACACGTCGACCTTCTGGCTCGACGACGCGGCCGCCCGGCTCCAAGTGGCGGCCAAGCTGTAGCGGGAAGTCTCGCCGCCGAGACTTGTATCGATCTGACCGAAGCGCGAGATAGTGCCTGCCTGCACCGCGCGCATGGGGATCTGGTCCGACGAGTTCCACTCGTTCCGATAGGCCAACGCCAGGAGCGAAATGCTACTGGTGGCACCCTCGTGCGTGTAGCGCAGCATACCGCTCAGCTTGCGCTGCCTTTCGGCGACGTCCCAGGGACCGTCATAGCCGTGCATCTCTCCGCCCGCCAAGAACGTTCCGGTCGGGCCCGCCGACACCGAGCCGGCCGCCATGACCCGACGATGTCCATTCTCGCCGACGCCCAAGCTGAACATCGGCTCCGACAAGCGTCGTCGGAGCCGGAACTCCGCGCCACCCGCGCTCCCGAAGTCTCCGAGCTCGGCGTAGTAGTTGCCGAGCGAGTACTCGATGTGGTCCACCAGCTCGGGGACCAAGAAGTTCAGGTCCGTGTAGCCGTGGCCGTGCGCGTGCGTGGGGAGGTTGATCGGCATCCCCTCGATCTTGGTCGAGAAGTCCGTTCCGTGGTCGAGGTTGAACCCGCGCACGAACATCTGATTCGACTTTCCGCCCCCGCTGTGCTGGGTGAGGATCATCCCCGGAACGGTCTCCAACAGTTCCCCTTCGCGGGCGAGGGGCCGCAGGCGCAGGTCACGCGCGCCCACGTATCCGACCGAGGCGGTGCTGACGAGCCCCGTCAGATTGTCGATGCGACCCTGCACGTCGATCGGGTCGAGCACGTACACGGTCACCGTGTCGTCCGGCGTGACTTGCGCC
>JBEBGN010000056.1:0-17566 GCA_040081395.1 Longimicrobiales bacterium
CCCCGTTGAGGTTCACGACCCCCGTCGTCGTCACCTGGTACTCCACGTCGGCTTCGAGGGGCGCGTCGAGCAGGCCCACGAGTCTGCGCGTCGGCAATGGTCGTCCAGTCATGGAGCGCGTCGAAAGCGAACCCTCGAGGCGGGGAGGCAGGGGTCGACCGGAAGCGGCCTGGCTTCCCGCTGCCGCACCCACGGGGACCGCCGCGCTGCTGTCCGTCGCCGCCGGAACCGGCTCCGGAGCCCGGGCCGCCGCATCGATCGAGTCGAGCCGCGCGAACGAGTCGGCGACCTGGGTCACGTAGTCGCCGTACTCCGGCTCGTGGAAGACGCGGACCACGGTTGGCGCGCTCCCGCCGCCTTCGCGCGCGAGCGTCACGCGCACCTCGCCGGCCGGTGCCGAGGCCTCCAGATAGTCATCGAACTCGACGGAGATCGTGACGGAGTCGAGCGCGCTCGCTCCCACGGGGACCGCGGCGCTCGTGTCGGTCGGCAACGTCGGCACGTCGATGAGGAGCGTGTCCCCTGCTGCGACAGTGGAGGTCACGGCCCCCTGGGTCTCGCGCGCGTCGAGCGTGCCGTCGCGATCCACGTCCTCGAACGCGGTGATGCGATACTCGCCCTCCGGCAGGTAGCGGAACGTGTAGATCCCCGACTCGTCCGAGCGTGCGACGTACACCAGCGAGTCGGCGCTCACCGCGTGCACGAGCGCGCCGCGCGTGGAGGTACCGTTCGAGCGATTCCATACCTGACCCGCGACCGCCGTGGGAGGCGCCACACCTCCGGTCGAGAACACCAGCTCGAACGGATCGCGCAGCTGGTTGCCGAACATGTCGCGCACGATCGGCAGGAGCGTGACGCGATAGACGAGTCCGGGCCGGAAGCCCCCCTCCACCTCGACGCGTAGGCTGGTGCGCTCGTGCCGTACGCGCACCGGCCCGGTGCTCGGCGATACGGTGATGGCGTCGTCCAAGTTCCCACCCGCCGCGGCCTCGCTGATGCGCTCGTCGAAGACGAACCGTACGCTGGCGCCGAGGTCGGTGAGCGTCGCAAAGGTGTCGGGCTCGGTCCGCACCAGCACGGGGGGACGTTGATCGACCGGCCCTCCCGGCGGTGCGCCCTGGTTGGCGCACCCTGCGGTCCACGCGAACGCGAGCGCGGCGGCCAGTGGAACCGCCTTCGCGACAACAGGGCGCGTGCTCAGGCGCCCACACCCTCCAAGGAGGCGAGCTTCTCGCGCAGCTTCGAAGCCTGCTCCTCGAACTGCGTCAGTCGGTCACGCTCTTTTTGCACCACCTCGACCGGTGCGCGCGCGACGAACGACTCGTTCGCGAGCTTCTTCGTCGTCCCTGCGTGGAGTCCCTCCAGCTTCGCAATCTCCTCACGGAGGCGGCCACGTTCATGACCGACGTCGATCACGCCCTCGAGCGGCACGAACAGCTCCACGCCACTCGTGAGCACGGCGTGCGCGCCAATACCCTGACCCGCACCCGTCTCGACGCGGTTCACGCGCGCGAGCTGCTCGAGCGCTGCGACTTGGTCGCGCACCAGCGCCGGGAAGCCGTCGGCTCCGCCCCAGACATGAATGGCAATACGCCCACCCTCAGGGATCCCATACTCCTTGCGGAGGCGGCGCACCTCGGCGATCAGCTCCTGGAAGCCTGCCATGCGCCGCTCCGCGTCGGTCGACACCCAACGCGGGTTCGTCTCCGGCCAGCGCGCCACGATCAGGTCGTCGGCCCGCGTCTCCCCGCTCGGGACCGGCAACGTCGACCAGAGCTCCGCGGTCACGAACGGGATGATGGGGTGCAGGAGTCGCATGGCCTGGTCGAGGACGACAACCAGCGTCGAGCGCGCGGCCTCCCGGCTCACGGGGTCGGCACCCGCGGCGAGCCGCGACTTCACCAACTCGAGATACCAGTCGCAGACGTCGCCCCAGAAGAAATGGTAGGTGCCCTCTGCGTACTCGTGCAGGCGGAAGCGAGTGAGGTTCTCGGTCGCGGTCGCGGTCGCGTGCTGCAGCCGTGACAGGATCCATTTGTCTTCCAGCACGAGGGTATCAGCCACGTCCTCGAGAGGCCGCACCGGTGCGTCGCCGAGGCTCATGAGCGCGAAGCGCCCCGCGTTCCAGATCTTGTTGGCGAAGTTGCGCCCGTTGGAGAACGCGGCCTCGACGTTCTCGTGATCGAGCGCGATGTCGGTACCCACTGCACACTGGCTCACGATCGTGTAGCGCATGGCGTCCGCACCGTAGGCGCGCACCACCTCGAGGGGGTCGATGCCGTTCCCCAGAGACTTGGACATCTTGCGACCCTTCATGTCCCGCACGGTGCCGTGCAGGTACACCTCGGTGAAGGGCGCCGCACCCTGGAACTCGTACCCCATCATGATCATGCGCGCGACCCAGAAGAACAGGATCTCGGGCGCCGTGACCATGGTGTGGCCGGGATAGAACGCCTTCATATCGTCGGTGTCGCGGGGCCAACCGAACACGGAGAAGGGCCAGAGCTGCGAGCTGAACCAGGTGTCGAGCACGTCGGGATCCTGCTCGAGCTGCGTGCCCCCGCACTTGGGGCAGCTCTTCGGGTCCTCGCGGGGCACGATCACCTCGCCGCACGCGCAGTACCACACCGGAATGCGGTGACCCCACCAGAGCTGCCGCGAGATGCACCAGTCCCGGATGTTCTCCATCCAGTGCTCGTACACGCGCTGCCAGTGCTTGGGCGTGAACGTGATGGTGCCGTCGCGCGAGGCCCGGAGCGCGGGCTCGGCGAGCGGCTTCATGCTCACGAACCACTGGAGCGACAGCCTAGGCTCCACCACCGTGTGACACCGGTAGCAGTGCGGCACCGCGTGCGTGTGCGTCTGTTCGCCCTCGAAGAGCCCCTGCTCCTTCAGCGCGGCAATCACTCGCTTGCGGGCCTCGAAGCGGTCGAGCCCACGAAACTCGGGCGGGACCGCGTCGTTCATGTGCGCATCGGGCGTCATCACGTCGAGCAGCGCGAGCCCCGTGCGCGAGGCGATCTCGAAGTCGTTCGGGTCGTGCGCGGGCGTCACCTTCACGAAGCCGGAGCCGAACTCGGGGTCGACGGCCGCGTCGGCGACGATCGGGATGTCACGATCCGTGAGCGGCAGCTTCACTCTCGCACCGATCAGCAATTCGTACCGCGGATCCTTCGGATGCACCGCAACACCCGTATCGCCCAGCATGGTCTCCGGACGCGTCGTGGAGACAACGACGTAATAGGTGCCATCTGCAAGCCGACCAACTCGCGACCCGTCCGCGGCGGCGATTCGCTGTAGATCCGTGCCAGCGCCGACGACCGCGATCGGATACCGTAGATGCCACAGCGTACCCGCAGCCTCCTCCCCCTCGGCCTCTTCGTTCGAGAGCGCAGTGAGGCAGCGCGGACACCAATTGATGATGTATTCGCCGCGGTAGATCCGCCCCTTCTCGTACAGGCTGACGAAGACCTCGCGCACGGCGCGCTGGAGGTCGTCGTCGAGTGTGAAGCGCGTGCGCTCCCAGTCGCACGAGCACCCGATCGCCTTGAGCTGATCGAGAATGGTACCGCCCGTGGCCGTGACGAACTCCCACATACGGCGCAGGAATTCTTCACGCCCCAGCTGGTCTCGCGTGATCCCCTCGGCCGCAAGGCGGCGCTCGACGACGTTCTGCGTCGCGATGCCGGCGTGGTCCGTCCCCGGCACCCAGAGCGCCGCCCTCCCCTGCATGCGACGCCAACGGATGAGCACGTCCTGCACCGTGTCGTTGAGCCCATGACCCATGTGCAGCGCCGCGGTGACGTTCGGCGGCGGGATCACGATGACGTACGGCTCGCGTCCCTCGTCGAGAACGGCGGAGGCCGGCACGTGGAAGTAGCCCCCCTCCATCCAGGCGCGATACCTCGCGGGCTCGATCGCACGCGGATCGAGACGAGGAGCAAGCTCCTGGCTCACCGGGAACTCCGAAGTCGGGGAAACGGACGGCGTCGCCCAAAGATGGCGAGGCGCCGCGACCTTCGGAACCGGAAGGTGGGCCTCTACACCGCTTCGGCGGGCTGCGGCTGCGCCTCGGGGTGCGCGGCGAAGAAACCAGGGTCGATGTGCCGGAGCGTCTGGACGCGCTCCGGTACGTCGCGTTGGACCTCGGGACGCTGCGCCTGGAGACTCTCGAAGATCTGGTCGGGCACCTTCAGGAACGCCGCTGCAGCGGTCGGGCCGAAATGCCGTCCGCTCTCCTTGGCCACCTCCGCGCGCGCGACCTCCGGATCTCGTGAGTTGCGGTACGCGCGGGTCGAGGTCATGGCGTCGTATGCGTCGCAGACCGCCATGATCTGAGCGACCAGCGGAATCCGGTCCCCCGACAGGCCCTCAGGGTACCCGCTCCCGTCCCAGCGCTCGTGATGGTAGCGCACGCCGGTCGTGAGGTGCTGGAGTGTGGGGATCCCCTCGAGGATCTCCGCCCCGTCCGACGGATGCGCGCGGATGAACGCGAACTCCTCGTCGGTCAGCCGACCCGACTTGGCGAGGACGCGCAGGGGCACCGCGAGCTTGCCCAGGTCGTGCAGGTACCCGCCCGCCCAGAGGGCAGAGCGCGTGTGCGCATCGAGGTCGAGCTGCTCGGCCACCGCGACCGCGAGCACGGCGACCCGGCGAGAGTGACCTGCCGTGTAGGGATCCTTCGCGTCGATGAGATTGGCGATGATGGTGAGCAGCTGGCTGGTCGACAGCGGCGACACCTCCTCGGGCAGGAGGCTCTCCGCCGCTCGAAGCACGGTGTGCCGGTAGCTCTCCCGATCGAAGTTGGGGATGCTGCCCGCGAGTTGGAGCGTGAGGAAGCAATCGCCCACGTCCGGCGCGAACTCCTTCCCTAGGCCCCCCTGCACCAACTCGTTGATCTTCTCGGGACTGAGCGGGCCACGATGCGGGCGCTGCTGGCCCAGGGCGGCAACCGTGTCGGCCAGACGGAGGATCCGGGCACCGAGGGGGATTTCGTGCGCCTGCAGGCGATCCGGGTACCCGCTCCCGTCCCACCACTCGTGGTGGTGCCGGAGGAGGGGGGCCAGGTCCTGGAGGTGGGGCACGCCCCGCACGCGCTCCTCGGAGCGCTGGGGATGCCGTTGGACGCGCTCTCGCACGTCGGACGCCAATTGCGGGGTCGGGTTCTCCCAGGCGTCCTCGGCCAGCCCCACCATGCCCATGTCGGACAGGATGGCACCGAAGAAGAGCTCGGAGCATTCAGCCTTGGACAGCCCCAACTCCCGCCCGAGGTGCGAGGAGAGCATGGCCACCATGGGGCCGTGGTCCTTCAGATAGCCTTTCGCGGAGCCCATGACGCTTGTCAGGGCTTCCAGCAAACCGGCGTAGAATGCCCTGCCTGAGTCCATGGGGAGGGGCTGAAGGGCCGCGATCGAGCTCCTAACGACTATATACCGATCGGCGCCGTCACCACCAGAGGATCGGTGGGGGTCCTACCGGGGAGAGGTCCGGGCCGTGTCAGCGGGGGGCTGAGCCTCGGCCCGCTCCCGGTCGCGCCGGACCCGAATCGCTTCCATGCGCTCCCGCACGCTCTGCTGGACGAGGGCGTTCGCGCCCTGGCGCTGGAGCTCCTCGAATTCCCGCATGTAGGCGCGGTCATCGGACGATCCAGCGAAGGTCATGGGGAACGGAATGACCAGGCCACCCAGGTAGAGCTGCCCGTCGGCCACACCCCAACGGTCCCCGTCCCCGTCCGTGTACGTCCAGTCGCGCCAAGCCGCGTCGGCCGCGAGGGCCGCGGCCACCGAGTCGTTCCAGGCCCCCAATCGGCCGGCGATCAAGAGCTCCTCACGCTGCGTTGGCGTGAGCGTACGGAACTCAGGAGGCAGCGGCGCCCAAATGCGCTCGTCCGTGAGCGCGGGCTGGAGGCGCTGGGCGGGGGTCTCGCCGGGTCGACCGGGTCCAGTGAGTGGCGGAAGGTCGAGCTGCGGGCCCGTGTTCCCCAGTTCGGGGCGCACGACGATGACCTGGGGGGCGGCACCCGCCGCGATGGCCGCCGGCTCTTCGGGCCGTGCCGCGGCGGCGGGCGGCGGCGGGGAGCCGCCCAAGATCCAGACGATCTCCACGCCCTGGTCGGCAGGCGTGATGGCCCGCACGACCGGGTTGCTCTCCGGTGAAGGCAACGCGATGCCCAACGCGGCACCCGCGAGCAGTAGCACGTGGATCCCCACGGATACCCCGAACGAACTCCACGTGACGCGCCGCGAACCCTGATCCCTCCGATGGAAGGGACTCGAATGGAAGGGGGCGCCCGGGGGACTCGTGGTCATTTGCGTTCCTAAACCACCTGAAGACGTCGGTTCCTGGGCCTTCGCCCCGGTGTCCGTAGTCATCGGAGATCCCCCAGGCGAGCCGCTGCAGCTTCCAGTCGGCCTTCGTCGACCGTGAGGGCGACGCGAAAGTACCCCTCGCCCCCTCGACCGAGCGAAGCCCCCGGCAGAACGATGACTCCAGCCGACTCCAGCGCACGGCGGGCGAAGGCCTCCGACGGGCCCCCACCGGGGACCGGGATCCAGAGGTACATCGTCGCCTTGGGGGACTCGACCTCGTAGCCCGCGCCCCGCAACGCGCGCACCGCGGCGTCCCGGCGACGCTGGAAGGTGGCCACGTTCGTGGGCACCCAGGTGGGCCACGACTCCAGAGCGGCGACGCCCGCCGCCTGGATGCCCAGGTACCCACCCGTGTCCACGAACGACTTGACCCTCGAGAGCGCCGCCACGATCTCCGCGTTGCCGACGGCCCACCCGAGCCGCCAGCCGGTCATGTTGTACGTCTTCGAGAACGAGTGGAACTCGATCGCCGTGTCGCGCGCGCCGTCGAGCTCCAGCACGCTGCGCGGACGGTAGCCGTCGAAGGCGAGCTCGGAGTACGCGTGGTCGTGCGCGAGAATCGCCCCGTGCCGCGCACAAAAATCGATCGCCTCGCGATAGTACGCGTCCGGAGCGGTGGCGGTGGTGGGGTTGTTGGGGTAGTTGAGGTAGAGGATGCGCGTGCGCCGCGCGACGTCCGGCGGGATCTCGTCGAGCGGAATGAGGAAGTCGTTCTCGCGTGCGAGCTTCACGACGTGTGGCTCACCACCCGCGAAGGTCACCCCGCCGAAGTAGGCCTGGTAGCCAGGGTCGGGAATCACGCCGACGTCCCCGGTTCCGACGAACGCGAAGGGGAGATGCGCGAGCCCCTCCTTGGATCCGATCAGGGGAAGCACTTCGGTCGCCGGGTCCACCTCGACGCCGAAACGCAGCCGCATCCAAGCCGCGATCGCTTCGCGGAGCTCCGGAAGGCCGGCCTGGAAGCCATAGCGCGAGAACGGCTGCTGACCGGCTACCTCACGGAGACGCGCGACGACCGCCGGCGGCGGATCGAGCTGAGCGTCTCCGGTACCGAGGTCGATGACGTCGACCCCCTGGGCTTCGATGCGTCGACGGATCTCCCTCATGCCGGCGAGCGGATAGGCGGGGAGTGCCCCGAACCGCTCACTGGTGCGCCGCATGAGGCGGTGCTAAGCCTCGGCCACGACCGGGTTCGAGACCGAGCCCACGCCGCCGATCTCGACCTCCACGACGTCGCCGGGGACGAGCGCCCCCACGCCGGACGGGGTCCCCGTCGCGATCAGGTCACCCGGCTCGAGCGTCATGAAGCGCGTGACGTGCGCGATGAGTGCGGGAATGTCGAAGACCATGTCGTCCGCACCGCTCTGCTGGCGCACCACACCGTTCACCCGGGTGGTCACCGACAGCGCTGTCCGGTCGACCTTGGCGAGCGGCGTCACGGGACCCGCCGGGCAGAACGTGTCGAAGCCCTTGGCGCGGCTCCACTGTCCATCCCCCTTCTGCAGCGCCCGTGCGGTCACGTCGTTGATGGCGAGCAGGCCATCGACGTAGTCCCAGGCGCGGTCAGCGGCCACGTGCTTGGCGCGCTTGCCGATGCGCACGCCGATCTCGCCCTCGTAGTCGACCTGCCCCGCCCACCCCGGGATGACGATGGGCTCACCGGAAGCCACCAGAGAGGACGGCGGCTTCAGGAAGACGAGCGGCTCCTTCGGGATCGGGTTGCCGAACTCGGCCGCGTGCTTCGCGTAGTTCATGCCGATGCAGACGATCTTCGTGGGTCGAGACATCGGCGTTTCGAGCGGGCGCGCGGTCAGTGCGCGGCTTCGCTCGACTCCCGTGTGTGGATCCAGGTGCCGATGAACGCGGCCAGGGACGCGATCGAGAGGAAGGTCCCGACCACGCTGAACCAGAATGCGATGTCGCCGTGGCCGGCTTCCGCCCCCGTGCTCGCGCGCGAGAAGGCGGCGTATGCGAGGACGACGTAGAGGACGCCCATACCCATGCCGAAGATCCGCTTCATGGTGCCCGTTCTTGGAGTCGAGGTGGGACGGAGCTCGAACGACGGAGCAGCAATCTAGGGCGCTAGGGACCGGCGTAGAAGTCCTGCAAGCGACGCCGGACATCCTCCCAGGGGCCCTTCACCAGAGGCGCATCGGGAAGGGACTCGCGCAGGTACCAGCCGTACCGCTTCGTGACCAGGCGGTCGTCGAGAACGAGCACCGCTCCACGATCCGTGCGCGTGCGGATGAGGCGCCCGAACCCCTGCTTCAGACGAAGCGCCGCGTGCGGCAGCATGAACTGCTGGAAGGCATCCCCTCCGCGGGCCTCGAGGGCCTCCATGCGCGCGGCGGTGATCGGCTCGGTCGGAACGCGGAAGGGGAGCTTCTGAATGACCAGCCCGCGCAGCGGGTCCCCCGGCACGTCCACGCCCTCCCAGAAGGAGCTCGTGCCCAGCAGAATGCCGTGGCCGGCACCGACGAAGCTTTCCAGCAGCCGTGACCGGTCCCCCTCGCCCTGCACGTAGAGAGGCCACGGCACTGCCGCGGGCCCCGCGCGCCGAAGCAACTCGGCCACCCGGCGGAGCGCGCCGTGCGAGGTGAAGAGCACGAAGATCCCCCCGCCCGACACCTCGGCGAAGTCCCGGACGACCCGTGCGGTCCCCTCGGCAAACTCGAGCTCGCTCCCCTCTGGCGGCGGGAGATCGGTCGGGACACCGAGTAAAGCCTGCGTCGTGAAGTCGAACGGGGACAACACGATACGCTCCGTCACTTCCAGCGGTTCATCGACCTGTTCGGGGCGGTCGGGCTCGAGCCCCAGCCTTCCCCGCAGGAAGTCGAAACGCTGTCGCGTAGCCAGCGTGGCCGACGTCAGGACCGCCGCTTCCACCTGCGTGAACAGGGACTCGCGGAGCACGGTCCCGAGCTCGATGGGGGCGGCAGCCAGGGCCAGATTCGTCTGCCGCCCCTGGCCCCTGGCGTCCAGCCAGCGCACGTATGCGGCCGCCTCGTCTCCGGGAGCGAGCACGAGTCGCAGGGCGTGCGCGGAGGCCGCCAGTCGGCGCTCGATGGCCCTCAAGTCGAGAATGCGCCCGGCCAGTCGGTCCCCGAGTTCCTCGGAGAGCTCCAGTCGCGCGCGCAGCTCTCCTACCTCGCGCTCCAGGTCGGCCAGGGCGCTCAGGGCCCGAGTCAGGTCCTCCTGAACCTCGACCCGCTCGGCTGGCTCGCCGATGCCGGCGGGGCCCAGCCGCGCGGCCCCTCCCCCGGGGACGGCGAGCGGCTCCAGCTCCTCGACGAGCGCCTCCAGCGAGTGCAGCGCGCGGGTGAGCGCAGGCCGGACCCGGTTCTCCATCCGCTCCCTCAGCTCCGGCGCCCCGGAGATCCCGGCCACGCCCTCGTGCACGGCGGTGAGGATCCCCCGCCCTTTTCGGTCGAGGCGGGAGAGCGCACGGTAGAGTCCCCGCCGGGTGACCTCGACCCCGAGGTGGGTGGTCGCGGCGTCCTCGACGTTGTGGGCTTCGTCCAGGATCGCGCGCTGGTACGCAGGGAGGACTGCCGCGTCGGTGTAGTTCTGGGTGACCCGGCGCACCGCGAGGTCGGAGAAGAGCAGATGGTGGTTGACCACGAGCAGCTCTGCGGAAGCGGCGCGCCGGCGCGAAGCCTGGTAGAAGCACTCCTGGAAATGGGGGCACTTCGCTCGCAGGCAGATGTCCGCGTCGCTCCGCACCTCCTCCCAGACTTCGTCGGAGGGCGGGCTCGTCAGGTCCGAGAGCGAGCCGTCCTCGGTGCTCTCGATCCACTCCAAGAGCCCTCGGATCTCCGCGGACCGATCCTCCTCGAAGAGGCTGGCCTGCCCCTCCGCTGCCAGGTGCGCCCGCCGGATGGAGATGTAGTTCCCCCGCCCCTTCACCAGCGTCCACTTCACGTCCCCGAGGAGCTGGCGCACCAGGGGGAGATCCTTGTGCGCGAGCTGCTCCTGCAGGTTGATCGTGTTGGTGGAGATCACCGTGCGCCCGCCATTCGCCTGCGCCCAGCGCGCCGCCGGTAGCAGGTACGCCAGGGACTTGCCCGTTCCGGTGCCGGCCTCGACGATCGCGATGCCACCCTCGTTGAAGCGCTTGGTCACCTCCCGCAGCATCTCCCGTTGACCGGGGCGATCCTCGAATCCCTGGAACCGCTCCGCGAGCGCGCCCCCAGGAGCGAGCACTGACTCGAGTTCGTCGGAGTCGAGATCCACGACCGCACGCGGCACGGGAGGCTCGACGACGACGTAGAGCCGCTCGGCCGCGTTGTCGACGATCGCCGTGCCGAGGCCCTGCTCGTACAGCCGGGCCGCGACCGACATGTCGGCCTCGCTCGGCTCGAGCACGCCGTCCGGATGATTGTGGAGCATGACACCCCCCTCGGGGGCGTCGCGGGCCGCTACCAGGACCGCAGCGAAGGAGCCGCGCGCCACCGCCCGGGGGCTCCGTACCACGCGGGTCTCGTCGACCGAGGCGAGAAAGCAGACCTCGCGTCCACCAGCGCGAGCGATCTCGTCGCGGATGCGCGCGGCGGCCTCGGGCGCGAGCGCGAGGTCCGGTAGCGACGGGTCCCGCACGGGCCGGGGCGCCGTGCCCGAGGCCTCGCTGTCGTCGAGCCCGTCCACGCCGAACAGCGCGCCCGCGAGCGGACCCGCCGGACGGCGGAGCGGGAAGCCCTCGGGGATCGTCAATCCGTCTTGAGCGTCTGCTTCTTCGCGGCCGGGAAGAGCACGTTGTTCAGGATCAGGCGATAGCCCGGCGAGTTCGGATGGGCCGCCAGATCGGTGGGCGGATCGCCGATCTGATGCTCCGGGTCCTCCGGGTCGTGTCCGCCGTAGTACGTCCAGGTGCCCTCACCGAGGTTCCCGTGGAGGTACTTCGCCCACGAGCCCTCGCGCGCCAAGACGATCGCGGCGGGCTTGAGGCGGTTGTCGGCGAAGGAGGTCGTCAGGCCGTAGAAGTCGGGGAGCACCGCCACGTGGTTCTGCGTGAGCATCGACGGGACCGGGTCGAACTTCGCGGAGAAGTCGAACAGGGTATACGCACCCAACTCGCGGCGCCACGGTGTGTTCACCTGATGCGCGTCGATATCCGAAAAGGCGTTGACCGTGGGGGATACCTGCACCTGCGCGCCGGTGAAAGCCATGGCCCGGCTCCAGTCCATCTTCGCCGAGGCGTCCGGGTCCGCGGGGGTACCATCGGCGTACGCCGCCGAGATGTCGACCCGGGCCCCCGCCAGCGCCAACTCCAGCGTCTCCGTCGCCGAGCACATGGCGAAGAGGAAGCCCCCTCCCTCGATGTAGGTGCGGATCGCGGCGGCCACGCGCTTCTTCATCTCCGGCACGTCGGCTGCGCCGACCGATCGGGCCATCTCCTGGTTCCGGTCCACTTCGTCTTGGAGCCAGTCCGCCCCACCATACGTCAGGAAGAACTTCGAGTACTGGCCCGTGAAGTCCTCGTGATGCAGGTGGATCCACTCATACTCGGACAGCTCACCGGAGAGAACCTCCGGATCCCAGATCGTCTCGTACGAGATACCCGCGTACTCGAGCGCCATCGTCACCGCGTCGTCCCAGATCTCGGAGTTGGGCGGCGTGTAGATCGCGACCCTTGGAGCGCGCTCGAGCGGCACGGCCTCCATGTTCGACGAGGCGATGGTCGCGCGCATGCGCGCCTCGGCGGACGGGTCCATCGCCTCGATGCTCACGCCTCGGAGCGCCGCCTCGCGCCGCACACCCGGCGTGTCGGGAAGCAGGAATGAGCCGCCGCGGTAGTTCAGCAGCCACTCGGCCTTTTGCGATTGCTCGAGCACCCAGTAGGTGAGCCCGTAGGCACGCAGGTGGTTCGCTTGCACGCGGTCCATGGGCACCAGAATGAACTGCGCCGACACCACGTGCGCGGGCAACATGAGGGCCGTAGCCCACAGCGCGGCGCGAAGGAACATTCTCACGAGCCCCGACTCCGGAGTCGCTCGAGCTCGAGTCGCGCCTCGGGCACGATGGCCGCATTGGGTCGGGTGATGATCAGCTCCTCCAGCATACGGATCGCCGCCATTTCGTCTCCGCCCGGCCTGCCGATGTGCCGCGCGAGCGCGAGCGACGCCTCGGCCACTTCGGGCGCGTCCGGATGGTCGCTGAGCAGCCGGGTGCGGATGTCGGCGGCAAGATCCAAGGCGCCCCCACGCTCCGCAATGCGCGCAGCCTCCGCGAGCAGGCCCGGGCGGTCCCCCTCACTCAGACCGGCAGTCGCGTCGGCGAGCGCCCGGGCCGCCTGCTCCGGACGGCCCCGGTGGGCCTCGACGCCCGCGGTAACGAGAGCCCCGACGGCCGGCTCGGACATGCGTCCTATCAGCGCGCTGAACTGGATGACGGACGTCGCCTCGACCGCGGTCAAGCCGCTGACGGCCGTCAGGAGCGCTTCCCTCCCCGGCTCCGTCTCTCCTCGCGCGAGCAGCAGGTACCCGCGCTCGAGCGTGCTGCGCGGACCCTCGACACCGTCGAGGACCGCGGCGGCACCCTCGTCGTTCCCGCGAGCCAGCAGACTCACGGCTACGGCGGCGGCCACCTCGTCCAGCTCGGGCGCGTCCGGGAACGCCGCGCGGAACTCGCGCCAGGACGCGGGCGCTCGCTCGGGGAGAGCCGCGGCTTCCATGCGGACCACCTCGGCCTGCGCGCGGCGCCCTTCATCTGTGCTCCGGGCATACGACGCGGCCACTCGGCGTTGGGCGTCGAGAGCGAGCGCCGTATCGCCCACCTCGAGAGAGACCTCGACGATGCGGCGGTCGAGCTGCCTGCGCTCCTCGGGGTTGGCGGATTCGCCTCCGAGCTCCTCGAAGGCCCACGCTGCCACCCGCGCCAGCTGCGCCGCGCGAGCCCTCCGGGCGACGTCCTCCAAATAGACCTGCCTGGTGCGCCCCTCCATCTCCTCCGCGCGACGGCGAGCCAGGGTGATCGACTCGGTCTCCAGGTCGAAAGCGAGCGCGGCCGTCAGAGCGGCATCACTGCGCTCGGGCACGTCCGACTCGCCGAGCGCTTCCACGAGGCGAGCACCGGCCTCAGGGGCGCCTTCGGCAAGGCCATCAATGCGGGCGAGCACCTCGTCCAAGCGGGCGCCGTCCCCAACAGCGAGCGCCCATTCGTCCACCGCGCCCTGCACATCGCCGGTCTCGGCGAGCAGATCGCCGATCTCCAGGGCGAGCGCGTCGCGAGCGCCCATGGCGTCCCGTCCGCGCAGGAGCACCTCCAACGCGCGTGCCGGGCCGAAGGCACGCTCATAGGCGCCCGCCACGCCGCGGTAGGCAGTTTCACTCCGGTCGCGGGACAGCCAGCGGTCGGCCTCCCTCGTCATCGCCTCGGTCGAATCGGCTTCGATGAGGAGCGACAGGTTGAGTGCGAGTACCTGGGGGTTGGCCGAACGCTCGAGGAACGCCGTGACGATGGGCCGCAGCTCGCCGAGCCGGCCACTCGCGCGGAGCACGCGCTCGAGCGCGAACACCGTGCCCGACGCGACCGGGTCGAGCTCCAGCAGGCGGCGGTACGCGGCCTCGGCGCCCGTGAGGTCTCCGCGCGACTCCAGCGTAGCGGCCTCGAGTTGGAGCCGGCTCTCCGGGTCCCCCCCCCTCCCGACCTGTGCGCTCGCAGACCCGGCGGCGAGCACCAGCGCGCCGGCAACCGACCAGACCACTCGTCTCATCGGCGGTTCAGTCGCTCGAAATACTCGAGGACGAGTTGCCGAACCGCGGGCGTGAGCGTCCGCATCTGCTCGCCATTCGGGAGCTGGTACATCATCAGGCCGAGTTGGAGATCCGTGAGCGGGACCACATCCGAACGCTCGAAGTCATCGGGGCTCGTCGACTCGCGCTCCTCCGACGATTCCTCTTGCTCGAGCGAGCGACCCGCGTCCAACAGCCGGTGGAAGAGTCGTTCCTGCCGCTGGAGGAGCTCGGGGGTCATGCGCCCCGTCGCGAGCTGTTGCGCCAGCTGATCCGCCTCACGCGCGAGTTCCTCGAGATCGCCGAGGGCGTCATCGGCACCCGGCTCCCGAGATGCATTCTCGATGTCCTGGGCCACCTGACCCTGTTGCTCGGCAAGCCGCTCCAGCTGTTGCCGCATCGCCTGCTCGCCGAGCCGCATCGGCACCATCTCCCCGCCCTGCGCCACCAGGTCGCCCTGACGTTGCGCCAGCTGGCCCACCTGATCGGCAATGTCCTGTCCGCTCTGGCCCGCGCCGACCGACCCCGCCTGCTCGGCACCCGCCATGGCCATCATCGCCAACTGGTTCATGCTGTTGATGGCCTGCTGGGACTGCTGCGAGGCCTCGCTCGCGTTGCTGTTCCGCCCATCGAGCGCCTGCATGGCCTGACTCGTAGCATCGAGAGCGCGGCCGACTTGGGCCGAGAGCGCGGGATCACTCCCGGCCTGCTGTGTGCCGGCCTGGAGGTTGTCGGCCAGGTTCTGGAGCCCCCGCTGGATCGCGGCCTGCTCGCTGCGCATCTGACTGAGCGCGTCCGGGCTCGCTCCCTGCATGCGCTCCATGAGGCTGGCCTGGCTGCGGGCGAGCGACAGAGCGTCGTCGGCAGACTGCTGCAGGGCCGCCTGGGCGTCAGCCTGGGTCTGTTGCTGCATACCGGACTGAGCCTGCTGCATCTGATCGGCGGCCTGCTGCATCTGATCTGCCGCTTGCTGCGCCTGCTGCGCCGCCGACTGCGTGTTTCCCTGCTGCGCCTGCCGCTCGGCCTGCTGCATCTGCTGGCGGGCGTCCGCGGCGTTCTGCCGCGCTTGCTCCACATCCGCAGCCGCCTGTGGCTCATCCAGCTGGTCCAGCCGATCCGATAGTGCCTGCATGTCCGCGTCCAGCTGCTGCGCGCGTTCCGCGAGTTGCGACTGCTGCTCCGCGCGCAGCTCGGGATTGTCGGCCTCGCGCATTGCCTGCGCGAGTGCGCGCTCCTGCCGAGCCAAGTCCTCCACCTCGTCGGTGGTCGCGCGGAAATCCTGCTCGACCGCGGCGCGACGGAACTGCTCGACGGCTTCCTCCAACTGTTGGCGCAACGCCTCCGGGTCGCGTGGCATCTCCGGGGCCGCTTGGTCCCCGCCCTGCGGGGACGGCTCCAGATCGCGCTCCAACTGTTGCTGACTCGACATCTGCTGGAGGAGTTCCTGGAGCTGCTGCAGCTCCGCGACCAACTCCGGGTCGGCCTGTCCGAGGTCCTCCAACATCTTCTGGAGTTCGGCGAGGTCGGCCGACAACGAGTCGACCTGGGAGAGGAGCCCCTGCTGCTGGTCGGCAGCGCGCTGCATCTGCTGGCGCTGCTGGAAGCCGGGCTCGGCGACGTCTCCCGGGCGGGGCTCGGGGGCGTTCGCCGCCTGGGCCTGAACCTCGAGCGTCTGGTCCGCGGTCTCCACCGCCTGGCGCTCGGCCTCGGCACGGATCGCTTCGAGCCGTTCGGCCACCGTCTCGATAGTGGCCTCAGCCTCGCGGCGAAGCTCGGAGACCAGGGGCATGCGTAGCACGTACTCCGGCGAGACACCCACCTGCCCGGTCGGGTGATTGTCGATCACCCTCGCGAAGTAGCGGACCGTGTCTCCCGGCAGGAGGCCCCAGGTAGTGAGATCGAGGGCCGGACGAGCGAGCGCGCCGCGCGTGCCCCCGAGGTCGAGTCCCTGCACGACCGGCTCATGTCGGTCGCCGAAGGCCGTGATGCGGTAGGCGACAAGCTCGAAGCGGTCGAGCCCGTAGTCGTCGCGCGCGTCCACAACGAGCGGCTGACGTAGACTCAGAGGGAGGACGGTGTCCTGCCCTGGGAGCAGGATCGCCACCTCGGGGATCGAATCCGGCACAACCAGGATCTCGAGCGGCCCCGGCTGAACCTCTGCGGGTGCGCGCGCCGCATCGAGGAAGATCCAAGGGAAGACACCCCCGCGGAGCGGCATCCAGGCGCCGGAGAACGCGGTGCCCTCGACGTCGAGCGCGAGCGTCGTGGTACCGAGCGAATCGACCAAGGTCGCGGAGGAGAGCGGCCGGGACGCGAGTCCCTCGAACGTGAGGCGGGCGCCCGCCGGCAGGCGGAGCGGGGGCGGCTCCCCGCGATACTCGTCCGGGGCCAGCCCCGTGTAGGCCGGGTACTCGACGCCCACTACGAGGTCACTGACGAAGAGCGGATCGATCGGGACGATGCGGAACGTCTCGGTTTCCGCACCGTCGGCTGCTCGTACACGGTACTCGATGCTCGCCGACACCGTCTCGAACACGTGGCTCGACGTTCCGTCCACGACCTCGAGGGCGAGCGTGCGCGCCACGTCCCCCGCGGCCTGATAGAGCAGCTCGACCTGGAGCCGGCCCGACGCCTCGATATCGATGCGCACGTCCGTCCCGCGCATCACCTCGAGGGTTCCAGGCGAGACCACCAACGGTGCGAGTACCGGGTCCATCATGGTGCGCACGGGCGAGGAGACCCCCGCCCACGCCTCGGCCGTGCGGCTCGGGGACGAGACCGCCAACCCGACCAGACCAATGGCCGCGACCGAAGCCGCTACCAGCCCGCGCCTCGTCCACAGCGAAACCGAGCGACCCAGGTCGCCGGACAGCTCCTCCTCGGCACGCCCGTCGAGCCCGGCCACCGTGCGCGCCATCGCGCGATCCACCAGGGCGGACGACACCCCCGCGGGTACGCTGCGCGTCAGTTCGAGCGAGCCCCGCACCACGCCGGGTTGGAGGCCACTCGCGCGCTCGATGGAGCGAGACAGAGCGATCTCCCCGAACCAGCGGCCGATCCCCTTCCGGTACGCCGCGAACCCCGTGAGGGCCCACAGCACGATGAGCGCGTCCAGGAGCGCGGGCACGTTGCTTCCGGGCCGCCATCCGTCGGCGCCGACCGCCAGCCAAGCCACGGCGAGCAGGAGGACGGTCCCGCCGCCGACCCAGAGGCCGATGGCGAGCGCGGTCCGGCGGCGCAGGTGGTCGCGGACGCCTGCAACGCGGTCCGCGAGTTGGCGGCTGACAGGGCTCAAGAGGCGGCTTGACCCAGCGCGTACAAGAAAATGTTCACGCCCATGCGCAGCGCCTGCTCGCGAATCTCCGGCGAATCGTCATGGACTCCTTGGTCTTCCCACCCGTCGCCGAGGTCGGTCTCATAGCTGTAGAAGACGACCAAGCGCCCGCCATAGAAGATACCCAGGCCCTG
>JBEBGN010000209.1:0-4862 GCA_040081395.1 Longimicrobiales bacterium
TACTGGGTCTCCATCGACGAAGGTGCCATGCGCGCCGACGGGTCGGTCGAGGTTGCGCCAGCCGAGGGGGGCGGCTCCCGCGTCACATGGAGGGAACGCGGCGACCTCGGATGGAACCCCCTCATGGGCTACTGGGCGCTGTCGATGAGCCGAGCCCAAACCGACGAGCTCGCCAAGGGGCTGGACAGGCTGACTGCGCTCGCCCTCGAAGGAGCCACGGTGGGCCCCACCGACTCGCTCCTCGCGGCCGGCGGGACCCCCGAGCCCGCTAGTCCCTAGGCCGGTTCCTCACGAAGTCGATCAGCTCACGATTCGTCTTCGTCTTCTTCATCGCGTTGAGCAACTCCACCATCTGGCCGGACGGGTCGCCGCCCGCCAGCTGACGGCGCATCGCACGGGACAACCATAGGCTGTCCTCGTCGAGCAGCAGCTCTTCTTTACGCGTGGCCGATGCCTGGAGATCGATCGCAGGATAGATGCGACGATCGGCGAGCTCGCGGTTCAGCACGAGCTCGCTGTTTCCGGTACCCTTGAACTCCTCGAAGATCACCTGGTCCATGCGGGACCCGGTGTCGACCAGCGCGGTGCCGATGATGGTCAGCGAGCCGCCGCCCTGGTTGGGGGCGATCTTGCGCGCGCTGCCGAGGAAGCGCTTCGGCTTCTCGAGCGCGTTGGTGTCGAGACCGCCAGACATGGTGCGGCCGCCCCCGCCCTCGAGCGTGTTGTACGCGCGCGCCAGCCGCGTGATCGAGTCCAGGATGATGACCACGTCTTCACCCTGCTCCACCCGACGGCGCGCTCGCTCGAGCGTCATCTCGGCGACCTGCGCGTGGCGCTCGGGAGGGCGATCGAACGTCGACGCGATCACTTCTCCGAACCCGCACGACTCCATCTCCGTCACTTCTTCCGGCCGCTCGTCGACGAGCAGCAGCATGAGATGGCACTCGGGGTTGTTCTTCACGACGCCTTCGGCCACGGCCTGAAGCACCATCGTCTTACCCGCTTTCGCGGGCGCCACGATCATGGCGCGCTGACCCTTTCCGAACGGGCAGAACAGGTCGATGACCCGATTCGTCATGTCCGGCTCGTTGCGGATCATCCGACCGCACTCGAGCACGAGCTGCTCGTCCGGGTGCATGGCGGAGAGCTGCTGGAACTCCGGCCGCTTCTTCATGTCCTCGGGCGGACGGTCGTTCACGAGGGCGAGATAGGCGAGCGGCGGGCTCTTCCCCTGCCTGGCCTGGGTGGCGACGATGCCCATGAGCTCGTCCCCCGAGCGCAGTCCGAAACGCTGGATGATGCGTGAGCCCACATAGATGTCGTCGTTGCCGGGGGTGTAGCCGGACTCACGACGTCGGACGAACCCGGATCCGCTTCCGAGGACCTCGAGCAGTCCGAGGGGACGGGACATGGCGAGTAGCTCGGCCGGATCCTGCGGCAGGTCGGCCATGAGCTCGGCTTCGTTCCGGACCTCCGGCTGCTCTCGTTCACGGCCACCGGGGCCACCTCTACGGCGGCGACGTCCGCGGCGACGGGGGCGCTTTCCGCGCGGTCCTCGACCGTCCTTGCCATCGCCGGACGGTTGCGGTGATTCTGTCGGTTCCACGACGCTCCAACCCATTGCGACGGGTGCGGCGTCCATCGAAGTCTCGGAGACCCTCGACCCGTCCGGTGAATGATCCGCGAACGCGACGTTCGCGACTCGGCCTCCGTCGGCGGGCCAAGAGGCCGCGCCGGTGCCGACGACATGCATCGGCTGGACGAAGGAATGTTCTACGTTCGCGCCCGTCGAGCAAGGCACGAGGTGCCGAGGGCTTTCCGGGCCGTTCCCACGGCGCGAGCCGCCTGTCTCCTCGAAGGTGTGGCGTGTGTCCTTGTCCCCGGACAGGCGCACCACAGCATGCCGCCGGCCGCAATCCCCACAAATCGTTGGGATGCATGGCGTTACTGGCATAGCACCCTGTTGGCACGGGGCCTGCTCTACACCATGGTGCGGGTAGAGACAGCCAAGGAGGACATCGTGCGTACCAGGGCGCGAGTGACATGGACGGTGACGGCGGCGGCGGCGCTGGCGGCCGTGCCGGTGGGGGCCCAGTCGAGCCTCTTCGTGGGGGTCGGCTTCGGTTTCGGGGGCGCCTATGAATCGAGTTCACTCTTCGTAGGGTCGGCGTTCGGGCTGGGGCACGGCCACGGGAGCGCCTACGGCATCTACTCGAGCACGTACGATGGCTGGGACCGCGGGTATCGTGGCTCGCGCAACTATTACGCGAGCCGTGACGGCTGCTGGGATCGCTACTGGGACAGCTATTGGGATCCGTGGAGCGGTTGGTACGGCGACTGCGTCGCGTATGGACCGTATGGGTACAGTTCGTGGCGCGCCCGCAGCTGGCGTTCGCGCTGGTCGGGCTGGTACGGCCCGAGCACGACCTTCGTCTACTGGAGCGATCCCTTCTCCCCGCCATGGGGCCCGTATTGGTCGTATGACCCGTGGGCCTCGTACTGGGACGGATACCTGGACGGGCGCGGGTATGATGCGTGGAACGGTTACTACGGTGGTCGCGTGCGCACCGTGTATGCGGCCGGCGGGCGCCGGGGCGTGACGGTGGTGCGGCCTTCGCCGCTGTCGCCCTTCGGCACGGGCTTCAAGGAAGACCCGCGCAGCTCCACGGGGCGGACGGCGACTCGTCGCCCAGCGACAACCTCGGTGGCCGCCCCCGCGGCCCCCGCGGTGCGCGGATCGGAGCCCCTGGCTTCGGCCCGCCCCACGTCGCGTCCCGCGGTGAACCGGATGCCGCCGGAGTCCGCGCCGACACGGACGGCGGCTCCCCAGGGCCGTCCCTCCGACCGTGCGCGGGGCAACGAGCCTGCGGCGGCGCCGCGGGGATCCGGCGTCGCGACGCCCGCACGCGGAACGAGCACGGAGCGGCCCGCGCCCCCCGTGACCCGCGAACCCGCGGCGGAACGCTCCGGTGCGCGTGCACCGAGCGCTCCGGCCAGAGAGCCCTCCGGGGCGAGGTCGCCCACGGCCGGACGTCCATCGGAGCGGTTGGCGCCGAGGGAGCCCGCGGTCCAGCCGGCGACCCCGAACCGTGGAGGATCCACGTCAGTGTCCCCGTCCCGTCCGAGTCGGCAGCCGGAAGCGGCGCCGGGCCGCGAAACGACAGGGCGGGCCGCTCCCACCCGGGCGCCGTCGGAGCGGGTGCAGCAGGGTCGCGCCCCGGCTACGCGCGTGGAGCCTGAGAGGGCGCCAGCCACGCGGGCCGAGCCGTCGCGAGGCTCGCGCGCACCGGAAGCCGCACCCCGGCCTGAACCGCGGGCGGAGCCTAGGTCGGAGCCCCGCGCGCCTCCCCGGGCCGAACCACGCGCCCAACCCCGCGCGGAGCCGCGCTCTGGCCCTTCCGCTGCGCCGCGGAGTGCACCTGCCGCGGAGCCGCGGTCGGCGCCCCAGAGTGGCGGCGCTTCACGACGCCCTCGGAGCTGACAAGGGGATCCTCACGGTGGCCGGCGGGCCCCCACTCTCGGGTGGGGGCCCGCGTTCGTTTGGCCTCCTGCCCCACCCCCATGGGCGTTCCCCGGAAGTACTGGACGCTGGCGAGGGGCGTGGGACATCTTTGAAAACCCCCGTCATTAGAGCGGTTGGCGCACCTCCCAGAGGTCCCCGAATGTTCGAGAGAACCCACCAACGTCGCGGTAGCGACGATCGACGTCAGAGCGCGGAGCGGCGCTTCGAAGCCCGCCGCGCGGCACAGCGCCGCCGCGTGAATCCGAACGCGGCCGGAAGTGACCGGCGCGCGAACGATCGTCGTCACGAGACCTCCCGGAGCGGAGTGGATCGTCGTGATGGTGATCGTCGCATGCCGGACGAGCGGCGCACGATCGCGCAGGCCTGATCCGGGTTCCGACCCGCTCAGCCGCCTAGGGGAAGCACTACGCCGGCGGTGAGGCTCGCGAGTTCGGTCGGGAACGCAGCGGAGCCCGTCGCTCCGGTGCCGCGCAGGTAGCTTCCCGAGAGGAGTACACGAACCCGTCCGACGGGGGCGGAGGCCACGAGCCCGAGCTCCAACGAGAGACCGGCACGGGTCGCGTCGAGGCCCGGGAAGTCGTGGGAGCGCCGCGAGTGTGCGAGCGCGCCGATCCCGAGCGTGGGCGCGACCTCGAGTGACCCCGCCGCCTCGAGCGCGTAGGCGACCCAGGCGGTGACGCCCGCCAAATCACTGCGTGCGTCACCTGCATCGTGGCGCGCTCGCGCGTACCAGATGTCGGCTCCGAACTGAACTCCCGGTGCAGCCGGCCTCGCGGCGAGCCCCGCCGTGACGAGAGGACCGGGGGCGGCGATCGAGCTAAGGAGCCCGAGCGGCACGGCCACCCCGACTTCGGCGTACGGCACCGCCTGGGCCGAGATGGCTGGCGCAGACAGCAGCAGAAGCGCAGCAGCGACACGATGGGGACGCGGACGGGTCACCGCCCAACTTCATGCTCCCGGGCGCCGATGCCAAGCGTCGCCACGGCGCTCCGGGGCTGCTTAGGTTAGGGGAAGGACCGAGACAGCTGCACGGAGGCCTGTGATCGCGCGCCTATGCGGAGGACTGATCGCCCTCGTGGTGTCGATCGCGACAGCTGGCGCTCCCGGTGCGCTGCATGCGCAGTCGTCCGGGGCCCCCACGAGTCAGACCCGTCGCGTCTCGGTTACGTGGGAGCGGGCACCCATTGGCGAGGTCCTTCAGGCGTTCGCCGCGTTCTCGGGATATTCGATCGTGACGGGTGCGGACGTGAGCGGGTTCGTTACGGCCGACATCAACGATCAACCCTGGGACGTGGCTCTCGGGACGATCCTGGCGGGCCATGGACTGCGAGCCATCGAG
>JBEBGN010000210.1:0-4831 GCA_040081395.1 Longimicrobiales bacterium
GCCCGAGCCCGCGGCCAAGGCACCGGACGAGGGATACATCGATTTCGGTGCGATGATCCTGGGCGGCGGCGATCCGAAGACGACGCGTTTCAAGGTGGCGTACGAGGAGCCGACGGGAGACGAAAACGCCGACTTCGCGAAGATGCTTTCTCAGTTCAAGGAGAAGGTTTCCGAGAACATCGATGCGGGGGACGTGCGCGCGCACTACGATCTGGGCACTGCCTACAAGGAAATGGGTCTGCTCGAGGAAGCGGTCGGTGCCTTCCAGTCGGCACTCAGGGCCTCAGCGGACCACCTGCCGACCTACGAGATCATGGGCCAGACCTTCATGGAGATGGGTGAGCCCGAGGCGGCTGTGAAAACGTTGCAGCGCGCGCTGCAGGTGAAGGGTGGCGTCGAGGACGAGTTCCTCGGCATCTACTACTACCTCGGCCGCGCCTACGAGGCGCTGAACAAGAAGGAGTCCGCGGTGGAGTACTACGACCGTGTGTTCTCGCTCGACATCAACTTCGCCGACGTAACCGAGCGGCTGCGCGAGCTGCGCTGAGCACCCGGAGTTCGCGCGTGCTCGAGGCCCTCCCGCGCGAATCGATGGAGACATCGGCATGACGCGCACTCTGCGGAGCCCAAGCAGCCACCCCCCGGAGCTCGCCTCCATTCAGGCATCGGTGCGGGATTCGCTCGATCGTGTGGGTGACGAGATCAAGCGCATCGTGCTCTCCGACTTCGCGCAGATCGAAGAGGTCAACGAACACCTGCTCTTCATGCGCGGCAAGCTTTTCAGGCCCACGCTCCTCCTGCTGTCGAGCCGCATCGAGGGAGAAGCTCACGACGACGCACTGACCATGGCCGCGGTCGTCGAGTTGGTGCATCTGGCGACGCTCGTGCACGACGACGCCGTCGACCACTCCGCCTTGCGGCGGGGGCTCCCCACCGTGAACGCGCTGTGGACGCACCAGGTCGCGATCATCATGGGTGACTATCTCTACTCCCGGGGCGTCGCGGAGCTGGCCCGGGTGGGGCCGCTCGAGGCACTCGCCGTCCTGGCCAACGCCGCGAACGAAATGTCGGTCGGCGAGATGCGCCAACTCACCTCGTACGACGCGCTCGAATTCTCGGAAGAGGACTACTACAGACTCATCGCTGCCAAGACTGCCTCGCTCATGGCGGCGGCCTGCGAGATGGGCGGGTTGGTTGGCGCCCCCGACTACCGGCGGCCCCTGTCTCGGTACGGGCACAATCTGGGTATGGCGTTCCAGATCGCGGACGACTTGCTGGATTACACGGGCAACGAGGCGGTCACCGGCAAGCCGTCGGGCCACGATCTGCGCGAGCGCAAAGTGACCCTCCCCCTCATCGGTGCTCTCGAGAGAGCCACCCCACCGGAGGAGCGGGAGATCCGGGCGTTCTTCACCTTGGCCGATCCGTCGGACGACGACATTGCCCGGGTGGTCGGCATCGTCGCAGAGCGCGGTGGGCTCACCTATGCGCACGCACGCGCCGCCCGGTACGCCGACTTGGCGCACGTCGCGCTCGACGAGATTCCGGACGGCGTGTCAGAGTCCGCACTGCGTCACGCGATCGCCTATGCGGTCGACCGCAGGCGCTGACGTGAATTACCCACCTTCCCCAACCGTCCGAGAGCACGATGCTCGTCGATAGCGGACGCCGCGGGGTGATTCGGTTCGCCTGGACGCTGGTTCTGGGGCTCTTTCTGGGCGGACTCCTGACCAAGCTCATGGAGCTGACCCTTCCCGAGGGGACGGCCTCGCGTGACTTTCTACTTACGTCCGTCAATGCCTCGGTCGGGCCCCTGTCGGTCGACTTGGTTGCGGTGGCGTTTGCGCTCGGGCCGCTGACGCTCGAGTTGAACTTCTTGACGTTGGTGGGTATCGCAATCGTGGCACTGGTCGTACGCTCGTGGATCTGACGGGACACGGGCTCGCGGGGCGCAGAGGCTCCAATGGAGGGTTGTCGGTATGGGTCTAGGGGGATTCGGCATGGGGGAGATGATCTTCATCTTCCTGATCGTGCTCCTGCTCTTCGGCGCGAAGCGACTGCCCGAGATCGGCTCTTCGCTCGGCAAGGGCATTCGGGAGTTCAAGAGCTCGATGAAGGACATCGAGCGCGAGCTGACCGTGCCCGAGAAGGCGAATCAGATCCATCGCACGACTACGCCTCCCCCGGCTGCCGTTCCGGCGACGCCGGCGAGCGGCGACGAAGGCGAGCCGCGCAAGCTCAGCAGCGGCGTCGCCAACGCGAGCGCCCCGGACGATCAGCGCGCGGGCTGATCGCGCGGGACGCTGGGTCGCCTCGGTGTTCTAGCTGGTCTGGCTAGTCCTAGAACATCGGCGGTACGAGCGGCGCTTCCTCGTCCAGCGGGACGAGGACTTCCTCTCGGCGATCGACGACGCGAGCCGTGGCGCGTAGCGCCGCGAGCCATTCGCCGAGGCGCTGCTGCTGGATCAGCGAAACGGCTTGGGCGCGCTGCTGGGGCAGCTGGGCCATCCAAGCGGTCGAGTCTGCTTCGGTCCGGTTGAGCACTTCCAGCACGTAGCGGTTGTTGGTGGTCGAGACCACGTCGCTGACCTGGCCGATCGGGAGGCCGAAGGCGGCCCCGACTACGGCATTCTGACGTCCGATGCCCGGCACGAAGTCGTTGCGCGAGAAGGGCCCGGCCGTCCGGACCTCCAGGCTCATCTCGGCAGCCAGGTTGGCCAGGACGGCCCCGCCGCGCGCGCGATCGACCAGCTGCTGAGCGTCGGTCAGCGCGCGCTGCATCTTCTGCTCGAAGCGCAGGGTCGACTCGATGGAGGCCCTGGCCTGGTCCAGAGGGAGCACACCCGCCGGCTCCGAGCTGATCAGCTCGAGGGCATAGAAGGCCGTGGTCGTTTCGAACACAGGGCTCACGTCACCAGGCGCGGCCTCCTCGAAGACCCAGTCGGATCCCTCGGAGATCTGTCCAGCGCCGGCGACGAACGGGAAGTCCTGGGTGATCTCCGTCGTCTGTGTGCTGAGTCCGAAAGCGGCGGCTGCGGCTCGGAGCGCCATCGCCTCGCCTAGATCCTCGAGCGAATCGGCCTGCTGAAGCAACGCCACCTCGCTGGAGTCCGTGCGTGCGATGGGAACCAGGATGTGCCGCGCTCGCACCGAGTCGGCACCGAACCGCTCCGTGACTTCGATCACGTGGAATCCGAACGGCGAGCGTACCGGCTGCGCGAGCAGTCCGGTGGCTCCGGCGAACAGCGCGGAGTCGACCGCGCCGATCTCACGGCCGCGCGGCACGACACCCATGTCGCCGCCTCGGGTCGAGGTGGCCTGGTCGGCCGACTCGGTGCTGGCGAGGTCGGCGAAGTCCGCGCCGCCCCGCAGCCTTTCGCGGAGCGCAACCGCGCGTTCCCGCGAAGCGACCGTATCGGCTGGAGTGGGAGTCTTCTCGATGACCACGTACTCCACGGAGGCTCGTGCTGGAACCTCGAAGTCCGCTTCGTGATCGCGGTAGTACGCCTCGACGTCACCCGCATCCACCGGGAACTCGGAGTCCTCGTAGCGCGTCGCCGGGTTGAGCGGCACGTACCGGATCTCGGCGAGGTCGCGCAGGTCCCGGTACTCGAGCCACAGCTCGGCGTCGGGCACGTAGATGCCGGACGAGAGCTGACGGAGCAGCTTCGTCCGAGGAATCACTTCTCGGTAGTACGCTTCGAGAATGACGAGCTGCTCCGGGGGGAGCGAAGCCAGGAAGGTCTGATAGGCGGTCAGGTCCAGTCCGCCCGTGGAGTCCGCGAACTGGGGGGCCAGGTAGTCGGGGGGGCTGAACTGCGCCGCCTCGCTGATTTCCTGGTCGGTGACCGTGATGCCGCGGCGGCGGAGCTCCTGGCCGATCAACAGCTGGGTAACGACCTCCTCGAAGGCCTGATCTTCGATCTCGGTGTTCTGCTGCGAGCCGATGAGTTCCTCTTGCTGGCTCTGCACGCGCTCGTAGAGCTGGCGATAGGCGGCCATGTACGACTCGTACATGACGGCGTCGCCGTTTACGCGGCCGATCTCCCCCAGGCCCCCGCTGCTGCGGCCGGTCACGTCCATCCCCCACTGGAACACCATGAGGCCCACGAAGGCGATCGCCGAAGCGACCATGATCGGCTTCGTGGCTTCCCGCATTTGACGCATCATAGGGATGACTTCTCCAGCAACCCCAGGGGGGACCCCGACGGAATGAGCCTGATAGGATAACGTGCCGGGTGGGGCCTCTCAACGCGGCGGGGGCGCGGGGATTTCGTTGACTCCATTTCCGCGCGATCCCTATCTTCGTCCCGCAGTCGGCCGGGGCAGACTCCTCCTTCTCGCATCGCCCAGGATCTGGGGCATGGCGCTCGTATAGCGGCTTCCAGACTTGGGGCAGAGGTTCCCAAGACGTGACCGAGGCACTGCAGCAGGAAATCCGGACGCTCCGTTCACTCGTCGACTCCCCCCGTGATCCGGGGGGCCGGGTGTTCGCACCCCTCGCGGATGCGTATCGCCGGGCGGGGCGCGTCCCGGAGGCCCTCCGGCTCCTGAACGACGGGCTCGCCAAGCACCCCGACTTCGCGACCGCCCACGTGGTGGCCGCGTGCTTGTACGTGGAGCAGGGTCTCGGCGCCGAGGGGGCACTCGCGGCCCGCCGGGCCCTGGCGCTGGATGCCGAGAACGTCCTGGCCCTGCGCGCACTCCTCCGGACCCTGGACGAGACGGGGGACGCAGAGGCGGAGGACGTGCGAGGTCGCCTGCTCTCGCTCGAGCCCGACTTCACCCCGGACTGGGGCACCGCCAGCGCCGGCGCTGCCCCCCCCCTGTC
>JBEBGN010000211.1:0-4770 GCA_040081395.1 Longimicrobiales bacterium
GACGTCCTCGAGCGCGTTCCAGGAGAGGTCGAGCAGGGGCCTCACTCGACCGAGACCGAACTCGAGGCGCGCCAACCCGGACGGCTCACGTGTACCGAACGCGTATCCGCCCGAGGTACGCACCCTGAGCGAGCCCAGCGGCCGGAACGTGAATCCCGCCCCGATGCGGAGCCCTTCGGCCCGATTGTAGCGGGCGGCTTCCGACACCGCGGAGAAGTAGAATCGCAGGGGATCCAGGCCGCTCATGACACTCTGCTCGACGACCTGGTCCACCTCCCGCTGGACCTCCTCGAGAGCAGGTGGCAGCGCGAGACCCTCCTCCTCGATGCCGTCCAGCAGGCCACGCTCGAAGGCGAACGCCGCGCGCTGGTTGGGTGACACCTGGCTGACGCGTGGCCCGACGAAGAGCGAGAGCGGCAGCTGCACGTCGAAGTCGTAGCCGCGGATGTCGAACTGAGCGCGGATCACACTCCCGGCCATCACGTCGAGCAGGGGGGTCTCCCGGCGGATCTCGACCTCCTGGCGATACGGCAACCAGTGGCGTCCCATCCACAGGGAGTTGTCGAGGGCAACGTGGATGTAGTCGACGAAGGGATCGACGTACGACGCCGGCGTGAACGAGAAGCTCATGCGCACGATGGCCGCCGTGGCGCGGTCGAGGAAGACCGTGCCCACGAACCCGGGTTGCTCGAAGTCCTTGGGCCGTACACGCACTTGGTAGACCCGGATCTCCTCCCCACCCCCCGCGTAGCTGATCGTGAGCGAGTCGGCGAGCAGGAAGTCGTACACGCCCTCCGAGCCTGGGGCCACGGGGTGCGGCACGTCCTCGACCTCGTCCCCCTCGCCCATGCGCATGGCGTCGCCGAAGTCGTCCTGCACTACGGTGAGGTGGTCGAGGTGGTACGTGATGTCCGTCGGAAGCAGCTGTTGGTCGCGCCTCCCGACGATCACCTGCTTGGTCGAACTCGGGGCCTGCCAATACACGTCGAGTGCGACCTGATCGGCCTTCACCAGCGTCCGCGCCCCCGAGTCCGGCCTGTCGAAGAAGAAGTAGACGTAGCCTCGCGCGCGCGCTTGGTACGAGCGGAACGTCGAGTCGACGACGGCGGAGGTGCGGAGCGCCCGCGCGCGAGCGACGAGGTCGAGCGCTCGGGGGTCGTTCCAAATGGGCTCGCTCTGGGCCGCCGCGGAAACGGGCAGCGCCAGGACGAAGAGGGCTCCGACTCGCGAAAGGAGCCGGAGGGTCCGCGCGATCAGCGTCCCGCTAGTGCGCGTTCCAGAATCCCGACAGGGACTCGCCGTGTGGGCTCTCACGGAGCTTCTCGAACGCACGATTGCGGATCTGACGGATGCGCTCGCGAGTGACTCCGAGTAGCGAGCCGATCTCCTCGAGCGTCCGCTCCTCGCCGTCGTCGAGACCGTAGTAGAGATAGAGGATCTTCCTCTCGCGCTCGGTGAGGTACGAAGCAAACATCGTCTCGAGGAAGTCACGGCGGGCCACGGCCTCGACGTCTTCTTCGATGTCCGCAGCTGCTGCTCCTGCAAAACGCTCGCCAAAGCTCGCGCTGTCGCGGTCTCCACGGTCGATCGGAGCGTCGAGGCTCAGCTCGGAGGCGGCCACGCGGCGCAGGGCCCGGATGGTGTCCACCGGCTCCTGCATCTCGTTGGCGATCTCCTGGTCGGTCGGAGAACGGCCCAGGGACTGCGTGAGTTGCGTGTCCGTGCGGGCGAGGCGGGCGAGGTTGGAGTTCTGATTGAGCGGGATCCGCACGGACCGGGTCTGTTCGGCGAGTGCCTGGAGAACCGTCTGTCGGATCCACCACACGGCGTAGGAGATGAACTTCACGCCCTTGTCGGGATCGAACTTCTTCACCGCCTTGAGCAGGCCCTCGTTGCCGATACAGACCAGCTCGGCGAGTCCGAGTCCGCGACCCTGATACTTCTTCACGTAGGAGATGACGAAGCGGAGGTTCGCCGTCACCAACCGCTCGGCCGCCTCCTTGTCACCGGTACGGGCTCGTCGGGCGAGCTCTCGTTCCTCGTGGGGATCTTGGATGAGGGGATACTTCTCGACGTCCTGCAGGTACTGGTCGAAGGAATCCAGGCCGCGCGAGGAAGAGAACATTCGCGATTTCCGGTCCTCATCTGGGGGTCGACGAGGCCTGGCTCTGTGAGTCTGTTACCCTGGAAACCCGCACAGCGCTTGGGCTTACGGAAATTTCAGGAGAGCCAGTCCGAGGTGCAAAGGGGTGAAGGTCAAGCTATAAAGGCATGTTTCCGGGGTCAAAGGTTTTCTTTACGGCCCGGGTGGCCGACCCTCGAAGCCCCGGCGAAGGGGCTCAAGCGACCAGGAACTCCGCCCGAAGGCTGGCCTCGCTCGGCCCATTCACCCCGAAGAACACTCGCGCGGGGGCCCCCGCCCGGGTGTGCAAGTCGACCCGCCGGAAGAACGCCGTCTCGACCACGCCGTCGGCGATCAGCGGCCCTAGGTCGACCGAGGCCGGTTCCTTGCGCCGGCGGTAGACGAAGAGCGGCGAGCCACCCCGAACCACGATCCACCCGGTGGCGAATCGCGGTGCACCCGGGAGGCGGTGGGCGCCGGCGGGACTACCTCGCAGCCCCCCTCCGGGCGCGAGCACGTCGTCTTCGAGGGACCGGCGTACCCACCCGGGCAGCTCCTCCGGGCCCAGCCAGCGCCGTTGCGTGAGCGTCTGGGACACCCGCGCGACCGCCAGCCGGACCGCGAAGCCGAACGCGCGGGCATGCGCGAGGCCGGCTGTGGCGGCGGCGCCGACAACGAGTACCGCCGCGACGCCGAGCGCATACCAGGGGAGGTCGATGGCGAGAACCGCGAGCCCGACCACGAGCGCATCCTCGAGCATCGAGACGAGCAGCACGTGGGGGGAACGCGCCGAGCCGAGCCAGCGGACGATGGCACCGCCGGACCGCACCGCGTGGGCAAAGGACGCCACCGCGCCGGCAATGACCGCTCCGACCATCGCGAGCCAGAGCGGCTCGCCGTCGAGGAGGAGGAGCGCGAGCAGCGCGCCCGCGACCGGCCGGATGACCGCGTGGAAGGCGTTCCACACGAGGCCGGATGTCGCATAACGCTCGGCGGAAAACTCCAGGAGATAAAACGTCCCCACCATGATGAGCACGCCGGGGGAGTCTAGGTCGCCGAGCGCCCCCGGGAGTGGCTCCGACCACCACGAGGTGGTGGGTGCAGCCCCCAGGAAGAGCAGGGTGAGGTAGAGATCGATCCCCGCGGCCACCGCCAGCGGAAGCAGGACGATCAGCTCCGGGGGGAGCCCGTCCATGATCTCAGGCGATCTCCGAGGCGGCGGTCAGCACCACGACCGCGTTGATGCCGCCGAAACCGAAGGAGTTGGAGACGACGGCCTTGGGCCGAACCTCGCGTCCCGCTCCGGTGACGTAGTCGAGGTCGCAGTCCGGGGCCGGCTGCTCGAGGTTGAGCGTCGGGGGAATCCAGCCGTCACGCAGCGTCAGGCAAGCGACCGCGACTTCGATCGCACCGGAGGCACCGAGGGCGTGTCCGTGATAGGGCTTGGTGCCGGTCACCGGTACCGAGTCGGCGTGACTCCCGAGCGCGGCCCGGATCGCCTTGCTCTCGGTCTGGTCATTGAGCGGCGTGCTCGACGCGTGCGCATTCACGTGACCGATGTCGGTCGGGCTCAGGTCCGCCGACGCGATGGCGGCCCGGATGCAATCCGCGGCGCGTGAGCCGTCCGGGCGCGGCGCGGCCATGTGGTAGGCGTCGTTGTTGATGCCGTACCCTCGGAGTTCGGCGTAGATCTTGGCGCCGCGCGCCTTTGCGCTCTCGGCCGACTCCATGACGAACATGCAGGAGCCCTCGCCCATGACGAACCCGTCGCGGTCCTGGTCGAACGGGCGGCAGGCCTTCTCGGGGGCGTCATTGCGCTGGCTCATGGCGCGCATGGACGCGAAGGCGCCGTAGCAGACGGGCGCGAGTGGTGCGTCCACGCCGCCCGCGATGGCGACGTCGACCACGCCCTCGCGAATGAGTCGCGCTGCCTCGCCGATGCCGATGGTGCCAGCCGCGCAGCTCATGGCGTTCGTCGTGTTGGGTCCGGTGAAGCCGTACTCGATGGCGACGAAGCAACTCGCCGCGCCGGCGAAGGTAGTGGTGGCGAGTCGCGGGTCGATGTGTTTCGCATCCCCCGCAATGAACTCGCGCAGCTGCGTCTCGGCGTAGGCGAGGCCGCCCATGGCGGAGCCCATCATGACCGCGACGCGCGTCGGGTCGACGCTGGCGACGTCGAGACCGGAGTCCTGGATGGCGAGCTTGGTCCCGATCAGGGAGAACTGGACGAAGCGATCGACGCGGCGGGCCTGCTTGGCATCGAGATAGACGGTGGGCTCGAAGCCGACGATCTCCGCGGCCATGTGACTGCGGAACAGCGACGTGTCGAAGCGTGTGACGTCGGCCACGGGGGAGCGGCGCGCCCGCAGGCCGGCGAGCAGTCCGTCCGCCCCGGCGCCGCAGGCGGTGAGGGGCCCGATCCCCGTAATGACGACGGTGCGGCGTTTGGCTGCCACGGCCCCCATCCTCGTCGAAAGCTCTAACGAACAGCGGGTGCGAAACGCTAGGATGGATCGCCGCGTCCCCGCGAATTCCAGCAAAGGTCACATGGCCCATCGTCGCCAGGAAGCCCTCGACTACCACTCGCAAGGCCGACCCGGGAAGATCGAGGTCGTTCCGACCAAGTCCTTGGCCACCCAGCGGGACCT
>JBEBGN010000212.1:0-4763 GCA_040081395.1 Longimicrobiales bacterium
CACCGCCACCCGGGCCGCCGAAGCCCTGGACTCCGGTGAAGCGGTTGTTGACGACGTTGTTGAAGATGGAGCCGAACTGGAACTGGAGGCCGACGCTGAACCCGTACTGCGTGTCGGTGGCCTGCCGACGCAAGTTGAGCAGCGCCTCCTCGTCGGTTGCGCCTTCGGCCTCGAGGAAGATCTGGTCGGTCAGCCAAGAGATGTCGGCGTTGGCGAAAATGTTCACGCCGCGTGTGATCCGATAGCTGACGTTCCCCTGGAGAGACCGATTGTAGAGGTCGAAGTCGTGCAGGTAGTGTGAAGCACGCGCGCTCAGGCCCGCGTTGCCCCACGGCTGATTCGAATCGAAGCTGACCTCGATGGAGTGCTCGTAGCGAAGCTCGTAGTACTCACCATAGATGGTCCGCTCGATGTAGTCCTGCCAAATGGGACCGATGTTGTAGAACACCGTCAGCGAGCGGCGCGTCGCTTCCGCGTAGGGGAAGAAGCTGTATTCGATCGACGGGCTCCCCGAGACCTGGATCTGCTGGTTGTTCTGCGTCTGGCGGGCCACTTGGGCGGTGACTCCCACCGACCAATGATCCGCAATCGAGTAGGCGATGAGTTGACCGACGCGCCAGTCCAGTGGATAGTCGCGGAACTCCCGCCCACCGGAGAGCTGCCGGTAGATGCGGCGGTAGTTCACGAAGGAGTTGGTGTTCAGCTTCCAGGTCGGAGTCACGCGCGACGCATTGAAGCCGCCATTGAACTGCGTATTCTTGCTGGTCTCTTCGCTGTTACGGCTGAGGTTTCCATTGATTCGGAAGACCCAGAGGTTCCACGGGTCGTCGACCTCCTCCTGGGAAACCAGCCGCTGCGTGCCCCCGCCGCCCAACTCGGGATCCACGGCCTCGATGTTCACCAGGCCACGATATCCGTGGGTGTACGCCCACTGCGCGATGCCGAGCCCGAGGGCGAGCGTGAGTCCGTCCTGGGTCTCGAGCCCCGTATCGGTTCCCAGCTGGTTGTAGCGTTGCTGCTCCTCGTACGGCGCGGCCGGGTTGACCCCGATGAAGTCGAGCTGGTACTCGCGTCCGCCGCCGCCGGCGGTGACCGCCCCGACGATCACGTGCAGGTCCGCGACCGCCCGGTCGTTGACCCAGTTGACCCAGTCGATCTCCGTGCGGAAGTACTGGCCGTTGCAGTTGGGCGCATTGCAGTCGAGGAAGATTCTCGGACGCCCCGCGGCAGGCTGGTCCTGGGCGGCCACCGGCGCCGAAGTGGCCAGCAGCGCCGCTGCGGCCAGGCCCAGCATCATGTATCGCAAACGCAAATGTGCACCCATTTCGGAGGGGAAGCGGGGAAGTTGACCCCGTTCGGGGACACGGCCAAGGGGTCCCTTGTTGAGGGACTACCTAGGGCCCGGCAGGGGCGGACAAGCTGGGGGGCCTGCGGGCCAGGGTCGACCGCTCGAATGCATGCGCGTAGCCCAGGAGTGCGGCTTCGCTCCAGGCATCCCCGATCCATGCCAACGTGAACGGGGTGCCATCCTCGAAGTACGCATACGGGACCGTGACGACGGGCACACCCAGATCATTCACGATGTTGCTGGGGATCTCGGGCCAGTTGTTGGGCAGATAGTCCGGGCGAGACGGATCCTCGAGCAGGTCGCGGTTGGGCGACCCTGCCTGTGGGAAGAATAGACCGTCGAGTTCGAAGCGATCGAGGACCTCCTGGAAACGATCGAGCAGCCTCCCCCGCCAGGCCTCGTACGCCTCCTCTTCCTCGCTCGGCTCTGTTTCGGGGGGGGTGGGGCGGAGGAGCATCGCGCGGTCCCCCTGCTCCGCTCGCCCGGGGGCGAACTCGCGGCCGGCCAGTTCCTCCCACTGCTCGATGGTCCGGAAGGGCGAGCCAGTTCCGAGATGTTGCAGGTAAGCCCACAGGTCGTGGGATTCCACCTCGTCCAGATCGGGACGACCGTCGTACAACTCGAAGAAGCCCGATGCGTGAAACGGATCCGGGACCACTTCGGCTCCGAGTGACGTGAGACGGGCCGTCGCTTCGTCGTAGAGACGCTGCGTGGCGGAGTCGAGCGGGAATCGGTCGATACGCCACCCCTGCCCGAATAGGCCGAATCGCTTGCCCCTGAGCGTGCCGCGCCCCAGTCCCGCGACATACCCGCCCCTCGGGATGGCGGACACCGCAGTCGGCGCCGCGGACACGGGACCTGGTCCCACGAGTACGTCGAGCACGATCGCCGCGTCGCGGACCGTACGTGCGAGCGGGCCCACGACGTCCAAGTACGTGGCGTTCACCGGCACGACACCATCCAGCGGAACCAGACCGAACGTGGGCTTCACACCCACGAGCGCCTGCGCCGACGCGGGATTCTGGATGGAGCCACCCGTTTCGGTGCCGATGCCGAGGACCGCGAAGCTCGCGTTCACCGCCGTGGCGGTGCCGCCGCTCGATCCGCCGGGCACCTTGCCCACGTGGTAGGGATTCAGCGTCTCGCCGGCCACTGAGCTGCGCGTGCGCGTGCCATCGAGCGCGAAGTCGGGAAGGTTGGTCTTGCCGAGGATGATCGCGCCGGCTTCGCGCAGCCTAGCCACCACGGCAGCATCTCCGTCGGGCACCATGTCGAGACCGCCGGCAGCCGTGCTGAAGCCCTCCCACCCCGCCGTGGTGACCAGCCCCGCTACGTCGATGTTGTCCTTGAGGACGACGGGAACCCCATGCAACGGGCCGCGCGGACCGGAGCGCCCATACTCGACATCCAGCTCCGCGGCGACGCTGAGCGCATCCGGACTCATGGAAATGAACGCGTTGTACCGCTTCTCGTAGCGACCAATGCGCTCCAGAAACGCCTCGGTGAGCTGCACCGCCGTGAAGCGCCCGGACGCGTATGCGGCTTGGACGTCCGCCACCGTCAGCTCCACCACGTCGACCGACTGCGCGACCGCGGGGAACGGCGCAACGGAACCCGCGAGCGCGGCGAGGAGCCCGACGAACTGACGAAATGAGCGGTACTCGAGCATGCTTCTGAGGATCAGCCCCGTAGGGTCAGGCGAACAGTACGGCCTCGGCGACGAGGCCAGGTCCCAGCGCGAGCGCCACGCAGGGTCCGGGAGCGCCCCCGCGGCGCAGGCGGTCCAAGGTGAATAACACCGTTGCTGACGACATGTTGCCCAAGTCGGCGAGGACGTCACGGGACACGCGGGTCCGCTCCCGATCGAGGCCCAAGGCCCGCTCGACCGCACCCAGGATGCGGGGCCCTCCGGGGTGGATCGCCCACGAGCCCACCTCGTCCACCGACAGGCCGTTGTCGGAGAGCCAGGCTCGAAGCCACTCCCCGATGCTCGCTTCGATGACGTGCGGCACGCGCGCCGACAAGGTCATGCGGAATCCGTGATCGCCGATGCGCCACGACATGTCCTCCGACGTGCCCGGCACGAGCAGGGTCGCCGAGGACGCCAAGGACCACCTTCCTGCGGCCGGCTGGGCCGCGTGTGCGGCGCGCCCGACCACCGCGGCTGCCCCGTCCGCGAAGAGGGCATTCGGAACGATCATCTCCGGATTCCATCCGTAGGCGAAGTGCAGGCTGCACAGCTCGACGGAGCACATCACCACGACGGCATCCGGATCGGACCGAACGATGGAGTCGGCCACACGCAGCCCGTTCAGCGCCCCGTGGCAGCCCATGAACCCGACGTGGGTGCGCTGCGTCGTGGCCGGAAGCCCGAGAGCCTCGATCACGCGCGCGTCGATGCCCGGCGCGGCGAACCCGGTGCACGAGACCGTGACCAAGTGGGTGACGTCCTCGCTGCCCAGCTGCGCGTCCCGGAGTGCCGAGGCCGCCGCTCGGGCCGCGAGGGGGGGAGCATGCGCTTCGTACCGCTCCATGCGCTGCGCGGTGGAGGGGCCCGGGTCATGGTCATTTCGCGCGGGCGGGAAGAACGACTGCCGCTCGAGGAGTGGACCATCCGAGCGCTCGAGAAGGGCGCTGTGCCGGCGCACCACACCCGATCTTCGATAGAGAGCGCGTAGCGTTCGTGCGCGTTCGGGGTCGATCTCGCACAGCGTCGATTGGAGCTCCACGGCCTCGATCTGTGTGATCGAATGCTCCGGCACCACGTTGCCGCACCCCGCGATCGCCATGCTCATGCCGGCACCGGAGAAAGGGGATCCGGCACCCGCGCCGCGCCCCCCACGAAGGGTGCGGCCAGCGCGGGCGCGAGGCCTAGAACGCGAACCCCCGCGCTGACCATCCAGGGGCGTCGGAGCGCCCAAGCCAGCGCTCGACAGAGTCGTTCGGACTCCCTGCGACGCACTCCGCGATAGAGGCGCCATTCGGCGAGCAGCGCGTCGCTCCACCCCTCGACGGCCCGCAAGGCGAGGGCGGCGGCAGCCCGCCCATCGGCAATGGCCCACGACATACCCTGACCGGTGAACGGCTCGACGTACCCCGCGGCGTCCCCGAGCCGCAACATCCGCTCCGCGCCGTAGTCGCCACCGACGCGTGTGAGGGGCGGAGTGCCCCTCCATCGTTCGGCGTCATGCGACGGGAGCGGTGGGAGCCCCGCGCCGACTAGGATTGCGTTCACGAGCCCGTGCGGGGAGGAGCCGGCCAGCGCGTCGGGATCGACCGCAGCCGCGACGTTGAGCGCGCCCGTCTCCAGGCGCACGAGCCCGGCGTAGCCCCCGCGTCCCATCGCCATGTGTAACTCGCCAACGGGTACGGGATATCCTGCGGCTGGCATGTCGCAGCCCAGACCCACGCGGGC
>JBEBGN010000213.1:0-4713 GCA_040081395.1 Longimicrobiales bacterium
CTTGGTGCAAAGCCAGGTCCCCGAGGATCAGGCCGCCCTCGCCCGCGCGCGCATGTTCGTGGACAGCCTCCTTCAAGAGCCGATCGCCGTGCGGGGACTAGGAGAGACAGCGGCGATCGGGGCGCGCCTCCGCGGGCGCTGACGCCGCCGGGACGGCAAGCGCCAACGCCCAAAAGAAAGCAGCGAACTGCTCGACTTCGAAGATCGGCACGGCTCCGGGCGGAGTCGGGCGAGGTCTGATAGACCGGATCGAGCGGCTCACACGATCAAAGACGGGGCCGGCACTGACCAGAATCGGCCAATCGCTCCAGCGTTGACTCTCCGCCGAGGTAGCTGCATGCTGCTTTGAGAGCTTCGTCACTACCCAAAGCGGCGATTCTCGTCCGAACCCGCGCCGTCGCACGACGCCGCGGGTGCTCCCCCGCGGCACTAGCCACCCACTTCGATGACCGACGTGCAGCCTGTCCTTTCGCTCGTCGTTCCTTGCTACAACGAGGAACGCTCGGTCGGGCATACATTGCCGCGCATCGTCACGGCTTTTCGGCAAGGCCGTCACGCCCTGGACCTGATCGCGGTCGATAACGGCTCCACGGACGGCACCGCCAACGAGATCCTCCGCCTGAGCAAAGAATACCCGGAGATCAGGCTCTGTAGCGTACCGGTGAATCAGGGATACGGGTACGGGATCCTAGCGGGGCTGGCAGCGGCCACCGCGCCCTGGGTCGGTATGATTCCGGCGGATGGTCAGGTCGACGCGGAGGACGTGGTTCGGCTCTACGAGGCCGCGGACGGCGCCGAGGGACTGGTGCTCGCGAAGGTGCGGCGTCGCTTCCGAATGGACGGCGTCACCCGTAAGCTCGTTTCCATCGCCTACAACGGGTTCGTGCAGCTGCTCTGGCCCGGATTGCGGAGCCTGGACATCAACGGGAATCCCAAGATCTTTCCGCGTTCGTTGCTCAAGCCCCTCGAGCTTGAGTCGCACGGCTGGCTCCTGGACCCGGAGCTACTGGTGAAGTGCCACCACCTAGGCGTGCGGATCCTGGAGCTCAACGTCTTCGCCCGCATGCGCGGGAGCGGCCTGTCCCACGTGCGATTCCAGACCGGTTGGGAGTTCTTCTATACGCTCCTGGCGTTCAGGCTGGGCGCACTCGCCCGCTGGAAGCGCGGACACCCCGGCCTTGCCGAGCTACCGGCAGCATGACTCCGCCCCCCTCGATGAGTCCGTCCACGACCTCGCCATACCACCGAAGGCCCACCTGCCGCGGGTGTGGTGGGGGCGATTTGGTGTGCGTGCTCGAGCTGGGACCCCAGCCGTTGGCGAACGCATTCCCGACTTCCCCGGCGGCGTTCGCGGGCGAGGCTCGCTACCCGCTCGACCTCTGCGTGTGCGGCGACTGTTTCCTGGTTCAGATCCTCGATGTCGTGGACCCGGAGGTGCTCTTCCGCGAGTACCTCTATGTGAGCGGCACGTCACGAACCATGAACGAGCATTTTGCCGGTTATGCCGCTCACGTGCTGGACCTGCTCGAGCTGGGACCGGAGGACCTCGCGGTCGAAGTCGCGAGCAACGACGGCAGCCTCCTGAAGCACTTCCGGGACGCGGGCACGCGCGTTCTCGGCATCGAGCCGGCCCGCAACGTAACCGAGTTGAGTCGAGCGATCGGGCTCGAGACCATGAACGAGTTCTTCGATGCGGAGTGCGCCAAGACGGCTCGTGAGCGGTACGGTCCCGCCGCCGTCGTCATGGCCAACAACGTCTTCGCACACGTCGATGAGCCGAGTGGTTTCTTGGTCGGGTGCCGCACGATGCTCGGTGAGGGCGGTTACGTCATCATCGAGGTCCCGTACCTCGCGGACATGCTCGAGCGCCTCGAGTACGACACGATCTATCACGAGCACCTCTCGTACTTCTCGATCACGGCGCTCCTGCCGCTCTTCGCGAGATCTGGCCTCTCAATCGTGAGAATCGACCATCACCCGGTTCACGGGGGCTCCCTTCGTATCCACGCCAAGCGACGCGAGGACGAGCCGGAGCATTCCGCGCCCGTGCTCGAGATGGCGGAGCGTGAGGCCGCAGGCGGCCTGCGGGGCATGGACGCCTACAGCGACTTCGGAGCAGCGGTAGCCCGCAGTCGCGATGAACTGAACGAGCTGCTCGACGGATACCGTCGGGCCGGCAAGCGCGTCGTCGGGTACGGCGCCTCCGCCAAAGGCAACACGCTCCTCAACTACTGTCGCATCGGCCCGGATACTCTCGGATACGTCGTGGACCGCAATCCGCTCAAGGTCGGTCGCTTCACTCCGGGAACGCACATCCCGGTGCGCGACGTGGACATACTCGAGGCACAGGTCCCCGACGCGATCCTCGTGCTGGCGTGGAACTACGCGGACGAGATCATCGACCAGCTGGCTTGGCTGCGGGATCGCGGGACGGACTTCATCGTTCCCGTGCCGCACGCGCGGGTGATGTAGCATGCGCGTCGTCATTCTGGCAGGCGGTCGGGGCACTCGTCTGGCCGAAGAGACCGGCTCCCGGCCGAAACCGATGGTAGAGATCGGGGGCAAGCCGATCCTGTGGCACATCATGGGCATATACGCCGCCCACGGTTTCAATGACTTCGTGGTCGCGTGCGGCTACAAGAGCGAGCTGATCAAGGAGTACTTCCGCGACTTCTTCCTGCTCAACAGCGACTATGTGGTCGACCTGAGGGATGGCTCGGTCGACGTAATCAACCCCAAAGGACTCGACTGGCGCGTCGCGGTCGTGGATACCGGGCTGGACACGATGACCGGGGGCCGGATTCGTCGACTCGACAATTGGCTCCGCGGCTCGCGCTTCATGGTTACGTACGGGGATGGCGTGGGAAACGTCGACATCCGCAAGTTAGTGGCATTTCACGAGTCCCATGGTCGACTCGCGACCGTCACGGCCGTTCGCCCTCCTGCGCGGTTCGGCGGACTAGACCTGCAAGGCGACGCCGTCTCGGAGTTCTCCGAGAAGCCTCAGACGCACGAGGGTTGGATCAATGGTGGCTTCTTCGTGTTCGAACCCGCCGTGCTCGACTATCTCGATGACGACAGTACGATTCTCGAGCGTAAGCCGCTCGAGGCCTTGGCCAAGGACGGAGAGCTGATGGCGTACCGGCACGACGGCTTCTGGCAACCCATGGACACGATACGCGACAAGACGCTGCTCGATACGCTGTGGGACCAAGGCTCCCCGCCGTGGAAGGTCTGGTGAGCACTTTCTGGAGGGGACGCAACGTCTTCGTAACCGGCGCGACCGGGCTGCTAGGGTCCCGCATCGTGGAGGACCTTCTCGACCGCGGCGCGGTGGTGACATGTCTGGTGAGAGACTGGGTGCCGTCCAGCCGCTTCGTTCTCGAAGGTCGGCTGCACGAGGCCGGTGTCGTGCGCGGCGAGTGCGAAGACCTGCCGCTGCTGGTGCGCGCACTCAACGAATACGAGATCGACACGGTCCTGCACCTCGGTGCGCAGACGATCGTGGGCACGGCGGCCCGCTCGGCGCTGTCTACCTTCGAGTCGAACATCCGCGGTACGTGGACGCTCCTCGAAGCGACACGCATGTGCTCCGGACTCGTGAAGCGAGTCGTGGTCGCGTCGAGCGACAAAGCCTACGGATCGCACGACAAGCTTCCCTACAAGGAAGACGCGCCGCTCCAGGGTCGCTTCCCCTACGACGTCTCGAAGTCCTGCGCGGACCTCATTTCCCTGTCCTACTTCGCAACCTACAAGACGCCGCTCGCGGTCACGCGCTGCGGCAACCTTTACGGTGCTGGAGATCTGAACTTCAACCGCTTGATCCCGGGTACCATTCGGTCGGTGCTCAACGGCGAGCGACCGATCGTACGTAGCGACGGCAAGTTCGTTCGCGACTACTTCTACGTGGGGGACGCTTCCAGCGCGTACCTACAGTTGGCGGAGCGCCTCCCCGAGCCTGGCTATGTGGGTGAGGCCTTCAACTTCGGCAACGAGGAGCCCATCGACGTGCTCACGGTCGTCGACAAGATCCTCAAGCTGATGGGTCGCGAAGACCTCCGTCCGGACGTGCGGAACGAGGCATCGCACGAGATACGCGAGCAGTACCTCGACTGCGCCAAGGCTCGCCGCGCCCTGAACTGGGCTCCGGAGCACACGCTCGACTCGGGTCTGGCGGCGACGATCGATTGGTACCGAACCCACTTCGGGCCCGACGCCCGAGGGGCAGCTCAACGCTAGCGGAGTCGCTGCCCTCCGACTCCGATCACCCCGCGTCGCCCGTGCGGACGGACGCGCCAGCGATAGGCCTGCCAGGAACGCGATGACGACGATACTCCGGGGTGCATCGATCGCGGGGGCGGTGGCTTTGCTCGTCGCCGCTGCGCTCACTCCGGGAACGCTGGATTCCTCGGGCTTCCCCGCGACTCCGGCCGCGTTCGTCTTCTCGGCCGCCGCCGCGCTCGCGCTTCTGGCAGTCGGCCTCGGACGTCGGTGGCAGCAGACCGCGATCTGGTTGGCCCTGCTCATCGTGGGTGCGGCCGCGCACCTTCAGCTGGTCACTGCCGGACCTCGGGTTGCCTACCAGCACCTCGCCCTGCTCGAACTGGGTGGCATCTGGTCGTTCATCATGATCGCCGTGCTCGTCGCCCAGATTTCCATCGTGGTCGCCTCGCTGAAGCACCTGAAGGCATCTGCCGTGGGACTGCTCGAGCG
>JBEBGN010000057.1:0-16917 GCA_040081395.1 Longimicrobiales bacterium
ACCTACTTCCGTGTACGCTGCGATGAGCAGCGGAACGCCTTCGACCGTCAACGGGACTCGACGCGACTCTCCAGGAGCCAGGCCACGCAGCGCCTCGGGGGACACGATGACCCGCACGGCAGTCAGGTCGAGTCCAGTCACCAGCGTGCTCGCGCCCTCGAGGCGGAGCTGGATCCTGGCGGGGGTCACGACCGCTCGCGGCTCGCCGGCCGGCGCGTCCGCGTGCACCGCCACGGAGTCGAGGACCCGCTCGACGATGGGCTCCACGCGGACCCCGACCATCACGGACGCGGGCTGAACCGACGCGCCTCCGAGCCCCGCGGTATCCACCGCGAGCGTGAACGCGCCCGACTCCCGCACCTGGCCTAGGTCCAACGGTACGAGCGCGATCGAGTCCAAGGTCCGGACCCGACTCTGGGGGCCGCGAACATCGACCATCGTAGGGCTGAAGACGAGCGGATTGGAGAGGGCGAGGTTTGCCGGGAGCCTACCGGAGAGCGGGGTCCAGAGGCGGACGCTCCGTACCTGCGCGGGCTCGAAGGACACCTCGATGGTGAGCGGCGACACGGACTCGACCGTCACCCCCGAGCGCTGCCCGAGGTCGACCCACTCGGGCCGGAGCGCGATCACACTGTCACGGGACCCGACCGCCGCCACGGGTACACGCAGGGTGGCACCGTCCCGGGCCAAGCGGATGATCTCGCGGGCGGGACCGCCGAGGCGGAGGTCCACGGTGGTGGGGGACGGGCCGGACGCGGTCGTCCATGCCGAGTCGAGCACTTCGACCGTCACCGGAACCGCTGCGAAGGTCTCCTGGCTGAGCGGCTCCGTCTGCACGAGCGCCCAGAGCAGGATCGAGAGGCCGAGCGCCGCGAGCTTGAGGTGCCAGTTGTGCAGGAGCACACGCGGAGCGCTCGCCATCGCTCGCGTCTATCCCTCGAGGAGCCGGCGCACCAACTCCTGGTTCTCGTCACTGTCCCACTCCGTCGGACCCGCGACCTTCTTGTAGATGATGCCATCCCGTCCGATGACGAAGGACTCGGGCACGCCGGTAGACTGGTAGGTGCGCTGCAACGCACCCGTGGGCTCGTGCAGGATCGTGAAGGTCAGTCCGTATTCTTCGGCGAACGCGCGAAGGTCCCCGCCGAGGCGCCCCGCGACGTCGCGCTGTCCGAGCGGCGCATCCACGCTCACCGCGAGGATCTCGAAGTCCTCGGCGCCGCCGTGCTTCTTCAACTCATCGTAGAGCCGCTGCATGGAGGGCATCTCTTCGCGGCACGGCGCGCACCAGGTCGCCCAGATGTTCACCAGGACCACCTTACCGGCGTAATCGGCCAAGGTCCTCGTCTCGCCGTCCAGCGTCGACACGGTGAACTCCGGGGCCATGCTGCCGTTCAGAACCGGCCGGTAGTTGGCGCGCCCGATCCAGGCCACCAGCACCAAGGCCGCGCCAGCGACGATCGCCCAGAAGTACGGGGACCGAAGGGTGCTCGAAGGCTTCATGGGGCGCGGGGGGGCGGCATCGTAAGAACGTCCGGAATGCTACGGATCTTGCTAGTCATTGTTCCCTTGGTCGAGCCCTCGGCGCCCCACTTTGAGCCGAATCGGGCTTCCGCGCTCCAGCTCGGTGTCCGAAGCGGGCTCCTGTTCCACGACGATGCCCTGGTCGCGTCCGAAGCGGAAGACCTCCTCGACCTCCGTCACCACCAGGCCGAGGCTGTCGAGCAACATCACCGCCGCAGCCTCCTCCAACCCGAGCACCAAGGGCATGCTGAGGACGGGGGGCCCGGTGCTCACCAGGAGGCGGACCTGGCCGGGGAGGACGACCTGCTGTCCGGGCGCGGGGGACACCTCGATGATCCGTCCCCGCGGCTCCTCCGACTCCGCCGTGTCCGAACGGACCAGGAATCCGCTCGTCTCGAGCACGATGCGCGCGCGATCCTCGTCCAGCCCGAGCACATCCGGCACCGAGCGACGCTGGGGCCCGAGACTCACCGTGACGCGGATCTCCGTTTGGGGGTGAGCGATCTGTCCGGGCAGAGGGGACTGGCCGAGGATCACCTCCTGCGGAACCGACGGGTGCAGTAAGGAGTCGACCCCGCCGAGCAGGAGGCCCGCTCCCTCGAGCTGCTCGCGCGCGCTCGCCAGGCCGAGGCCACGCACGTCCGGCACTTCGACGAGGTCACGCGGCGGAGGTGGCGCCGGAAAGAGCACGCGCGTCGAAAGCAGATATCCCGCGATCCAGCCCGCGAGCAAGAATGCCACCACCTTCAAGGCGAGGTCCCGCTCGATCTTGGGAAGACCGCCTCCGTTCGGCACGCGCAGCCACCGTCCGCGCCCACGGCTCCGCTCGAGCGACCCACCGAGCTTCATGCGGACTTCCGGAGGCGGGCCGCGAAGGCCCCGTCGAACCCGGTGGCCTGCGGTGTGACGGAAAGCATGCCGGAAGGGTCGAGGTAGCGGGCGGGGACGGCATCCGTGGCGTCGACGCGGAAGTCCCCGCGGCGCGCCAGAAAGGCCTCGACCTGGCGCTCGTTCTCGAGCTGCTCGAGCGAGCAGGTCGAGTACACGAGCAGCCCACCGGCGCGCACGGCGTCGGCAGCGGCATCGAGCATCTCCCGCTGCACATCGACCAGGTCCCGGATCGCGGTCGGTTCCAGTCTCCAACGCGCGTCGGGGCGACGCGCGAAGGTGCCGGTTCCCGAGCAGGGTGCGTCGAGTAGGATGACGTCCACGTCACGAAGAGGGGGTCGACGAGCGTCGGCCACCACGAGCCCGAGTGGGCGCCCCACGCGACGGGCGTTTTCCTGGACCATGAGCAATCGTGCTTCGGAGCGGTCGGCAGCCAGAGTATAGACGGGGCGATCCGCGACGGCGAGCACTTTCCCTCCCGGGGCCGAACAAAGATCTGCAACCTTCGTGCCCCTGGGCACGTCCGCGTATCGCGCAACCAGAGCGGACGCCGGATCCTGGATGATCGCACGCGGCAACGCTGCGAGCGCGGCAGCCGGAGAGACGTCGGCCCCGAGCCGCACACACCCCGTCCCCTCCCCCACGACCTCGGTCACCAGGCCCGCGCGGCCGAGCGCCTCGACGGCGTCCGGCGCAGACGCCTCGAGCGGCAGCAGATACGTCGCAGAGCGACAATTGTCGGCTTCGACCAGTGCGCGGACGTCGGTCGGGCTCCAACGCCCGAGCCACCGTTCGAGCAGCCAGGTAGGGTGCGAGCCCCAGGTGGCCAGGAATCCGAGCGGGTCGTCGTCGAAGGCGGGAAAGTGCTCGGCGCCGTCGCCGGCAGTCATGACCTTTCGCAGCACCGCGTTCACGAGCCCCGTCGGCGCCGGGCCCACTTGGGCCCGGACCATCTCGACGGTCTCGGAGACCGCGGCGTATCCAGGTACCCCGCCCATGTAGAGCACCTGGTAGGCGCCCAGCCTCAGGCACTCGAGTACGGTGGGATCCAGGTCTGCGAGCCCCTGGTGGAGCCGCAGCGACAGCAAGTGGTCGAGCCGCCCACGCAGACGGGTGACCCCGTACGCCAGCTCGTGAGCGAAGGCGCGCTCGCGGGGCTCGAGAGCCGCGGCCGCTTCCGGGAACGCGCGATCGAGACGCCTTCCCCGCTCTGCCTGGAGACGGGCCAGGAGCGCGGCCGCTCGTCCCGAACGAGGTGCGGCGCCTCGGTTCAGTCGAGCATCCCGCGCAACGGCGAGGAGGGCACGGCGATCTCCCGCGCGGGCATGCGCCCCGCGAGATAGGCGAGGCGGCCCGCGAGCACCGCGTGGCGCATGGCGTGGGACATCCGCACCGGATCGTCCGCCGCGGCGAGGGCGGTGTTCATGAGCACACCGTCGACACCCTGCTCCATCGTCACGCACGCATCGGACGCCGTGCCGACACCCGCGTCCACGATGACCGGCACCGACAGGCGCCGCTTGATCTCGCGGATGAAGTACGGGTTGACGACCCCCAACCCACTGCCGATCGGGCTCGCGAGCGGCATGACCGCCACGCAGCCTGCATCTTCGAGGCGCAGCGCCGTGATCAGGTCGTCGTTGGTGTACGCCATGATCTTGAAGCCCTCGGCGGCGAGGGTGCGGGCGGCCTCTAGGGTGGCGTGCACGTCGGGGAGGAGCGTCGCCTCGTCCCCGATCACCTCCAACTTCACGAACTCGTTGAAGCCCGCCGCGCGCGCGAGGCGCGCGTAGCGCACCGCGTCGTCGGCCGTGTAGCAGCCTGCGGTGTTCGCGAGCAGGAAGAACTCACTGGGACTGAGGTGGTGAAGGATCGCCTCTTCCTTCGTGCGGTCGAGGTCGACGCGGCGCACGGCCACCGTGACCATCTCGGCGCCGGAGGCGCGGATCGCGTCCACCATCACCTGGTTGGTCTTGTACTTGCCGGTACCCACGATGAGCCGAGACGTGAACTCGACGCCGCCGATCACCAGAGGACGATCGAGCGCGGCCTCCGCGTCGAGCGTGCCGGTCCCCTGCGCCATATCAGCCTCCGCCCACGAAGTGCACGAGCTCGATCGAGTCCCCGGCGCTGACCGGGACGTCCGCGTAGCGATCCCGCGCGAGGATGTCGCGATTCAGCTCGACCACCACCATGCCCGGATGGAGTTCCAGTTCCTCGAGGAGAGACCGGACCGTGTGCCCGTCGCGGACCTCTCGGCTCTTTCCGTTGAGCCTGATCGTCATCGTCGCCTCGCCTACGCTCACTTGGGTCGCGCTCACGCCGCCTCCAGGTCCACCAAGTACCGACTCACCGCCTCGGCCGGATCCCGAGCGTCCCAGACGCCCCGGACCACCGCCACGCCGTACGCCCCTGCGCCGAGCACCTCGGGCACCCGCGCTGGGTCGATCCCGCCGATCGCGACCAGGGGGAAACCTCCAACCCTCCCTGCCGTCACGGCGAGTCCCTCGAGTCCCATCCCCTTCCGGCCGGGGTGCGTCGGCGTGTCGAATATCGTACCCAGGAAAGCGAAATCTGCACCCTCGGCGTGTGCCGCCAAAGCGTCGTCCGCAGCGCGGACCGAGGCACCGAGCCAGGCGTCGTCCCCCAGGAGCGCGCGGGCGACCCGCACGCCCAGCGACCGTTGCCCGACGTGCGCGCCATCGGTGCCGGCAGCCAGGGCCACATCGAGGCGGTCGTTGACCAGGAGGAGCGACCCCGCGCGGCGCGAGAGGGGCAGCAGTGCCGCAGCGAGTCGGTGCAGCGTCCCCCCGTCGGCGCGTGGCCCGCGCAAATGGAGCGCCAGGGCGGGGCCGCCTGCCTCGAGCACCGCGGCCGCGCGCTGCTCGAAACCTCCCCGGGAGATCATCGAATCGTCGGTGACCACGTGAAGCCGAGGCAGGTCAGCGCCCCCCCGCGCACGAGCCCTCACGCGAAGCGTGTGCCCGCGGTGATGCGACGCCCGCGGATCCACTCCGAAGCACCCATCCGCCTTCCCCCCGACGGTTGGACCTCGTCGAATTTCACGGCCCCGCCCTCGCCGGTAGCGACGATCAACCCACCGTTCGCCTGAATAACCGTCCCCGGCGCCACGGGCGACACCACCGCAATCGGCGCCGAAGGGCGGAAGAACTTCACGGGCTCCTCGCCGAGCGCCGACCACGCGCCGGGCACCTCGTCCATGGCGCGGATATGCCATGCGACTTCGCGCGCGGGCTTCGTCCAATCGATGCGGGCCACCTGACGGTCGATCTTGGGCGCGAAGGTGGCGGCCGCGTGGTCCTGCTCCTCTTCTTCCAGGTCACCCGCGGAGAGGAGCGCGAGCGCCTCGACCAAGGCCTCGGCTCCGAGCTCGGAGAGGCGCACCGACAGTTCGGACGCGGTCTCGTCGTCCAGGATCGGCTCCTCGACCTGGTGAATGATCGCACCGGCGTCCATCGCGCGTACCATGCGCATGATGGTCACGCCGGTCGTCGGGTGCCCGCGTGCGATCGCCCAGTTGATGGGCGCCGCCCCGCGCAACGCGGGGAGCAACGAGGCATGCACGTTGATGGAGCCGAGGCTCGGTGCTTCGAGCATATCGGTCGTGAGAATGTGCCCGTACGCCACCACGACCGAGAGGTCCGGCTCCAGCCCACGCACACGTTCGAGAAAGCCGGCCTCTTTGGGCGAATCGGGGGCCAGCACATCGAGCCCGAGTGCGGAGGCCACCGACTTCACCGGCGAAGGCCTGGTGACCCTTCCTCTCCCGGCGGGGCGATCCGGCTGCGTCACGACCCCCACGATGTCGAATCCCTCGTCGTCGAGGGCACGCAGCGACGGCACCGCGAACTCGGGTGTGCCCCAGAAGAGGATCCTCACCGGTAGGTCACGACTCCTCTTCGGCCTCTTCCTCTAGCTTCTTCCACTTCTTCAGCAGCATGCGGCGCTTGAGCGTACTCACGCGATCGAGGAAGAGTACGCCGTCCAGGTGGTCGATCTCGTGCTGGAGCGCGCGAGCCAGAAGGTCTTCCGCGAAGAGCTCGATGCGCTTCCCCTCCGGGTCGTGCGCTTCCACGCGCACCTTGGCGGGCCGCTCGACGACCTCTTCGAGCGTGGGAATGCTGAGGCAGCCTTCGGTCTGCTTGGCCGTCTCGGAGCTCGTCCAGGTGAGGCGAGGATTGACCAGCGCCATCGGCTCGTCGTCCGGGTGTTCCTCCCGGCGCAGGTCGACGACGATCACGCGCTGGCCGATGCCGATCTGCGGCGCGGCCAGGCCGATCCCTTCCTCGTGGTACATCGTCTCGAACATGTCGCGGACCAGGGCGCGCAGATCGGCGCCGAAGGAGACGACGGCGCTCGCCTCACGACGGAGGATCGGGTCACCCAACAGTCGAATGTCGCGGACGGGCACCTGAGAGCGCTCCTACTCTGCTGCCTGCTCTTCGCCCCTCGAATCCAAAACGGTGGCGATGCGGCCCCGGTCGATGGTGACGCGGGTGTTCTCGGCCGTCTTGAGGATCAGACGCTTCTCCTCAAGGTGCACGACCTTCCCGATGATGCCGCCGTTGGTGACGATCTCGTCGCCCTTCTTGAGATTCTTCAGCATCTGCTCGTGCCGCTGACGTTCCTTCGACTGCGGGCGGATGAGCAAGAAGTAGAAGATGCCGAAGATCAGCACCATCTGGACGACGAAGATGATGCCGGCGTTCCCGCCTTCACGCGGCACCGCCCACAGGAGATCATGGAGAATCACGACGTGCTCCCTTCCTTGCGATAGCGTTCCAGCCAGTCCCGGCGCCAACCCTCGAACGTGCCCTCACCGATCCGCTTCCTGGCCTGCTCACCTAGAGACACCAGGAAGCGCAGGTTGTGGATCGAAAGGAGCCGCATTGCGAGCCACTCTCCAGCGACCACCAGATGACGAAGATAGGCCCGGTCGTACCGGCCGCAGGTGGTGCAGTCGCAGCTCGCATCGACCGGGTTCGTGTCGCTGCGAAAGCGCGCCGCCTTCAAGTTGACCTGACCTTCCCCGCTCGTCCAGGCGGTTCCGTGGCGCGCGTTCCGGGTCGGCGCCACGCAGTCGAACAGGTCGCAGCCGCGCGCCACGGCCTCGAGTAGGTCGTCCGGGTACCCGACCCCCATGAGGTAGCGGGGCCGGTCGGAGGGGAGCACTCCGTCCAGGACCTCCAGCGTGCGCCACATGGCCGGCTTGGCTTCCCCCACCGAGAGGCCGCCTATGCCGAACCCCCGCCAGTCTCCCATTTCCTGGGTGCGCAGGGCGTGCTCCGCCCGGAGATCGTCGAAGACGTTCCCTTGCAGCACCGGAAAGAGCGCCTGGGCCGGACCCACCCCTTCGGCTTCCAGCTGACCGAAGCGGGTCCGGCAGCGTTCCAGCCAGGCCAGGGTGCGCCGGCCCGCGGCCTCGGCTGTGGCTCGGTCGCACCCTCCGGGCGGGCACTCGTCGAAGGCCATCACCACATCGGCACCCAGCGCGCGTTGCATGTCGATCACGGCTTCGGGGGTGAAGCTGTGCGTCGAGCCGTCGATGTGGCTCTGGAACTCGACCCCGTCCTCGTGGATCCGCCGAGTCTTGGAGAGCGAGAAGACCTGGAAGCCCCCCGAGTCGGTCAGGATCGGTCCGGGCCAACGCATGAAGGCGTGTAGCCCTCCGAGCTCACGCACGAGTTCGTGCCCAGGCCGGAGGTACAGGTGGTACGTGTTGGCCAGCACCATGCGCGCGCCCAGGGAGCCTACCTCGTCCAGGGTCAACGTCTTCACGGTACCGAGCGTGCCGACCGGCATGAACGCCGGCGTGGGAATGTCGCCGTGAGGCGTCGAGAAGCGACCGGCTCGCGCGGAGCCCTCGCGGGCATCGAGGCTGAAATCGAACATGGGGCCCGAATGTACACGGTACCCGCCCCCTGCGGATGCGCACTCCGACCCGAAACCCCAGATTGACCGAGGTAGTGCACCGGATCCGGACGAACGGAGGGGATGCCCCGAGATGAGAGCTCCGCGGCTTGCTTCTGCGTTCTTCGCAGGAGCCATGCTGGCAACGGCTTGGACGCCCGCCCTCACGGCCCAGGTCGCCGACCCGGACCCCCACCGCTTCGACAGCACGTTCGTCGACTTCGCCCGCTGGGATACCAAGAACAGCTTCCCGCGCAACGCGGTGCTCTTCGTGGGGAGTTCGAGCATCGTTCGCTGGAACACCGCCGAGTCGTTCCCGAACATGCCCGTCATCAATCGCGGCTTCGGGGGCTCACAGGCCTCGGACGTAACCCCACGCGTGCACGAGGCGGTCGTGAAGTACGACCCCTCCGTGGTCGTCTACTACGCCGGCGACAACGACGTCGAAGCGGGAAAGGGAGCCGAGCAGGTCTTCGAGGACGTGAGGGACTTCACCGAAGCCGTGCTCGCCGCCGACCCGAGCACCTCCGTGGTTCTGCTCTCGGTGAAGCCGAGTCCGCGCCGCTGGGCCTGGTGGTCCGTCATGCAGGACATCAACGAGCTCATGCGCCGCTACGCCGACGGCAAGCCGACGGTCGAGTACGTGGATGTCGGCACCGCCATGCTGGGCGGGGACGGCCAGCCCATGCCGCACCTGTACGTGGCGGATCGACTGCACATGACGCCGGCCGGCTACGAAATCTGGAACCGGATCGTGGGTCCGGTTCTCGCCGATCTGACGCATATCCACTAGGCGGTCGTGCGACTCAGGCCCCATGGAGCGGCGGCGGTTCTAGGCTTCCTCGCGTGGCTCGGACCTGGAGTGGCTTATGCGCAGGCCGAGCCGCTCACGTCCGGCCGTGAGGTCCGCGTGTTCGCGCGTGGAGTGGCGGGCTCTTTCGACGGCATCCTCGTGAGCGTGACCCCGAATGCGATCACCCTGCGCCAACGCGACGGGAGCATCTTCACCCTGCAAGCAACCCAGATCCAGCGCGCGGAGGTGCTCGGGAGCCGAACCAACGCGCGTCGGGGCGGTGTGATCGGCGGAGCCCTTGGGCTCGCCGCCGGTGTAGGACTGGCGATCTCGTCGCGAGGGGACTGTCGTGACTCGGGCGGGTTCTGCGACGATCCGGGGGACCACTTCAACGAGTGGCATCTGGTGGTGCCCGCCGTTGCAGGAGCAGCAGCAGGGGCCCTCGTCGGTCACTTCCTTCACAGCCCCAGATGGGTCCCGGGCGTCTTCGTCGGCGCCACGACGGCGGGCGGCGCCGACTTCGGATTCGCCTGGAGCCTCCAGGTAGGTCGAGACCGGGGGACCCATGGCAGCTGAGCGAAGGCCGCCCGTCGGCCCCGCCCTGCCCGGCTGGTCGGCCCGTGGGCAGCCGACCCGGGATGCCATGCAGGGACGTTGGTGCCGAGTGGAGCCTCTCGACCCGCCGACGCACGCGGCCGCGCTGTTCGAAGCCTTTCGGCTCGACGCGGAGGGTCTTGGTTGGACGTACCTGCCCTACGGCCCATTCGACACAGCCGTACGCTTGCGGACCTGGCTCGAGGGCATGGCCGTCGCGGACGACCCGCTCTTCTTCACCATCTTGGACGAGGCCGGCGTGCCCGTGGGGCTGGCGAGTTATCTGCGCATCACTCCGGCGATGGGCGTGATCGAAGTCGGGCACATCCACTACTCCATGGCGTTGCAGGGCACCCGCGCTGCCACCGAGGCCATGTACCTGATGATGCGCAGGGCATTCGATGAACTCGGCTACCGACGCTACGAATGGAAGTGCGACGCGCTGAACGAACCGTCACGCCGGGCGGCGGAGCGCCTCGGGTTCGTGTACGAAGGGACCTTCCGCAAGCATGTCATCTACAAGGGCCGGAGCCGCGACACCGCCTGGTACTCCGTCGTCGACGACGATTGGCCCGCGCTACGACGGGCGTTCGAGGCGTGGCTCGACCCGGCAAACTTCGACGCGCGCGGGGTGCAGCTTCGGACTTTGCGGGGGCTGCGGTAGACGCTTGGGGTCGGTGGGGACCCAGGGGTCCCCACCTTGTCGCGGTTACGGCGTCGCGCGTTGACCGGGGTTGCTCCGAGCTCGCGTCAAAGAGCTGATACAAACACAAAGCAAGAAAGGAGGGGTCATCGGCGCGGCGCCCATCATGGGGGTGCGCCCCACTCGGGAGTCGAGCCGCGCCGTTAAGCGAGCCCCTCCCCCGGCACGGACACCGAGAAACGCTAACGGGGACCCCCGGCACACCCAGCGCCGAGGATCCCCGTTCCAGCGCCGAGCCTACTGCGGCAGTCTGAGCGCCACCAGCCGGGCCGGGCTACCGACTTGGAGCACGATGGTCTGACGGCCCTCGTGCATGTAGGTCATCATCCCGTACTCGACCGAGCCGGGAAGGTCCGTCAGCTCGCCCACGTGCTCGCCGGTCCGCTTGTTCCAGGCGTTGAGCACGGGCGCTCCGTTCGAACCTTCGGTGGTGTAGAGCAGGTCTCCGGAGACCATCTGCACGGAGTTGCCGCCACCGCCGAAGCGCGACATGTCGATACCCTGCATCGCGGGGTGATTGGCGATGTTCTGGTCCGGCTCGCCGATCGGCACCCACCAGATCCGCTCGCCGGTGTTCATGTCGTACGCGGACACGCGGTTGTACGGCGGCTTCCATGCGGGCAGACCTTGCACGCGCGGCAGACCACCGCCCGCGCCCGCCACCCACTGCGAGATCGTGGTACCGGTGGTCATGATGTTGTCCGGATCGTCGGACTCGAGTCCCGGCGATACGCTGCCGCCGCTGCATCCGCGTGACGAGGGCACGTAGAGGATGCCCGTCGATGGATCGAGCGTGGCCGGGTTGGTGATGTTGAGGCCGCCGTAGCAGCGGATGTTGTCCTCGACCCCGGTGTTGTGGTCCTCGTAGAGGCGCGGCATGAAGGGCCCGCCCACGCGATACCGTCCCAGCATGGCCATCGCCTCCGCGCGGAGCTGCGGCGTGAAGTCGATCACGTCGGACTCGGAGAGGCCCAGCGGCTCGGAAGGCTCAGGGCGCGTCGGCACGGGCTGCGTGGCCGCGGTCCAGTTCCCAGGCACCACGGTCTGAACTACCGGCACTTCCTCGATCGGCCAGAGAGGCCGCCCCGTCTCGCGGTTGAACGCGAAGATCATGCCTGTCTTGGTCGTCTGGATGACCGCGGGCACCGGCTGCCCGTTCACACGGAGGTCCGTGACGATGGGTACGTTCGGAAGGTCGTAGTTCCACTGGTCGTTGTGGACGGTCTGGAAGTGCCAGCGACGTTCCCCCGACTGCACGTCGAGCGCGATGACCGACGTGCCGAAGAGGTTGTCCCCCGGCCGGAAGCCGCCGAAGTAGTCGACGGTCGGCGGATTGGTGGGGATGTAGACGAGGCCGCGCTCGTAGTCCGCCGACAGCGGAGCCCATGACGACACGTCGCCCGTCCAGCGCCATGCGTCGTTCAGCCATGTGTCGTGTCCGAACTCACCCGGCCGAGGAATGACGTGGAACTTCCACTTGAATGAGCCGCTGCGCGCGTCGTACGCGAGGATGTCGCCGGGTACGTTCTCGACGCGCGTCTGGTTGTAACCCTGTTCCGCGGAGTTGCCGACCACGACCACACCGTTCACGACGATAGGCGGCGAAGAGGACGTGATGTAGCCGAGCTCACGCGGAATGCCGTAGTCGGCGTCGTACCGGCCGCCACCGCGGGTGAAATTCTGCCACGGTTCCCAGTCTCCCACCACGTCCGGGACCAAGTCGACGACACCCGTCTCCGGGAAGCCCTCGAGGTTCACTCGCCGACCGAAGTTTGCGATGTGCTCGCCGGTCTCGGCATCCAGCGCATGCAGAAAGAACGCGGGCGAGATGTAGTAGATCACGCCCCGTCCGTCGATCTCGCCGTAGGCGACGCCCTTGCCGTAGTTCTGACGCATGGAGCGCTCCCACCGCGTCGTATTCGGCTCGCGATAGGTCCACAGCGTTTCACCCGTCTCGGGATCCATCGCGACCACGGTGCGGCGGTGCCCCGCCACGGTGTAGAGGATGCCGTTGATGTATTGCGGGGTCGCCTTGGTCTGGTCCTCGAGCGCAGGACCGAAGTTGTCGCCGCGCCATACCCAGGCGACCTCGAGGTCGGCGAAGTTCGACGCGTTGACCTGGTTGGCGGGGGAGTACCGCGTCCCCCAAGCGTCGGCGCTCTGGTAGCGCCACTCGCCGTCCGGGTTTTGCCGATTCTGGGCCTGCGCGAGCACCTGCACGGGGAGCAGAACTCCCCCGGCGAGCCCGATCGCCAACATGAGACGGCCGGCGCGACGCAACATAGACGGCATAGCTCCCTCCGCGGATGGAACCACTTGGGGCAGACTACGAATTCGTGGGCAGCATGGTAGCTCGCCCCCCGGCGGTCGGCTAGAAGCGGGCCGGGCTCCGTTCGACCACCATCGCATCTCCATAGGAGTAGAAGCGGTAGCCCGTGCGCACAGCCTCCGCGTACGCAGCCATGGTATGCCCGTAGCCCGCGAAGGCAGCCACGAGCATCAGCAGCGTCGACCGCGGCAAGTGGAAGTTCGTGAGCATGCAGTCCACCACCCGAAACGAGTAGGGTGGCCGGATGAACAGGCGTGTCGACCCCGACCCCGCGCGGACTCGCCCGTGTTCGTCCGCCACGCTCTCGAGCGTACGCACGGTGGTCGTGCCGACGGCCCAGACGCGTCCGCCCTCGGCGCGCGCGGCGTTCACGGTGGCGGCGGCGACCTGCGAAACCTCATAGCTCTCGCCGTGCATCACGTGGGTCTCGATGTCGTCCCCCTCCACGGGTCTGAACGTGCCGATCCCGACGTGCAGTGTGAGCGCGGCGCGGCGAACGCCCGCGCCTTCCAAGGCCGACAGGATCTCCGGGGTGAAGTGCAGCCCCGCCGTCGGCGCCGCGACCGACCCGCGCTCGCGTGCGTAGATCGTCTGATAGCGCTCACGATCGAGGGGCTCCTCTTCCCGACCCAGATAAGGAGGGAGTGGTACGTGTCCGTGACGCTCGAGCGCCTGCTCGACGCTCGAGTCCGTGACGAGGCGCACCACGCGGCCCCCCCCCGGCGCGGAGTCCAGGATCTCCACGGCGAGATCGTCGGCAATCACGACCATCCGGCCCGGCTTGAGCTTGGATCCCGGTCGCACGAGCGCTTCCCACACGCGCTCGTCGCCGCCGACCGGGGCGGGGCGCATGAGAAGGATCTCTGCGGGCGCGCCGGTCGGCTTCCTCCCGAGGAGACGGGCGGGAATCACTTTCGTCTCGTTCACGACGAGCACGTCGCCAGGCCGGAAGAGTGTGACGATATCCGCGAACCCGAGGTGGCGAAGCTCGCCGGTCTGCGTCAGCGCGAGCAGTCGGCTCCCGTCTCGCCGCTCGGACGGATACCGTGCGATCCGATCCTGCGGGAGATCGTAGTCGTAGTCGGAGAGACTCGACCCGTCCTTCATCCCTCTTCGACGAACAGGGTGCCCTGCGGCTTCGCGTCCTTGGGCAGCGTGTAGCCGAAGCGGCGGAACGCTCTCGGAGTGGCCACGCGTCCCTGAGGCGTCCGCTTCAGGAATCCCTCCATGATCAGGAAGGGCTCGTAGACCTCCTCGAGCGTGTTCGCGTCCTCGCCCATCGCGACCGCGAGCGAGTTGAGCCCCACCGGTCCTCCCTCGAACTTCTCGATGAGGGTCTTGAGCACTTGGGCATCCATCTCGTCGAGACCGTACTCGTCCACATCGAGCAAGCGCAGCGCCTCGCGCGCGACCTCGATGTCGATGCGACCGGACGCCTTCACCTGCGCGTAGTCCCGCACACGGCGCAGCAGGCGATTCGCCACGCGCGGCGTACCACGCGAGCGTTTGGCGAGCTCTTGGGCCCCATCCTTGGTCGTGTGGATCCCGAGCAGTGCTGCGCTACGCTCGACGATGTCCGCGAGCTCTTCGGGCGGGTAGAAGTTGAGTCGTTGCACGATGCCGAAGCGCGCGCGCATGGGGGCCGTGAGCATTCCGAAGCGCGTGGTCGCGCCCACCAGCGTGAAGCGCTCGATCTTCATCGTCATCGTCTGCGCCTTCGGTCCCTCTGCGAGCCTGATTTCGATCTTCCAGTCCTCCATGGCCGGGTAGAGGAACTCCTCGATGATCGGCCGCAGGCGGTGGATCTCGTCGATAAAGAGGATGTCCCCCTCACGCTGGTTGGTGAGGATGCCCACGAGGTCGGCCGGCTTCTCGAGCACGGGGCCTGACGTGACCTTGAAGTTGGCGCCCATCTCGCGCGCGATGAGCGACGCGAGGGTGGTCTTCCCCAGACCCGGGGGGCCGTGGAAGAGAATGTGGTCGAGCGGCTCCCGGCGCTGACGCGCCGCCTCGATGGCGACCCCCAGCGCGTCACACACCTTGGCCTGACCGATGAACTCGGCCAGGCGCTGGGGTCGGAGCGACGGCTCCGCCTGCGTATCCTCGGAGAGGGACTCGGGCGTGGTGACGTGTGTGTGCTCGGACATGGCGCCTGAATCTAGCCGGTCAACGCGCCAAGGCCCTGCGGATCAGGTCCTCGGCCGTGCCGATTCCGCCATCCTTCAGTGCCGCCCGCACCGCCGCGTCGGCTTCGCTGAACGTGCGGCCCAGCGCGATGAGGGCCTGGACCGCCTCCTGCGCGACGCCGCCTCCGGCGCGCCCCGTCGGTGTCACGATGGCCAGGTCGGACACGCGGTCGGACAGGTCCAGCACCAGCCGCTCCGCCGTCTTCCGGCCGATGCCCGACACCTGTGTGAGCGCCGCCACGTCCTTGTCGACCAGCGCACGCACCAACCGCTCCGCCGAGTACTTGGACATGGTGGCGAGCGCGAGCTTCGGACCGACGCCCTGGACCGTGATGAGGCGTTGGAAGAGCGAGCGCTCGTGTGCGGTCATGAAGCCGTACAGGGCAACCGAACTGTCGGTCACGATCTGCACGGTGCGGAGCTCGATGGGCGCACCGGGAGATGGCACGTGCTCGAGCACCGTGAGCGGCACGTCGACTTCGTAGACGACGCCACCGTCGGTCTCCACCTCGACGCGCCCCCCCTCGCGTGCGAGCAGGACGCCTTGGATGCGCGAGATCACGTCTGGCTCCGTTTCACGACGGGAATCTCCCGACCATGCAGTGACAGAGCGCGGCGGCCACGCCGTCGGCCGCGTCCGCCGGACTCGGCGGCGTCTTCAAGCGGAGCTGCTGTTGAACCATGAACGCGACCTGATCCTTGGTGGCATTTCCGTTCCCCACGACGGCCTTCTTGATCTCACGCGGCGCGTACTCTGCGAGCTCCACTCCCGCGTGCGCGACCGCGAGTAGGATCGCCCCTCGGGCGTGCCCCAGCTTGAGCGCGCTCTGCGAGTTCTTCCCCTGGAATACATCCTCCACCGACACCACGAACGGACGGTGGCGCTCGATCAATAGCACTACGGCGTCGTAGATGTCTCGGATGCGCTCGAACAGCGGAGTGTCCGGAGTCGTCTGGATGACGCCGCATTCCCGCAATGTGACCGCGCCCAACCCCGCCCTGACGACGACACCGAACCCGGTCACGGCCGTACCCGGGTCTATGCCAAGCACCACCACGTCGCTCACGGCCTTCTCCCGGTCAGGCGTCTCGACCCCTCAACCGATCGACGCGAGGATCGCGTCGTCGATGTCGGCGTTCGAGTACACCTTCTGGACGTCGTCGATATCCTCGAGCGCCTCGATGAGGCGCATCAGCATCGCAGCGTCCTTTCCCGCCACCGCCACCTCGGTCTTCGGAATCCGCGTCAACTCCGCCGACACGATCTGGATGCCCGCCCCCTCCAGGGCCTCGCGCACCGCGTGGAATTTCGCCACATCGGTTGTGACGATGTGCTCGCCCGGGACGCTCGCCACGTCCTCCGCCCCCGCCTCGATGGCCACCTCGAAGACCGCCTCCTCCGCGTGCCGCAACGCGTCGACGACGAGCTGGCCCCGCTTGTCGAACTGCCAGGCGACCGACCCACCCGACCCGAGAGAGCCCTCGAAGTGATGGAGCGCGAAACGTACATCCGAGACCGTGCGGTTCGTGTTGTCCGTGAGACAATCGATGAGGAGCGCCACACCGCCCGGTCCGTACCCCTCGTAGGTGACGGACTCGTAGTTGACCCCCTCGAGCTCGCCGGTGCCGCGTTTGACCGCCCGCTCGATATTCTCCGAAGGCATCGACGCCGACCGTGCGGTGTCGATGGCGAGCCTCAGCCGGGAGTTGGACTCCGGACTGCCGCCTCCCTCGCGTGCCGCCACCGTGATCTCACGGATGAGCTTGGTGAAGAGCGCGCCGCGCTTCGCATCGGCGACGCCCTTCTTCCGTTTGATCTGGGACCACTTGTTATGGCCGGACACGGGCCAAAGGTACGGAGGGCCGCCCGGCCCGATCAATCGGCCGCAAAGCGAAGGGCCGCCGCCCGGTGCGGTCCACCGAGCGACGGCCCATTCGACCCTTACGGCCCCTCCGGCGTCAGTTGAAC